>JAGACB010000190.1 GCA_017614345.1 Lachnospiraceae bacterium
GAGGGTGGAGGTTACGATAATCTCTCTTGAAAGGGCATCCTCCACAGCCAGACGGGCGGCTTCGCTGTAGGCTCTTACCAGGCCGCCGGTCCCTAAGAGCGTACCTCCGAAGTAGCGGGTGACCACCAGAAGACAGTCGGAAAGACCGGCACCTTCCAGCACATCCATCATGGGTCTTCCTGCAGTCTGGGAGGGCTCTCCGTCATCACTGAAGCGCTTTACCTCCGTCCGCACAAGGCGGAGATCGTCACCTGTGCCTTTTTCCTCCTGCACGCCTATGATATAGGCGGGACAATGGTGTCTGGCGTCGTAATATTTCTTCCGGATCCCGGCAAGGATGGTCTCGGCTTCCGACTCTTCGGTCACGGGAAAGAGTTCTCCGATAAAACGGGATTTCTTTTCCACCACTTCTCCCCTTGCTGTCTCACGGATGGTGCGGTAGGTCATCCCGTCTTGGGTATTTTCCCCCTGAGGGGCTTTACTCGTTATGTCCGGCATCCATTTACCTCCTGGGTTACCTGTGATCATTCGGAATCAGTTGGCGTCGTAACTGCTTTGCATCTGCAACAGGTTGATTCCTTTTCATTTTTCTGATACAATAATAGGATACAAAACCGGTTGTTTTGTACCGAAGATGTACACCTTACAGACAGGGTACTCCGGTTCCAAAGGATAATGTAACAAAAACCTGTTTCAGATACAAGAGGAGATTCTTATGAATTTCAGTGACAAGGCAGTCAGGAGGAAGCTCATAGTCAGCAGTTCTCCTTACTATAAAGTCTTTAATAAATTCGCTGTAACGCTGCTCAGCACCCTTCTTCTGGCGGTGATCTTTGCGATCTCCACCGGCGGGGCCTTAGCCTACGGCGCCTTCCGGGCCATCCTGGATACCACTCCCGAGATCTCTGTGGAGGACGTAACCCCCAGCGGCTACGCATCCACCATGTATGATTCCGAGGAGCATGAGATGCTGACGCTGGTGCAGGCCGGCTCCAACCGTTCGCTTGTGTACTATGACCAGCTTCCCCAGCATCTGATCGATGCCTTCATCGCCATCGAGGATGAGCGTTTCGAGACCCACAACGGCATCGACTTAAAGGGTATCCTCCGGGCGGCCATCATCGGCATGTCCAAGATGCATTTTTCCGAGGGTGCCAGCACCATTACCCAGCAGCTGATCAAGAACAATATCTTTGCCGGCGGTACCGAAACCACCTTCGGCGACAAGATCGTCCGCAAGATCCACGAGCAGTCCCTGGCCACCCAGCTGGAGAAGCAGGTCAGCAAGGAGTGGATCCTGGAGAATTACCTGAACACCATCAACCTGGGAAATAATACCTTAGGCGTTCAGTCCGCAGCCAACCGTTACTTTAACAAGGACGTCAGCGAGCTGACCCTTTCGGAGTCTGCGGTGATCGCAGCCATTACCCAGAACCCCAGCCTCTACAATCCCATCCGCCATCCGGATAAGAATGCAGAGCGCCGGAAAAAGGTACTGGACAACATGCTCGATCAGGGCAAGATCGACCAGAAGGAATATGCGGATGCCATCAAGGATGATGTCTACAGCCGGATCCAGAACGTGAACTTAGCCGGCGGATCTTCCATCTATACCTTCTTTGAGGATGCGGTCATCGAATCCGTGGTACAGGATCTTCAGACCAAGCTGGGCTATTCCCAGACCCAGGCCTACAACCTGCTTTACAGCGGCGGTCTGCATATCTATTCGACTCAGAACACCAAGATCCAGGAGATCATGGACAATGTCATCAACAATCCGGAGTATTATCCCGAGACCAAGTACAGCTGCAGCTACAGCCTGAGAGTCTCTCATACGGACGGTACCTCCGATAACTATACGGAGTCGGATGTCAGAAAGTATCTCCAGAACAAGATGCGGAACCAGAGAGCACAGCTTCTGTTCAATACGGAGGATCTGATGCGGGAATTCATTGATGAGTTCCGGGAGGAGAAGGTGGACAAGGAGGCAGGAGATAAGATCGTTTCCGAGACTCTTTCTCCTATTTTGGAGCCTCAGGTCTCCATGACCATTTTGGACAATCGTACCGGCTATGTGGCAGCCATCTGCGGCGGCCGTGGAGAGAAGACCGGTTCCCTGGCTCTGAACCGTGCCATTGATTCCACCCGTTCTCCGGGATCCTGCTTCAAGGTCCTGGCGGACTTTGCCCCTGCCATCGATATCTGCGGAGATACCCTTGCATCCACCTACTATGACAGCCCTCTGTCCGAGGAGTATGATTTCAAGTTCAACAACTGGTGGGGCGATTACTACATGGGCTACACCAACATTCGCCAGGGTATCACCTGTTCCATGAACATGACGGCTTCCAAGTGTCTGCTGGAGACCGTAACTCCTTCCCTGGGCTTCCAGTATGCCAGCAACTTCGGCATCAGCACCCTGGTGGAGAACAGAACCTTAGCAGACGGTACCGTGGTATCCGACGTGGTTCCTTCCATCTGTCTCGGCGGTCTGACGGACGGTGTGACCAATCTGGAGCTGACGGCAGCTTACGAGGCCATTGCCAACGGCGGTACCTATGTGGAGCCCATCTTCTATACCAGAGTGACGGATCAGCACGGAAAGCTGCTCCTTGACAATTCCCAGGAGCGCCATACGGTGCTGAAGCCCTCCACGGCTACACTCCTTACCAAAGCCATGGAGCACGTCTTTGACGATACGATCCTCTACGCAGAGAACACTGCCGGTGAGCGCATTGTGGTACAGCCTACCTGTATCAACCTGGGTCTCACCCGTATGACCTGCGCAGGAAAGTCCGGTTCCACTACCAGCAACAACGATATCTGGTTTGAGGGCTATACTCCTTATTATACCTGCGGTATCTGGGCCGGTTATGATGACACCCTTGCCTTCGGCGGCGGCCAGACCTTCCACAAGGAGATCTGGAAGGCTGTCATGGATGCTGTTCATCAGGATCTTCAGGTCATCGATTTTCCCGAATATGCCCCTCTTGAGACGGCTAAGATCTGCTCCAAGTCGGGACTTCTGGCCATTGACGGCGTCTGCGATGCAGAGGGCAGCAACTCCCTGGTTTACGAAGAATACTTTGCGGAGGGCACTGCCCCCACCGAATACTGTAACTGTCATGTTGCCATGAACATTTGCCCGGAAAGCGGACATCTGGCAACGGAGAACTGTCCCACCAGCGAACAGCGGGTCTATATGCTTCTTGACCGCTCGCTGATCACGGAGGGCGTTCACACCTACGATGAGGACTTCCTGCCCCCTGAAGAGGCTTCCACCCCTTGTACCATGCACGAGCCTGAGACCGAGGAGGAGAGCTCCGAGGAGGAAAGCGAGGAAGACGATAAGAAGAAGGATGACAAGAAGAACAAAGAAGAGGACTGAGGGAAGGCCCTTCCTCCGGCTCTGACTTTTTAAGGAAAATGATAACGACAAAAAGGCTGCAACACCCGTCCGGTGCTGCAGCCTTTGTTCCTGTTTATTGATTTCCGTACAGCTGCTCCCCGGCCAGCTTCGGAACCTCCTTCAGAAAGTCGTAGGGATCTGCTGAGGCGCGTCAAGGGAAAATGGTTTGACATGCCGTAAGGGATATGATATTTTGAGAGTGTCGTTTTTATAGAAAAACGGGCAAATACAACGATCGGGAGCTGAACGGTATGGTATCACCGGAGGAAATCTATGAGCGGATCAGCCGCCTTTCAAGGGTGGAGGGGATCTACGATGCCTGGAAGGATTATCGGGATCAGGTGACTGCCTATCTGACAGAGCATGCACCGGAGGGCGGTTCCCTTCTGATCCTGGGGGCAGGGCGTCTGGGGGACCTGGATGTTCCGGCGCTTCTGCAACACTTTGAAAGCATTACCCTTGCGGACCTGGATCCGGAGGCCATGCGGGAGGGACTTGCATATTGGGGCCTTCAGGCAGAGGAAGTAACCGAAAACGGTGAAATAACCGGAACGGATGTTGAGGCATCTGATACGGAGGATTCTTCGGTAACAACTCCCGGCGGCTTCTTTGATACCGGTTTTTCGGGCGAAAAGAAACCGAAGCTGACCCTTCGGCAGGTTAATCTGACGGGGATCACAAAGGAACACTATCTGGAATGGATCCGGCTGATCCTGGAGGGATATGAACAGAAGCTTGATCCCGAGGAGTTTTCAGAACGGCTGGAGGCATATCTGAAGAAGGTTTACGGCTCCACCTTCCGGCATGATCCGCATCTGGGGTTCTGCCGCTATGATCATGCAGCCATCCTGGGAGTCCACAGCCAGTTAAACAATACATTTGCCTATCTGTGGATGGTCTTAGGAGACCTATTGGGGCCTGCGCCCGAGAGCGTGACGGAGAGGATCTTTGCAGTGATCCGAAGCAACACCGGCGTCATTACGGACCGGGTCAGCCGGGCAGTACAGCAAAGTGCCATGGAGAGCTGCTTTGTGGGACTTGAGGTGGAACGGATCGGAACGGAAGGCCCGGTGGACGGTGCGGCACAGGCATTTGCCGGCTATGCAGCCCTTCATATTGAAGGGGAAGCGGAGCTTTCGGATCCCGTGGACCTGATCTGGGACTACGATAAAGCCAATCACAAGAGCTACCGGATGCGGCTCATGATCTGTTCCTAAACCGGCCATGGAGCTGTCAGGAACATGAAAATGTTCCGTTTGTAAGATATTTACGGAGCCTGCATGAAAAGCGCAGGGGATCCGAAATATAGATATTTTGTTTTTTGGGGGTAATACAACAATGGGTGTAGAAGTAAAGAGAATCGATGCTCAGACATGGATCATGGATGAAGGCGGTGTGCGGTTCTTTCTGCTCACGGGAAGCGAGAAGGCGCTTCTCATTGACAGTGGAATGATGACCCGGAACGCCAAGGAACTGGCAGCGGAGCTGACGGATCTACCCCTGGAGCTCATCAATACCCATGCAGATCCCGACCACATCGGGAGCAACGGGGAGTTTGACCGGTTCTACATGAATCCTGCGGAGGCAGCAAATTACTACAAGAATTTCGGCAAAAAGGAAGGCAATCTGGAACCGGTCTGGGACGGAGACGTACTGAACTTGGGGGACAGACCCCTTCGGATCCTGGAAACTCCGGGCCATACGCCGGGAAGCATTGCCATCATTGATATTAAGTACCGCCGGGTTTACAGCGGCGATCCCGTGCAGGACGGACACATCTTCATGTTCGGCCCCATGAGGGAAATGCATGCGTACCGCTTAAGTCTTAAGAGACTTCTGGCGGCTTCCGCCGACTTCGATGAGATCTATCCCTCTCACGGCACCTGCCCGGTGTTCCCGGACCTGATCGAAAAGCTCTATGAGGGCGCAGGAAAGGTTCTGGCAGGAACTGCGGAAGGAACGGAGACAGAGGTTCACGGAAACCGCATCATGAACTATAACGTGGGCTGTGCGTCCTTCCTGTGCGAAGTGCCGGAGAAATAAGGCGTATCGGAACACAAAAGGAAGCAAAAAGAGGGAGAAGGGTGGTCTGACAGGAAAGGATCACAAAGAGGAAGCTTAGATGGACAAAAAACGAAAAATACTCATCTCCAACGATGACGGGGTCTTTTCAGACGGTATCATCCGTCTGGCCCGGGCTGCGGTAAAGTACGGAGAGGTCTGGGTGGTGGCTCCGGATTCCCAGAGAAGCGCCAGCTCCCATGCCATCAATCTTCGTCACAGCATTGAAGCAAGAGAGGTGGACTTTCCGGTGGAGGGTGTGAGAGCATTTTCCTGCAGCGGAACTCCGGCGGACTGCATCCGGATCGGCGTTCGGAATATTGTGCCCGGCGGACCGGACTATGTCTTCTGCGGGATCAATTTCGGCTACAACGCCGGAACGGATCTGCAGTATTCGGGAACCGTGGGTGCGGCCATGGAGGCGGCCTTTCAAAAGCTTCCGGTGATCGCATTTTCCGAGGAGGCAGTTCCGGAGCATCAGGTGACGGATCATTATCTGGATGAGATCATGGGACGGCTCCTTACGCTTCCCCTTGAGAAAAATGAGATCTGGAACGTGAATTTTCCCGGGTGCCCTCTGGAAGAGTGCGGCGGGATCCTGTATGACCGTACCGTTTCGAACGAGGTCTTCTATGATGATCATTATCTGGAGACACCTCTTGAGGATGGGCGGATCTCCTATCAGGTGGACGGGATCCGGAAGTGGGACGCCGAGGACGGTACGGACCTTCGAGCGCTGTTTGACTGCTATGTATCCGTGGGGAAGGCGAAAAATATCGGATGAGGCGCTTGCAATTCTGTAAGTTTACAAGAATGTAAGAATGAGAAAAAAATAAAAGTTACGGACTATAATGACCTGTAGTTGGAGACGACTGCAGGTCATTTTTTCTGCAAGAGACTCATAGGCGGATCTGATGGATCCTGTTAAAAGAATAGGAGGTATGTATGAAGAAGTCTTACAAACGAATGAAAGAGCGGAGGATCGCTACGTCTCTGTTCCTGTCCACCTGTATGGCAGGCAGTCTCGGACTCGGAATGCTTTCTGCCCCGACTGCGCTGGCAACGGAAAATCAGGGCAATCCTCAGGGCATCACGGGAAATGCGTTATTGAATCTGGATGGTCAAAATCCTGACGGTTTTGATCCGAATGACCAGTCCAATCCCTATGGTGTACAGAGCGGAAATGACGGACAGCTGGCCGTGGCCTGGAATGAACTGGCGGTATTAAAGCAGGGAACCGGTGGAACATTGACGGATTCCAGTAAAGCTGTGGATTGGTTGAATATCTACAGAGAGTATCCGCAGGAGGGATCCGTGAATGCCATACGTGCATTTAAGTATACGGATATCGACTCAAATGATGTTCGTGATTATAACTATGCTAAGTGTGTCGCTTATAACGGAGGAACCGGAAAAGATCGTTATATCGCATATGTCGGGTATAATCCGGATGGTAAGAATTACCATATTTGGACAGTGGATTCCACAGATGGAAAATGTAAAACCAATCAGGATGTGAGGCTTTCGTCTGAAGGCAATCAGGAGGCAGCCGGATTAATTACCGGAGGAAACCTGTTTTATTGCGAGGCAATCAATTTCCTGGATATCGTTGCCGGAGATTTTGACGGTGACGGAGTGGATTCCATTATCGTTGCAGTTTCGTTAACAAATGGAAAAAACGGACAAGGCCTGTATTATTATGAATATGTGCCTACTTCCGATGGCGGTTTAAAGGCAGTTGATTACAAAACTGTTTATAAAACCGAAAATAAAGCTGACTGGAAGACTGTTTCCATGGCAGTCGGTCATCTGAATGAAGACAGTATCGAGGATTTTGCTTTAGTCCTCGGAAGCACAGAGACTTCTTCAAGCGTTTCTGCCGGAAAAGCAGTAGTCAAGGGCTTTTTAGGTAAGAAGGGGGCTTCTTTGGCAGGTTCCGGTTCTGATGGCTACGATTTCTTTGAAGATAAGGAACTGTATGACGATAATTCAACGATCAAGGCACCGGGCATAGCCATCGGTGATGTTGATGGGACAGGCTGTGATGAGATCGTGGTCGGCGGATATCGATATGCAAAGGACGGAGACAAGTATAAGAACAAAGAGGCTCAGATCCTGTATGTTGGTGATGTCAAGGCTGTTAAGAATGATGATAATACTATTACGTACAAGATTGATTCCAAGGCATACGTGACTGCAACCATGAATGAGTTTACCAAGGGCGGGTATTATGAATCAACTGACATTCATGCGGTAGCTTCCGTTGAAACAGTAGCTTATAACGGACCCGGAAAAAAGGAATATATCTTCTTTAACGGATCTGTGTTTGATTATGCTTCGTGTCAGAACAATGCCGAGTTTCAGCCACTGTATACTCCGGAGTATTTTGGTAAATCCGATACCTATGCCGGTTCGCACAAGCTGGGTAAATCGTATATTTCGAGTACCGCTGTCGGAAACTTTACGCAGGATGAGGTGGGGCGTCAGCAGGTATTTTATGCGATCTGTCTGAAGAATGATCAGGAAAACTGGGATACCGGTGAAGGCTATTCTTATATGGTCGGTATGATCGGTGCAACCTACGAGGATACTCAGGAGAGTATTCAGGCAGCAGGAAACCCTACATTCTTCAGTACTGAAAACCTTCATGTTGCTGAAAACGGATATGACGATTATGTTTTACTCGGATATGATGCCTGGAAGAGAAACTACGGAAGAGCTTATGCTTGTCATGTATTATTGGCAGCTCCCGACCGGAATGATGACGGTATCAAGCTTCGCTACAGGGGAAAATCATATATCTATTCCGATCCGAAGGTAGCTGCGATCCTTCAGGCTGCCCCGTATTTTGAGGGTGTAACAGAACCCGGCGATACTTCCTATACATTTTCCACATCTTATGGTGAGTCTGATAATACCACGACTTCCCTGGATTGGGGAATCGGTTATTCAGGCGAATTCGAAGTCGGAGGTCCTGTAGGTCCGAAGGTAAAATTCGGTGTGGAAGCCGGTGCATCCTTCAATTATACCTGGGAGTTTGAGGAAAGCTGGGAGAGAACCTATTATACGACCTTCCATGCAACAGACCATAATACGGTTCTGGTTCAGAGAACTCCCATTGTTCTGTATACCTATGATCTTTGGGCCCAGAATCCGGCAAACGGGGAATGGGGCTGGAATGAGAACAAGATCCAGATCTCCGTTCCGTTAGGGCCGGTCTGGAGTCAGCTCAGTGTTGAGGATTACAATGATTTTGTTGATTCCTACGATGCACTGATCCAAAGGAGACAGAATGATGCTGCTGCAGCCGGAAAGAAATATGTTCCCGGTTCCACTCTGAACAAGATCGTGGATACGGACAGTTCCAATGACAATGGTGAATACCTTGTCGGCAATGAAGGAAGACCTGACAAATACATGACTTCCTGGAACAATCTGGAACTGACTAACGCAAGAAAACTGTCTGATGGCGCAGATCTTCCGATCTCCTTTAACGGCGGTTCTGCAGACAAAGGATGGGCTTATTCCAGCGGAACCACAGAGGGCGGAGGTTTTTCCGGAGGATTCTCCCTGTCCCTGACGGTTCAGGCAGGTGTGGATGTCGGAGCTGCCGAAACCATGCAGGGTGGATATGTGAGCACAGACTTCATGAGAGGTACCTGTCACTATACGACACAAAGCACAGAAAAAGATATCTGTGGTTCCGTAAGTAACATTAATGAAAAAGCACTTCTGAGCACAGGGATCCGTCGTGAGACGATCCGTTCGTACGGATTCTCATGGTCTCTCGGAACCTGGGATGTAAACCTCAGCGGAGATCCCAAGGCAGACCCCAAAAAAGATCCCAACTGTAAGGTTTCCGTATACGGCTATAATGTATCGAACCTGTCTGTTCCTCCAAAGCCTGTGGAAGATTTCACGGTTCAGCTTCTTGACGGAGATACATTTACATTTACCTGGGAAGATCCGAGTGCAGATAACCACAGCGGATATCATGTATATCAGATCGTTCAGGGCGAATATGTCCGTGTGAATGAGAACCGAATCCCTGCAGGAAGCAATGAATACTCTGTAAAGATCGAAGATCTTGATCCTACAGGCGGAAATCTGTATTCCTTTGTAGCATGTTCTGCAAAAGATATCAGGGATTCTGAAGGTAAGACGGTGGAGTCCCTGAGTATCTGGTCCGATGAGGTTGCATATGCGGTAGCAATGAACGGAAAAGACGGTAAAGATGGAAAAGATGGTGTTGACGGTAAGGACGGCCGCGAAGTTGATCTTCGATATGACAGTGAAAGCGGAATGCTTCAGTGGAGACATCGTTCGGCGGAAGGACAGACTCAGGATCCCTGGGAGGATCTGGTGCCGATCACGGAGATCGATACTTTAAGAGGAATCGACGGACGTGAAGTGGAATTTATCTACGATGCAAAATCCGAAAGCGTGAAGTGGCGTTATAAGGCAAATGCCGAAAAGCAGGCAAGTGCTTGGGAAGAACTGTTCGCTCTGGCAGATCTGAAGGGTGATAAGGGCGATCCCGGTCGTGAGATCGAGCTTCGTTATGACAAGACCGGAGAAGTACTCCAGTGGAGATATGTGGGTGAGTCTGATAATTCCTGGACCGACCTTTGTGTGATCACCGATGATAACTTCATGAAGGGGGAAAAAGGCGATAAAGGCGACAAGGGCGACCAGGGTGAAACCGGAGCCAAAGGCGACAAGGGCGATAAAGGTGATAAGGGCGACCAAGGTGAAACCGGAGCCAAAGGCGACAAAGGCGACAAGGGCGATAAAGGTGAGACCGGAGCCAAGGGTGACAATGGTGCTGACGGCGCTAACGGTATCAACGGTGCTGACGGAGCCAAAGGTGACAAGGGTGATCAGGGTCTGACCGGAGCCAAAGGTGAGAAAGGAGACAAAGGAGACAAAGGCGACAAGGGTGACAA
>JAGACB010000191.1 GCA_017614345.1 Lachnospiraceae bacterium
CACTGTTCCCATTTGAAAGAATGATCTTGACGAGCCTGACACTTAACGAGAAGATAGTTTTCTTGTCACCCGGAGTGATCATGTCAAAAGTAGTTCTTCAGAAAACCGTAACCCGAGGAAATAATAAATGAGAAAATATTTTTATCAGCAGTCTGTTTTTTCGAAATTATCCCCGGACAACATTATAAATAATTCCGGGCAGGAGTAACCCCCGCCCGGAAAATTCTTTCAGCAATAATGCTTTACATTCAGATAGATATAACAATTCAGAGGATTTTCTGCCCGCTCTGTTTCGGTATCAGATTCCGGGATCCTTTACTGTCTTCTCTCGATAGCGCGGTTCATCTGATCTGCCAGATTCCGATAATACCGCATGAAGCAAAACCAGATGATCCCTCCGATCAGAAGAGCGCCCACAATGGTCACCAGACTTGCAATAAGACTCACGCTGGTGGGGATCCATCCCACGATCGCTGCCACAATAAAGTACACCGTGAATCCGACGCCCAGATGCAGCACGGATGCCACCGCCTTCGAGAGCTTCTCGATGGAATAGAACACCGTGGGAACACCGAAGCCCAGCCCTGCGATCACACAGGCCGCCACCATTTTCGTGAAACGGTAGTCCTCCAGCTGAAACGTTCCCTTGCCGATCAGGTCAAAGACCATGCCGACGATCACAAAAATACACATACTTACCATAATGCTGAAAACAGCAGATTTTACAATATCCTTCAAAACCTTCATTGTTGTTACCTCCTTTTCAAATCCCCAGATACTTCTTCAGCTCCGGCACATACTTTCGGGATATATACTCCTTCTCCCCGTCCTTTAAATTCAGGACCATCACGCCGTTAAAATACGGTTCCACGCTCTTTAAGAAGTTCAGATTAATGCTGGCCGATTTCGAAACCTGCATGAAGTCCTTGCCCAGGATCTCGAGAAGCTCGTACATCCGCTTGCCGACCCGGTAGGTCACACCCTCCGACACCACAAAAACCTTTTCATTTTCCACCCGGATCACGCTGATGGTGTCCGCCTCCAGGACGATCATCCGCTCATCCACGTTTCCGATGACCTTTCCGCCCGAAGTAAATTCCGTGATGTCCCTTGCCAGCGCGGCGATCTCATTTGTCATTTCTTTTGTGTGGATGACCACAAACGGCTCATTGATCTCCGGCGAGATCTTAATATCAACCTTCACTTTTCTTCCTCCAAAGAATACTAACCGTATAAAACAGAACCACCAGGGAACCTGCGATCAGATAAGCTCCCGCGTGGGACCTGGAAAAGATCAGCTCCACGTAGCGATCCAGCGGCGTTACGATCACCGCCATCAGGATAAATGCCGCCATCCCAAGGCCCGCTCCGATCATTTTCCCGACCTTTTTAAAGTTTGCCAAGATCATTATATAGAACAATGAGGCAAACATCCATAAGGAAAATGTTGTTGCACTGTGCAGGATCCTCTCCTCCAGCCTCCCCTGCAGCACGAATGCAAACAGGACTGCGAAAACCGCCGCTCCGATGACCGGGGACAGATTCACCATCCCCCACAGGATCCTTGTTACCTTTTTTGTTTTTTCGACCATTTGAAAATCCTCCTTTGTTATATTGATCGTTTGTGAGATCAGTATAACAAGGAGGATCGTTTTTGTAATAAGAGTACCGCTAAGTGGTAAAATACGGAAGGTAAGATGCAGCAAACGCATCATTTCAACGGATTTCCGCATCAAAAACCTGCGTTTTACCGATCATTCTCCGAACTTTGATCCGGACTCTGCGTCTCTTCTGCTTTCCTCACGTAAATCTTTCCGTCCGCCCGTCTCATGCCGCAGATGTGATAACCGCTTTCCTTCAGTTTCGAGATCACCTCTGCCGTCTCCGGAAGGACCCGCTCTCCGGGCACCAGAAACGGGATTCCCGGCGGATACAGCCACACATAATCCGCCGCCTCCAGAACCGCTTCCCGGCTTTCCTTCACACACTCCGCTATGCTCATCAGCGTCAGGTCACTTTCCTTCCGGGAAAATGCCTCTCCCGCCCCCTCAAGTCTCTCGCCGATCCGGCCTGTCAGATCCCAGAGGGAGAAGTTTTGCTCTGAGACCGGAAGTCTTCTCTCATCCTCTTCCGTCTCATCAGTATTCGTTACATTTTCTATAAGGGCATCTTTTTCTCCAGGCGTGTCATTCTTTGTCAGCGCTGATCCTTCCATCAGCTCATCATTATCTGATATTGCTATTTCTGCCTCAGCATCTGATATTGCTATTCCTGCCTCAGCATCTGATATTGCTATTCCTGCCTCAGCATCAAGTTCCCGAAGCGCAGCCGTAAGCCGATCAAACCCTTCCGCCGAATCCGCAAAGGATGTCATGGCAATGACATAGCCCGGAGCCTCCATCTCAACTTCCAGATGATAGCGATCCCTTAACAGATCAGCCAACTTCGAGCCTCCGAAGGGCTCTTCCGAGAAGATCACCAGCTTCGAAGGATCCTTCTTACTGCTATTTTCAAGAACGTGATAATGCTTTAAGAAAGCATTTTCCAGATAGAACTTCTCCAGATTCCGAACATAGGCTCTGCCGAGTTCTCTGCCTTCTTCGCTTTCCAGGAGATCTGCCAGGCAATCCAAAGAACTCATGAACAGATAGGAAGGACTGGAGGTCTGGTATATGTTCAGATAATGCCGGATCCGCTCCGAAAGCTCCTCATTCACACGAGGCCCGGCGTGCAAAAGCGCCGTCTGAGTGAAGGCCGGCAGGGTTTTATGGGTACTCTGGATCACAAGATCCGCTCCAAGCGAAAGTGCAGACTCCGGTGCATCTGCGCCCCAGTCTTTC
>JAGACB010000192.1 GCA_017614345.1 Lachnospiraceae bacterium
CAGCAAGACGCTTGGCTATTCCATGTGGCATATATTCAGGATTGAGGATATTGTGGCTCATACCATCATCATGCAGGACAGCCAGATCCTGTTTACTGAGGGCTATCTTGAGAGAACAGGAAGCCCGATCATCACCACGGGAAACGAACTGAAAGGCGAAGCGATAGCCGAATTCTCAAAACAGCTGGATATAAAAGCGGTCTGTGAATACTGTGCGGCTGTAAAGAATTCAACCGATGCAATGCTGAACAAACTTGAATACAAAGATCTGAAGAGAAAGTTTACCGCCGAAGATAAGAAAAGAGTGGTCGAAAGTAATTCTGTAAGTACGGATGAAGATGCTGTCTGGCTGATCGATTACTGGTGCGACAAAGATGTTCGCGGTCTTATCAAAATGCCGTTTTCGAGGCATTGGATCATGCATATCGAAGCGATGTGCCGGATTAAAAGCAAGCTTTAGGAGACCGAAGAAGCATGCCGCCATGCATCCGGATAGAGTCGGCGAGTTTATTACAAAAAAATGGGATACTCGCCGGAATTTAAGATTCTGACAAAACAAAGCAAGCCCGGACAGGATTCTCCCCGCCGGAAACTCTATAATGATCTCAGAAAGGAGGGATACCCGTGAATTGGATCAAGACCATCAATGACGCCATAGGATATATGGAAGACCATCTTACCGACCGGATCACGTTGGAGGATGTGGCGGAGCATGTGAATCTTTCTGTGTTTCATTTTCACAGAGCATTTTCCATGCTGACGGAAATGTCGCCGACGGATTATCTCCGGAAAAGGCGTCTTTCACAGGCCGGTGCGGAACTGGTAAACGGAGATGTCAAGGTGATCGACGTTGCCCTGAAATACGGATATGAGTCGCCGGAAAGCTTTACCAAGGCATTTACCAGGTATCACGGCGTTTCGCCCATGCAGGCGAAAAAGGGAAGTCCGATCAGATTCATGAGCAGGTATACCGTCCGGATCGCAATCGAAGGAGGTCAGATCATGGAGTACAGGATTGAAAAATGGGAAGCGCTGGACCTGCTGGTGCATGACAAGAGCTTCCATGCCGACACAAGTGAAACGGAGATCCCGAAGTTCTGGGATGAATATTATGCCGATGAGAACTGCAGAAAGATCCCGGGATATCTGGGGATCTGTTTCCAGCAGAAATCCGGCGGAGACGAATTTAACTACGGCATAGGCTGTAAGGCCTCCGATATTGAAGGAGTTCCCGAGGGCTTTCGGATCCTGCATGTGCCGGAATATTCCTGGGCTGTCTTTAAATGTGTGGGTCCCATGCCGAAAGCCATTCAGGAGATGTGGGACAGGATCTATAAGGAGTGGCTTCCGGTTTCGGACTATGAGCTTATTCCTGATATCGACATAGAGAACTATCTGCCCGGGGATCCATCCTCCCGTGATTATGTCAGTGAGATCTGTATTCCCGTTCGTAAGAGCGGTTCGACTTGATGGAAGGGAGGGTTTGATGATGGATCAGATGATTTTGAAATGGCTGTCGGAAGAAACGACTCCCGAAGTAAGGCTCAGAGTGCTGAAGGAATATGAGAACTTGCCGGATGACGACGAACGGGTTGTCGCCTGCAAAAAGGAACTGCTTCAAAGTAAAGTATACGAACGGGGATTAAAGAAGCTCAAAAAGGATAAACCCTGGGATAAGTATGACGCCATTATGGCATTTGCCGAATGGGGGCTGACAAGAGAAGACATCGGAAATGATATTGACGATGAGGTGTTCGGCCTCATCGAAAGCACCGGTTTTAAGATGCTCTGCGGAGAACCGCTTCTTCTCAGGAATCTGGTGAAGATGGGATATTATTCCGAAGACATTGTCAGGACGGAGGTGGACTCCGTTCTTAAGCTGATCAAAGAAGACGGCGGTTTCGGATGTATCAGTACCAATAAAAAGATCAATGACCCCAAAAAGCTGCATAAGAGCTGCGCAAGGCTGACGGTGGAGTATCTCCTGCTGGCAGCGGAGCTTACGCTTCAGGGCCAAAGGCCGGAATGTGCGGATGCTCTGGTTCATTACTTTACCAAGCGGAACATTTTCTACAGGACGGATGACATGAAAACTCCTATGGTGGATGTGATGCTGGGAACCTTCTACCCGCCCGATCCCATCAAGATCGGAGCCCACATGATCATTTATGCGTTAAGGGTTCTGGGCTGTGATCCGGATTCGGCGGCCATGCAGGCAGGCATACAGGTACTTGATGAGCACAGGCTTGAAAACGGAAGATATGTTCTGACGGCTTCCAAAAGTGTTCAGGCCTTTAAGGCGGGAAATGTAGGCGAAGAGAACAAATGGGTTACGCTGTATGCATATATGGCAAAGGAAAGATGATCTGAGTCAGCAAATCCTTATGCAGAAGGTAACGGCGAATGTTAAAAATCAGAGTATTCATCAAAAGGAGATGTATTATTGGAACAATTCATTGAAAACGCAAAGGATCTGTATGGCTTAGAAGAATATGAATTATACCCTGTGCCCTCTCATGAGGGCGGCCGGAATCTGGTATTGGTCTGTGTCAAAAACGGCATTCCGGAACGTGTTTTACGTTTTTCTCTGCTTGGCGACAAAAGGGCAGAGGACTTTCTTTCCGAAGCAGAATTCGTACACTATCTTGCAGAAAACGGTGCTCCCGTAGTAGATGTGATCCCTTCTGTAAACGGAAAGCTTGTGGAAACATTTTCCCTGGACGGAAAAGAGTGTTTTGTGATGCTGTTCTCCTATGCCAATGGAATGCTGCTCTTTGACAACGGATATCGTTACAGAGAGGGGGCTCCGCTGGAAGAGTATTTTTATAATACCGGAAAGACCCTGGGGGCCATCCACAGACTGGCCAAAGAGTATAAGCCGGTGAATCGGAGACCGGAGTACTTTGATAAGTACAACCGGGAGTATATTGATGAGTTGATCTCCGATGAATTCGCCGAGCTGAAAACTGCCATCGGTGAGCGACTGGATGAATTCCGCAAGCTGCCGATGGATGAGAATGTTTACGGCCTTGTTCACTTTGATTTCAGTGACGGAAACTACCATATTGACATGAATACCGGGGACATCACAGTCTTTGACTTTGACAACAGTATGTACTGCTGGTACATGTTTGATCTGGCGAATCTCTGGATCCACGGCACAGGATGGTATCAACAGGAGCCGGATGGGGCCAAACGCCTGGAGTATATGAAAGGCTATTTTGATACGATACTGGCCGGATACAGAAGTGAGACCACGATTTCCGACGAGGAAACGGCACAGCTGCAGCTGTTCATCGATATGGTTCTGATCGAGAACATTGTTGATGAATTTGAGTGCTGCGCCCGGGAGGGAGAAGAGCCGGATCCGGAGGATATCGAAGACGCCGCGGAATGCCTGATCCATCATATCCCGTATGCGGGCTTCGGGGAAATGTAGACTGTGACGAAAAAGAGGAATTACGGATAACTTCAGTACCTGAATATCGGAACATATGTGGAACCGACCCGATATGTTTACATTCATGTTCAGTGCTTGCATGTTTGTGCTGTTTGCATCGGTATCACTCTTGACTTTACAAGAGTTGGATGCTATGATAACGAAAAACTAAAGAAAAACGAGGAAGTTTTATGTTAAGCGTGGTGGGTGAATAACCCATATCATGAAAAATGATATGTAAAGCTGCCGGTGAGTGCAGTGCAGCTTTAATGGTATGAATTTGGTTAACGTAAGTGATTATGTTAGCTTTATTTTCTACGCTTAATATTTCCTGGTTGAAACTTGAGTGGCAGGTCCGGTTTATTGATACCGGATGGCTACCCGGTCTTAGAGTATTTCCCCATAAATACGTGACCATGATATCTTAAGCGTAAGGTATCATGGTTTTTTTATGCACTTTTTGATAGGTCAAAAGAAAAATGTTATCAAGGAGCGCTTAACGAAATGATTGAGAATCAGATTGAATTTAACAAGATCAAAGAACTATGGTCCTCTCTGGCGGTCACCGAAAAAGCAAAGGAAATGATCGCAGACAAATGGATCATCTTAGAGGAAAGTACACTTAAGAGAGAAATCAAGGATACAACGGATGCAAGAGACCTGATCGAAAAACTGGGGAATCCGCCCCTGCAGGATGTGTCGGAGATATTGGAGATCCTGGAGATTGCAGGGAAGGGCGATTGCCTTACTCCCTATCAGCTGGAGCGGGTTCAGGGGATCCTGACCGTGATCGAACGGTTGTCGGTATATCTGAAGCGGGGGCAGCAGTATCAGAACTCGTTAAGCTATTATGAGGAATCCCTGAATCCCCGGGAGGATCTTCGGGAAGAAATAGCCTTGAGGATCCGGGGAGAACGAGTGGATGACAGAGCATCCGAGCTGCTTTATGAGATCCGGATGAAGATCCTGAAGCTGGAAGATGAGATGAAGCAGAAGGCGGAAGCAGTGATCCGGAACAACCGCGACTGTATGGCGGATCAGTTCTACACCACCAGGAACGGAAGGATCTGTGTCCCTGTAAAGAAGGAATACCGATATAAGATCCCGGGGAGTCTCATCGATAAATCCGGCACCGGAAGCACGGTGTTTGTTGAGCCGGAGAGCGTTTCAAAGCTTGGAGAGCAGGTTCAGGTGTTGCAGATCGATGAGGAAAATGAAGTCTATCAGATCTTATATACTTTAACAGCGCTTGTTGCGGACTCGGCAGAAGTATTGACGGAGGACCTGCGACTTATCGAGAAGTTGGATTACTGCTTTTCAAAGGGAAAACTGAGCATAGAGCTGGGAGGAAGGGAACCCCGGATCAATCTTGAGAGAAGGATCGTTTTGGAGGAAGCAAGGCATCCCCTGATGGATCCGAGGATCAGCGTTCCGCTGACCTTTGAACTTGGAACCGGAAACAGAGGCGTTGTGATCACAGGGCCGAATACGGGAGGCAAGACGGTGGCCATCAAAACCGTGATGCTGAATTCTGTTATGGCTCAGTGCGGACTTCATGTCTGCTGCCGGAATGCGGATATCTGCATGAATTCCGGCTATTTCAGTGATATCGGAGACGGCCAGAACATCAGCGATAATCTCTCTACATTTTCCTCGCATATCAAAAACGTGCTGCAGATCCTTCGGGAGATCGACGGAGACGGCTTTGTGATCATGGATGAGCTGGGCTCCGGAACGGATCCCCAGGAAGGCATGGGGATCGCCATTGCCATTTTGGAAAGGCTCCGGGAGAGCGGTGCAAACTTCCTGGTGACCACCCATTATCCCGAAGTGAAGGAATATGCAGGCAGAAACGAAGGCGTCATTAATGCCAGAATGACATTTGACAGGCAGACACTGAAGCCTACGTATCAAATGGTGATCGGAGAGGCCGGAGAAAGCTGCGCCTTCTACATTGCCGACCGGCTGGGAATGCCGAAGGACATGCTGAACATTGCAGTTGCGGCTGCCTACGGAGAGTCGGCGGTCAGCTCGTATTCATTTGACAATGGGGAGCTCGAAAAGAAGAGAACAGCCAAAAGGATCGTCAAAACAAAGACCGTACGGAAGAAGACGACGGTTACCGAAGAGTTTCGGATCGGAGACAGTGTGATGGTCCTTCCGGATAACAAGATCGGCATTGTTTGCGAAGAGGTAAATGACAAAGGCGTTCTGAGGGTTCAGATCGCAGGCCGCAAGATATGGATCAATCACAAACGGGTGAAGATGTATGTGAAAGCGGAAGAACTGTACCCGGAGGATTATGATATGTCCATCGTATTTGACAGTGTGGAGGTTCGAAAGAAGCGCCATGACATGGGCCGGAAGTTCACCACGGATGTGATCGAATACGATGAAAACGAATGACCTGATAAGGAGACAGTGTACATGAACAAGATGGAAAGTACAGAAAATATTTTCAAAGCGGAGGGGCGGCAGGTATGATCAAAACGGTAAAGATCGTCAGTTTATCCAGCGGATTGATCGGAGAAGAGTTTGTAAAGCATCAGCTGAAGATAGGCGTAGAGCGGCTTGAGGCCATGGGGCTGAAGGTGAAGTTTTCCGCCCATGCGTTAAAGGGAATCGAGTATCTGGATCAACATCCGGAGGACCGGGCGGCGGATCTGCTGGAGGCGTACTCAGATCCGGAAGCGGATATGATCCTCTGTGCCATAGGCGGAGAGGATACCTACCGGTTGCTGCCGTATCTGTTTGAGGAAGATAAACTGAAGAAGGTCATAAATGACAAGGTGTTTCTGGGCTTTTCAGATACCACGGTGAATCATTTCATGCTCCATAAGCTGGGGGTAAAAGGCTTTTACGGACAGGCTTTTCTGCCGGACCTTTGTGAGATGGAAAATGACATGCTTCCCTACACCGGAAAGTATTTTGAAGAATTGATCCGGACCTGTGCCATCAGGGAGATCCGGCCGAGCGATGTCTGGTATAAAGAGCGGACCTGTTTTGATGAAAGTCAGGTCGGTGTGCCCAGAGTCCGTCGTGAGAACGGCGGTTTTGAACTGTTGCAGGGAAGTCCGGTATTCTCCGGGGAGATCCTGGGAGGCTGTATTGAGTCCATCTACGATATGTTCGGCAGCGAGGTTCATGAGGAAAGTGTCAGACTTTGCAGGCAGTATCAGGTGTTCCCTTCAAAGGACGACTGGAGGGGACGGATCCTGCTTTTGGAGACCAGCGAGGAGACTCCGACGCCGGAGTATTTTGAGAAGATGCTCCTGGCATTTAAAGAGTACGGGATCTTTGACGAGGTTTCCGGTGTGTTGTTCGGAAAGCCCATGGATGAGATCTATGCCAAGGAATATCAGGAACTTCTGGTCAAGGTGATCGATGATCCTGATCTGCCGGTTATGTGTAACCTCAACATTGGCCACTCTGCTCCGAGATGCATTATTCCTTTCGGCGTTCCGGCCAAAGTGGATGCCGAAGGACAAGTCATTACCTTCAAAATAGTCTGAAAATGGGATTGCATAATTGCTAAAAAGTGGTTGACAGATCCGAAATAATGTGGTTAAATAACAGCGTTATGTACATAACACTGTTATGGGAGAGGGATATGAAACAGGAAAATGATTACCAAAAGAGAGAGCTGCTGTTAGAAGCGGCCAGAGCGGAGTTCATGGAGAAAGGATATCACAATGCTTCTCTCAGGTCGATCTGTTCGAAGGCCGGGGTCACAACGGGAGCATTGTATTATTTCTTTGAGAACAAAGAAGACCTGTTTGCGGCAATTGCGGATCCTCCGATCATGGAACTCAGAAGAATCCTTTCCGAGCATTTTAAAGAGGATGCGGAGAAGCTGGCACAAACGGGCTTTATCGAAAAGAAGGAAAATGATCACAATGATATCAGTGACCTGCTTGTGGAGCATATCTACGATCATTATGACAGTATTATGCTGGTTCTGACGGCATCCGGAGACACGAAATATGAGAACATTGTAGATGAATTTGTGAGGCTGGTGGAAGAAGCCATGCCGGCCATCATGACTGTTCTTCCCGGATACACATATGATGAATATCTTTCCCACTGGATGTCCCATATCTCGATCGATGCTTTCATTCAGGTGATCATCCACGAAAAGGATAAGGAAAAGGCCAGGATCATGCTCCGAAAGATCATGGATTATCTGGTAAAGGGCTGGATCGAGCTGGTAATGGTTAAGACAGAGGAGTAAATAACCGCTTGTTGCTCAGGATCGTTTTATGATCCTTTGCAATAAGCGGATAAAAAATAACAATCACATAACGCTGTTATGTAGAATAGGAGAAATGATCATGTATCTTGAGATCAAGGATGTTAAGAAGAGCTACGGTCAGAACGGAAGTTATGTTCAGGTTCTGAAAGGCGTAAGTACCGGAGTGGAAAAGGGGCAGATGTGCGTGATCCAGGGAACTTCCGGTTCCGGGAAGTCCACCCTTCTGAATTGTATCGGAGGACTTGATACAATGGACAGCGGATCCATTCTGGTGGACGGAACAGAGATCTTCGGAATGAAGAATAAAGTGCTTTCCGATTATCGCAGGGACAATCTCGGATTCATTTTCCAGTTTTATAATCTGGTTCCGAATCTGACGGTAAAAGAGAATATCCAGGTTTGTGAGTATCTTTCGCAAAATCCCCTGAAAATGGATGAACTGCTAAGTGTTCTGGGGCTGACGGAGCATCAGAACAAGTTTCCTTCTCAGTTATCGGGAGGACAGCAACAGAGATGTGCCATCGCAAGAGCATTGATCAAGAATCCGAAGCTTCTTCTGTGTGATGAACCCACCGGTGCGCTGGATTCGAATACTTCGAGGGATATCCTGATCCTTCTTGAGAAGGTTAATCAGACCTATGGTACTACCATGCTGATCGTAACTCATAACAACTCCATCAAAAACATGGTTCACAAGGTGATCTATCTAAAGGATGGACTTGTGAAAAAGGAATACTTAAATGAGACCAGGATCCCGGCCTCGGAATTGGAGGATCTGTGATGAACAGAGTGCTTGGAAAAAGATTTCCCAGACAGATCAGGGCGGATCTGTTCCGGTATTCCTCCCTGTTTCTGATGATCGTATTGTGTATGTATATCGTGATCTCCCTGGTGGATGCGGCGGAGATCGTGA
>JAGACB010000193.1 GCA_017614345.1 Lachnospiraceae bacterium
GAATCCGTACCGGGCATAATTCTCCAGATTCCATTCGATCCAGCGTCTTGTCCTTGCTTCGTCGAAGGGTGCAGGATAATGCTGCATGGTCTCGGCATCAGACATGATCTCATACAACGCATCAAAATCGTCCGAAGTATATTCCCTGAGAATCAGTCTCTCTGTTTCTATCATTTCTATATCCTCTTGCTTTCCTCATCCGGTGTAAAGATGTCAATGGTATCTGACTGAATATCATGATCATCAGACTGTAATCTCACAATTCCTAAGAAAGTATTATACCACAAATGACGGTGCTCGAAAACCAATATTATCGTATTTAGAGCTCGTCAGGCACATTTTTCAATATTATTTCAATGGTTATGAATGAAATACTCAAGTTCTTCTCTTTTCATTCTTGAGGTTGCGGGAAATGAAGGGGAAATGTTATACTTTACTGAGAGAAATATATCGCTCCCAAGGGAGTGCCGGGAATTCGGAGGAAAAAAGAATGGATAAGAAAGCAAGAATAGAAAAACTGTATCACGATGCATATGAAAAGGACATTTTCAACGGTACCTGGCTGTATGCGGAAGACGGAAAGATCGTAACCAAAGGGGCCCTGGGCTTCCGGGATTTTGACGACAGTCTTCCCATGCGTGAGGATACCCTGTTTCAGCTCGCTTCCATCACGAAGCAGTTTACGGCCGCTGCTGTCATGCTGTTAGTCAGGGAGGGGCGCCTGAGTCTGGAGGATACCGTCACGAAGTTCTACCCGGAACTGCCCTATCCGAACGTCACCATCCGAAACCTCCTCACACATACCGGAGGGATCCCGGAAACCTACGATTACAACATGATCCTGCGGACCTATCAGAAAGAGCATCGCATCTTGGGAAGTGACGGCGTGATCCTCTTTCTTTCGGAAGAGGATGTGAAGCCCTGCTTCGCTCCCGGAGAGCGTTTTGAGTACACCAACGGCGGCTACAACCTTTTGGCCGAGATCATTTCTCAGGTTGCAGGAGTTCCCTTCGAGAAATTCCTGAAGGAAAATGTATTCGAGCCCGCAGGTATGTACCACACCGGGATCTACCATATCTGGAGCGAAGGGATCCCTCACGATAACCTTGCCCGGAACATGGTTCAGGTTGACGGAAAGCACATTCACGTCACGGATTCCGAGGATGCGGATGTGGTCGCATTTGACAACCTGAACGGTGATGACTATGTGTATACCGACATTTTCGATATGTTCACCTGGGACCGTGCATTGCGTGAAGAAAAGGTACTGACCATGGCAGAGCAGGACATCATGTATACACCCGGAAGGCTGAATGACAACAGCGCTGCAGGAGAAGGAGAACATGGAGACGGCTATGCCTTCGGCTGGGGGATCCAAAGTGACCCTGTATTCGGCCGGATCGCCAGTCACGGCGGCGGAATGCCGGGCCTCAGTACCTGGTTCCAGCATTTTGTGGATAGTGACCGTGTGATGGTGATCATGAACTGCCGCGAAAGCGAGGATGTCCGGGCCAATTTCAGTCTGTGGAAAGCCATCCGTGCCATCATCACGGATCAGGAACCGGAACCGGTCAACAGGATCGAAGACATTGTAAAGGATCCGGACACCTCCGGCTGGGCTGCTTTCTGCGGAAAGTATGAACACCCCGAGGAAGGAGATTTCCTCCTTGACGAGGTGTTTGAAAAAGATGGTGCTTTGTTTGCAAAGGCCATAAACGACGGCGAAGAGATCGAATTCCGTCTCTACCCCATCGGGGAAAATGAATTCGGCCGCAAGAACGCCTGGACCTCCTTTAAGTTCAAAGACGGTGCTGCAGAATATGACGAAAAAACCTGCAGAAAACTGTAAGCATTCATCATGTATTGTCCGGAAAAAGATCACTCGGCAGCTTCATCCAGCCATTCGGTCAATGCTTCTTCCGGATTAAGTCTCAGGGCCCGTTCGGTATTCGAATGATCCGGCGGCATATACTCTGCATTAATGACCATACGGGACCGCTTCTCTCCGGTTCCGAACAGGCCTTGGGCATCCAGCTCCTGCATGGCTTTTTCCATGGAATTCATCCGGATATCCATTTCGGTATCATACGCTTCATCGTCATCATCATCCAAGCGCTTTGTACGCAGGCTGTACTCTGCTCTTAGTTCCTGAAAAAACTCCTCGTAGCCATAGGCACAGTAAGGACTGTCTGCGTATGACCATTTCAGGAGCCTTTTATCCTCTTCGGGATCGGCTCCTTTGGCAGCCTCCCGTTCCAGGCTCTCAAGGGACCAGGCAGAAATATAGGGACACTCGCACTCGCCTATAGTGATCAACGAGCAATAGTAGAACGTCTCATCATGCTCTGCAAACAGCTTGCCAAATGCCTTCCCGGCAGCCTCACGGATCATCTGAACCAGCTTTTCGTCATATTCCATGGTATACCTCCTCGTTTAAATAACAGTGATCATTTGCGTAACACCGAAAAGAAAAGAGTAAAAAAGGATTGGGTCGATCAAGATCCAATCCTTTATCATTTCAAAAAACCATTGTTCTTTGTACCTTGTGACTGTATTCCGATCACACACCCATCATTACATTCCACAACTGCGCAATAAAAGGAATTCCGCAGAAGATGCAGCAGAGTAACAACAAAATAAGTATGATCACTACGATCACTATCACAACAATAGTTGCTCCGGATTTTTTCTTCTGTCCGGCTTCCTGTAACTGATCATTCTGTTCGGTATCATACTGACTCATTTACCCAAATTCTCCTCTTCTCTCATATTCTCTCTTTGTGATCCTCAAAGGACCTCTTGTATTCTAACATAAACAGGCTCGTATGTCTACCTACAACCGTCAACAATGTAGGAGTCCCTGTAAGCGTTATTGCCCTGAGAAATGTTTGATACGTCATTTTTCAGATGCCGTATACCACAACCCCCAAAACCGCCGCTGCTGCGATCAGCATAATGGGAGACACCTTCTTTTTCATCACCTTCCGGGATCCGAAATAGAATATGGACAGGATCACCGTTATGAACAGGGGCCACAGATCGATGGGCTTCCGGATCAGAGGCCCGACACAGTTCTGCAATATCATATGGATCCCCGTGGCAACTATGATCCCGGCAATACAGGGCTTCAGTCCGCGAAGAACCGCCTGTACGTATTTATTTCCCATCATTTTCCTCAGAAGGACCATGATCAGCAAAATGATCAGGAAGGCCGGCAGAACAACCGCAAAGGTTGCAATGATCCCGCCGAGGATGCCCCCCTGACTGCTTCCGATATAGGTTGCCAGATTGACCATGATGGGTCCCGGGGTACTTTCCCCCACAGCGATCATATTGGTCAGTGTCTCTTCGTCCAGCCATCCGTAGGAAAGTACCACATCCCGGATCAGCGGGATTGCCGCATATGCGCCGCCGAAGGAGAAGATCCCGACCGTAAGGAAGCCGAAAAACAGTTCCAGATAGATCATTTTCCTTCACCGCCTTTCTCCGATGGTGCACCCTGGATCAGGAAAACAACCAGACTGACAACCGCAGCGATCAGCATGAGAAATACCGATGAAAAATTCCATGCGAAGATGCTGATCAAAAGCATCGCAACCAAAGAGCAGCCCATGATCACACAGGGAACTGCCTTCTTTTTCATCTTCAGGAACATATGGAGCCCGGCATCCAGGATCAGGATACCGACAGCGACCCTGATCCCCTTGAAAGCATTGGCGATCCAGGTGATCTCCAGGAAATTATCCAAAAAAACAGAGATCAGATAAATGATGATAAATGACGGCAGCACAACGCCGAAGGTGGCCGCCACGGCTCCCCATATCCCCTTCGTTTTGTAGCCCACATAGGTTGCGCAATTGATTGCTATGGGGC
>JAGACB010000194.1 GCA_017614345.1 Lachnospiraceae bacterium
ATTTTCTCTGCATCCTCTTAGTGGATCTGTTCTTTACCGTGGAGCGGGTCTATCAGGTTCCGGAGTACTACTTCCAGATCGGGTGTCTCACCTCGCTCCTCATTGCGGTTTTGACGATCATTATCCAAAAGACTATGTTGAGATTTGCTCACAGGGAGCAGGAATACCGGTTCCGTGAGCAGATGCTAAGTGACCGGCTGACCCAGACCGATGAAATGAGGGAGATGTATGCTTCCATGCAGAAGCTCCGTCATGATATGAATGCCTACGTGCGGGATATCCGGGGCATGGTGGAAGCCGGAATGCTTCCGGAAACGCCCCGGTTTTTTGAAAAAATGGAGGAGCAGCTGAAGCTTCAGTACAGCACCGGAAATCTGGCTCTGGACTCAGTGCTCTCCGTCAAGGTTGCAAAAATGGAGCAATGGGGGATCGAGTTCCGCGGTGCCAACCTGCATTACACCGGGGGAATGAACATTACGGATTCAGCACTCTGTTCTCTGCTCTCAAACATGCTGGACAATGCCTGTGAGGCCTTAAATGACCGAAAGGACCGGCCGGGGGAGAGATTCATTTATCTGCAGTTTTCTTATACGCCCGGCGGACTGGTGATCATCTGTGAGAACCCGCTCCTCGGGGTTCTGCCGAAGATGAGAAAAGAGTCATTTCTCAGTACGAAAAAAGAAGTATATCACGGACTCGGCATCTCGATCATGCAGAAGATCGTGGAGGATACGGGGGGACAGTTCGACATTACAGTCTCTGATGACCTGTTCCGGATCCTGACGCTGATACCGCTCGCGGAAACAGATGATGCTTCGGAGGTCTCAAAAGCCGACGATCAGAAGAGATCAGATATATAGTTGCGTTTAAATGTTGAGAATCAACAGAGCAAAGTATTTCCCCGGCCAGAACCATTTTGAATTGGTTAAGGGAAATGTCAGGAGATAGGAAGTGTTCTCATGATAAATATGTTAAAAAAGAAGAAGAATGTAAACTGGTTTCTTAAGCTGTCCTTCCCGGTGGTCCTTTCGGCCATGATGCTGGTTGCCTGTGCGGAGGGCCCGGGCAATAACGAGTCAGAACCGGATGTTTCCAGGGAGGTTCCTTCGGAGGCAGAGACCGGCGCTTCGCCTTCCGGAAAAGTCGAAGCAGACGTAACCCCGGTTCCGGGTCATGCCGATCCCCTGAAGAAGATTGATACCAAAGCCGTAGCGGGCCGCGTTTTGAAGCGGTTCGGCAATCAGTGCCTGGAGTGGTACTATTCCGACAGCATCCTTCTTGGGCAGACTTTGAACGGGCATGAAACGGAGCTGTCCTTCCGGCCCGGAGATACGGTGTACTACAGGATCCTGACCAATAAAAACGGAACCATTTATCAGGTCGTGTGCGGAACGGATGAGGCGCTTCAGACTTCATTTTCCATGAATTATGTGTATTATCCGAAGCTGGATCAGATCGTTTCGGCGGATCTGAAGAATGCCCAAGAGCAGGAAGTACTGTCCGGAAGCTTTGTTCTTTCCGATAAGCTCTCACAGCAGGACGAAAAGAAGGCAGCTGCGATCAAGGAGCAGTTCTCCCTGTTCTGGAAGAAATGGCTTGCCGAAAAAGCAACTGCCGATATGACAGAGGTCCTTAAGAATGCTTACCTGATGCCCTTTGTGATCGAGGATGACGGAACTGCTTCGCTGTGCATTTTCCTTGAACAGGAAGGCGGAACGTGGCTGATGGCACGAAGCGTTGCGGATTTCTCCTATGTAATCCCGGAATCCGAGACAGAGGCAGACCCCGATCTGGGAGATACGCTGTTCGGAAACTATACCATTATGAGTAACACTTTATGGAATAATACCTCCGAGAACAAATTGATTGTGCGGATTCCTGACGATATGGATCTAAAGTTCGAGCGGGTTTATATTCCGTACACTTCCGGCTATACCTTGTTAGCCCAGAACGCCGATGCATATGGTGCAATGGATAATGAACTTCGACAGAACATCGTCAGCTTTCGAAGTGTGGAAGGATATGAGTTTATCAAATCCGTGCCTGAGATGGCGGTGGAGAAACTGTGACTGTGAGGGGCGGTTCGCTTGACAGAAATGACAGGGGGACGGTTCCGTTGCAGGGCTTTGACCTGCAACGGAACCGTCCCCCTGTCATCTCCCCCACCCCTTGACACTTTCCCGGGCTTGTGATATACCATTATTAAACGTGTTCAATAATAATGATTCGTTATCAGGAAATAAATCAGATACGGGGAATCGGTATGAATAAAGAAGAAAAACTGAGTATTACAAAGAGCAAGCTGATCGAGTCCACCACCAGGCTCATGGAGGAGCTCGATGATCCTATGATGGTCACGTCCCGGGAGATTGCCCGGGAGGCCGGGGTTAAAGCGGCCATGATCAACTACTGTTTCGGGTCGAGGGAGAATCTGATCTATCAGGTCTTTCAGAATCAGTACATGGATTTCCTGAAAAGTTCCGATGTCAGAAGCATCTTATCTTCCGGTGCTTCCGACAAGGAGATCCTGAAAGAACTTCACTTCATTGTGGCAAGGTGTCTGATCGAAAATCCGAAACTGACCAAAGCGGTCACGGGATTTGTGCTGTTCAAACGGGACTTAAGTCAGGTCTCCTTCAGTTATCCTTATGTCTGCCGGCATTATGCCGGAGCCAAATCCGAGGAGGAATGCCGGCTGATCGCCTATGAACTCTCATCCGCCCTTCAGCTCATGATCTTTCGGATGGAGGATCTGAAGAAGGATTTCGGCATAGACTTATCGGACCCGGAAGTCCTGCGGCACTATATCGGAATGCGGATCGACCTGCTTTTGAATGATGTGGTTTAATCAGTGTGTGTTGAGGGTGTGTTGTTGGGGGCGATGTGTTTTTGGGGACGGTTCTGAAAAACACATTGAACAATGTGTTTTTCAGGACCGTCCCCAAAAACACATC
>JAGACB010000195.1 GCA_017614345.1 Lachnospiraceae bacterium
ATCTCTATGAACAGCTTTGCGAGCGGGGGCTGGTGATCTCCGAGAATCCCCCGGGCACCTCGCCTCTGCCCTACCTGTTCACCAGGCGTAACCGCCTCATCAGCGGCTTATGCACTTCCATGGTCGTGGTGGAGGCCAGGAAGAAAAGCGGTTCTCTCATCACCGTCTCCTATGCCCTGGAACAGGGGAGAAATGTTTATGCCGTCCCGGGGCGTATCGACGATGAACTGAGTGCCGGGACAAATGCCCTTATTTTAGAGGGCGCAACGCCTCTTCTGGACCCGTCTCAGATCTTAAAAGAGATGGATATTTCCCCGGCCCTTTCGAACCATTATGAAGAAAAAATTGAAAAATCTCTTGAAAAAGCCGAAGTTCTATTGTATAGTTTCTTGGACTATGAGCCTTCCCATATTGACGATCTTGCCCAAAAATGCGGCATGGATCTGTCACGGGTGAGTTACCTGCTCATGCAGCTGGAACTGAAAGGATATGTCAGCCAGCCGGTCAGAAACTATTATGTTAAGATGTTATAAGACATTTGACGAAGGCATTTGAGGAGGAGATGATTTAAGTGGCGAAAAACTTAGTGATCGTAGAGTCACCCACCAAGGTTAAAACCATTAGAAAATTTTTAGGGAGCAATTACCAGATCGTTGCATCCGCCGGTCATGTCAGAGACCTTCCCAAGAGTTCTCTGGGGATCGACATCGAGCACGATTATGAACCCAAATATATCACCATCCGCGGTAAAGGGGATACCGTGGCAGCCCTGAAAAAAGAAGTTAAAAAAGCAGACCGCGTCTATCTCGCAACGGACCCTGACCGCGAGGGAGAAGCAATCGCCTGGCATCTGGTCAGCGCACTGAAACTTGAAAACAATAAATATTCCAGGATCTCCTTTAACGAGATCACCAAGAAGGCCATCCAGAATTCCATCAAGAATCCCAGAGAGATCGATATGGATCTGGTAGACGCACAGCAGACGAGACGGATCCTTGACCGTATGGTAGGTTACCGCATCTCTCCCGTTCTCTGGGCCAAGGTGAAAAGAGGCTTAAGTGCCGGCCGTGTTCAGTCCGTAACACTCCGGATGATCTCCGACCGGGAAAATGCCATCAACGCATTTATCCCCGAGGAATACTGGACCATTGATGCCAACATCGGTCAGAAGGGAAAGAAAACTCCCATCCGTGCCGCATTCTACGGCACCAAGGACAGCAAGATGGAGCCCAAGACAGAGGCAGAGGTTAATGCCATCTTAAAGGCTCTGAAGAAGGTAGATGCCGCTGACATCAGGATCGATGAGATCAAGAAGACCACCAGAACCCGTAAGAGTCCCAATCCCTTTACCACTTCCACTCTTCAGCAGGAAGCTTCCAAGGCTCTGAATTTCTCCACGAGAAAGACCATGCAGATCGCTCAGAAGCTCTACGAAGGTGTTGACGTAAAAGACCACGGCACAGTGGGTCTGATCACCTATCTGCGTACCGACTCCATCCGGATCTCCGATGAAGCGGATGCAGCAGTAAGAGAATATATCGGAAAGACCTACGGCTCCGAATACATCATCGCAGACGAAAACGGAACCGCAAAGAATGCTTCCGGAACCTCCACCAGACCTCAGGACGCCCACGAAGCCATCCGTCCCAGTGACCTGTCTTTGACTCCTCAGGCCATCAAGGATTCCTTAAGCAGAGATGAATTCCGTCTCTATCAGCTGATCTGGAACCGTTTTGTAGCCAGCAGAATGGCTGCAGCCGTTTACGAGAATACCTCGGTCCGTTTCCTGATCCGCTCCTATGTATTTACCGCAGGCTCCAGCAAGGTGGTATTTGACGGCTTCCTGTCCGTATACGAGGAAAAGAACGAGGATGAGGAAAAGCCCACTTCCTTCAGTGTCAGCGAATCCGATACCTTCACTTCCCTGGAATTGAATCCCAAGCAGCACTTTACACAGCCCCCGGCTCATTACACCGAGGCTTCCCTGGTCAAGACCATGGAGGAAAAGGGCATCGGCCGTCCTTCGACCTACGCTCCTACCATTACCACTCTCCTGGCCAGACACTATATCACCAAGGAGAACCGGAATCTGTATATGACAGAGCTGGGTGAAGTGGTGAACTCCATCATGGTGGAATCCTTCCCCAGTATCGTAGACACCACCTTCACTGCTTCCATGGAATCTCTTCTGGACTCTGTGGCTGACGGCACCATTGAATGGAAGACTGTTGTCAGAAACTTCTATCCGGACCTGGATGAATCCGTCTGCACCGCAGAAAAGGATCTGGAGAAGGTCACCATCAAGGAAGAAGTCACCGACGTGATCTGTGAAAAATGCGGCCGCAACATGGTAGTAAAATACGGTCCCCACGGCAAGTTCTTAGGTTGCCCCGGCTTCCCGGAATGCAAGAACACCAAGCCTCTCCTTGAGAAGGCAGGAGTTCCCTGCCCCGTCTGCGGAAAGGACGTTGTGATCCGCCGATCCAGAAAGGGCCGTCGTTACTACGGCTGCATCGACAATCCGGACTGCAGCTTCGTTTCCTGGCAGAAGCCCGTTCCCGGTGTGGTTCCCGTGGAATCCGAGAATGAACCCAAGCCTGTATGAAAGCAATAAAAAGACAGACATTTTGAAAAGAATTCACAAAATATGAACGTTAGCATCTTGAAATAAGAACATTTCCATGCTATTCTAAGACTGATCGACTTTGTCGGTCAGTCTTATTTTGTATATGGAAGCTTTGAGAAGGAACAAGGAGTGTAAAATCATGAATGTGGAGCTGTTAGACAAAACCAGAAAGATTTATTCGCTGCTGTATCATAACAACAATTCCAAAGTGGTATTCAGCGATATCTGTGCGATCTTAAGCGATGTTACCGCATCCAACTGCTACGTGATCAGCAGACGCGGCAAGATCCTGGGACTCAATGTCCTTCCGGACACCCCCTCACTCCTGCCTTCGGGAGAGGATGCCATCGGCTCCTTTATCCATACAGAGATCAATGATCGTCTTCTTGCCATTCTCTCCACAAAAGAGAATTCCAATGCGGCCGTTCTGGGCCTTTCCGACGACCAGTCCAGTTTCATCCCCATGACCATCCTTCCGGTCATCATTGCAGGCGAGCGCTACGGCACTCTCATCCTCTATAGAACCGAAGGAATGTATGATATCGACGATATCATCGTTGCCGAATACGCAACCACCATCGTTGGTCTTGAGATGACACGCTCCACCGTTGAGGAAGCCAATCAGGAAGCCCTGCAGTATAACATGGTCCATGCTGCTCTCGACAGCTTAAGCCACAGTGAGCGTGAAGCCATTGAAGCGGTGCTTGACAGACTCGAAGGCGGCAGCGGCCTGATCGTCACCAACACTCTTTCCAAGGAAACCGGCATTACCCGCTCCATAGTCGTAAATGCCGTCAGGAAAATGGAAAGTGCCGGCATCATGCAGACCAAGTCCTCCGGTGTCAAGGGAACCAATATGAAGATCGTTAATACCAAGCTTTATGAGGTTCTCGGAAAACCCAGAAGATGACTTTATTACTCTCTCGGGATACACCGTATTAAGCATGTGTCCCTTCAAAAGAGAAACCAAATATGTAACTGTCAGGTAGATCATTATGGAAGAGCAGAAGAAACCCGGTTCCTTAAGGAACACGGCTTATCCGAATGAATTGTTTGAAGAGGTCGATGATTTCGTATATATCAGCGACCCGGATTCTTATGCCCTTTTATACGTCAATGAGTATACCAGAAACGCCTGTGACATTTCCAAAAAATACAGAACCCAGGGTCTGAAGTGCTACGCCGCTCTTTACGGCAGATCCGAGCCCTGTGATTTCTGTCCCTTAAAGCAGAAACTGGCATTTGACCGGGATTATACCTGGGAAGGCTTTAACAGCCGCACCAAGCGTTACACCCTTAATAAGGACCGTATGATCCTCTGGGAGGATCGGGACTCTCACTTCCAGCACGGCATCGATATCTCCGAACAGAAGAAGATCGAGGACGAGCTGCAGATCAGTGAGCAGCGGTTCAACATTGCCATGGACAATTCCGACCGGTCACTCTTCGAAGTGGATCTGATGACTCACACCGAGTATCATCTCCGGCTGAATCCGCCCTTTGACCATCTGCCTAAATCCATCAAAAATGCCCCCGAAAGCCTGATCGAGGCCGGCTATATTGCCCCCTCTTCTGCTCAGACACTTCGGGATCTCTATATGAAAATCTTCTCCGGAGGGGCGGAAGCCTCTGCCGACGTTGAGATCATCGGAAAGGATCAGACCAGGACCTGGTGCCATCTGATCATGACCACCATTTTCCGAAATGACGGTATGCCCCTTCGTGCAGTGGTAGTCTGCGAGAACATTTCTTCCCAGAAGAAGCTGTCCATCAAGTATGAAAGATCCATGGAATATCAGGCATTTTTCCTGAAGGATTCCCTGCTCTTTTTAGACCTGGATCTGACCACCAACAAGGTCCTCTCCCATCAGGGAATGACCTGGAACGCCCTGGAGGATGACAAGTCCGTCAGCGAAGTGATCCGCAGCATCTCCGACCGTTATGTTCAGAAACGTTACCGGGAACAGTTCATGCACCGTTTTGCCCGCATGAACCTGTTAAGCGTGGCCGAAGAAGAGGACTCTCTGACTTTGGATCACCTGTTCCTCTCCGAGGAAAATGAGATCTGGGTCCGCACCACTGCGTCTCTTTCCATTAACCCGGAGACCGGAAACGTAAACTGTATCCTGATGATCAAGGATATCGATGAAGCAAAGCGTCATGAAAACGATCTGATCTATCAGATGCAGCATGACAAGCTCACCGGCTTCTACAATCCCACCGGTCTGGCAGCCAAGATCAACGATACCCTTCAGACCGTTCATACAGACGATTACAACGCACTGATGCTCATTGAGCTCAGAAACCTTTCTTCACTGTACAGCAAGTACGGTTCCACCATGAGCAATCAGTATATCACCGGTTTCTCACAGAAACTGAAATCCATGTTCCGGGCCGATGACCTGATCGGTCACGTAGGGGATAACCGTTATGCCCTCTACGCCCAGAACCTGACCTCCATGAGTGCCCTCTCCGATCTTTCCAACTCCCTGTTAAATACCCTGAAGAACTATTTCATGGGACAGGATCAGATCGAGATCAATATCGGTTGCAGCTTATTCCCCTTCGACGGTTCCAGCTTTGAAGAGCTCTACGAACACGCCGAGGAAGCCCTCCGAAACTCCATGGCTCAGGGCGCATGGACCTTTGCCTGCTATCAGCTTCCCGACATGGTAAATGACGAGACTGCCGCCCTTGACCTGCTGGCAGCCTCCACCTCGGAAGCAGAACGTCCCGATGAGCGCAGACAGACTCCGAAAAGTGCCATCGGCCGCTATGACAATACCCTTGACGAGCTGGGCCGTGTCGCATTCAAGAGCATGCGTACCGGCAAGGTAAAGCAGTTCTCCTTCTACACCATTTTGACCACCGTCATTGTGACCATTATATTGTTCTCCACTTTGATGCTGGGAATGAACTTCCTGATCCCCGAAGTGGATGTGGACAATCAGGTGGGTGTGGGTATGCTGTGGACTATACTCCATATGCTTCTGCTGATCCTCATGTGGATCCGCCTGCTTTATCTGTACCAGTCCTCTCTGTCTACGGATACCCTGACAGGCAAGAACAACCGGTACTACTTCATCAACCGGGCACCTCAGATCTACAAAAAAGCATCTCATGCTTATGCCATTGTCACCACCAACATCACCAACTTCAAGCTGTACAACAGCAAGTACGGTCAGAATGCCGGTGACGATATCCTCAGAAGAGTCCATGATACCTATGCGGCAGCCCTTGACAAGGACGAGATCATTTCCCGTCTGGATGCCGACCATTATGCACTCCTCATGTCCTGTGACGATAAGCACAGGCCGGTGAACGAACGACTCCTTGAGATCGAGGAGAAGATCCGGGGCCTCTGCTCCGAAGAGGGTGAAGATTACCATCTTCGTTCCACCTACGGTGTCTGCATCGTGGACAATATCATGACTCCCGTTGAGATCATGATCGACCGTGCGGATCTGGCGAAATCCCAGATCACCTCAAAGTCGAAATCCAAGATCGGTACCTACAACGAGGAATTCCGTACCCGTATCGTCCGGGAGCACAACATCGAAGGTATGATGCGTACAGCGCTCTCCCATCGGGACTTCCTGGTTTACTACCAGCCCGTCTTCGATGCCAAGACTCTGGCGATCTCCAACGTGGAAGCTCTGGTACGCTGGAATTATCAGCCGGAGGGACTTCTTCTTCCGGAAGATTTCGTACCGCTCTTTGAGCAGAACGGATTCATTGTCCAGCTGGATCTGTATGTCTTCGAAACACTTTGCAAGCAGATCCGCAAATGGCTGGATAACGGACTTCCCGCCGGGATCACATTTTCCATGAACTTATCCAATGTGAACCTGGATATCCCGGATTTCCTGAGTGTCTACAAAAACATTCTGGATAAAGATCAGATCCCGCCCTGGACCATCC
>JAGACB010000196.1 GCA_017614345.1 Lachnospiraceae bacterium
ACAACTTTCATCTCTTAATCCTCACTCTCTTCATTCTCGTAGTCCCGTTGCTCCTCATGATCTCATGAACTTCTCTCTCATACTTATTACTTTTAATTCCTCCCCGGTATCGGAACAATGTTGTAGCTCTGATCAGGGCTGTTGATGCGACGGTTGACCCGATGCATAAGGCCGTGGAGAAAGAAGAAGTTTCCGATCATGAGCAGAACGGAAAGGGAAATGCCGAGAACGGTCACAAGGTCAAAGGTCAGGAAAGATGCAGCCCGGATCAGCACGATCACACTGATCGGAAGGCTGATGAGGCTGGTGATGAAGCTGGGGATGTACTTGCGGATGTAGATCGTATGGCCGATATGAACCACGAAATGCCCCGTGAGCGCCAGGAAGAATCCGTACCAGACAGCGTAAAGAAGCTTGCAGGGAAAATAGAACGCCAGAAGGCTCACTCCGCCGAACAGGAAGAATTCTTCGTACACGCCGACGGCCATGCCCATCTCGGTAAATCCGATGTAGAGCTTCATCAGCTTCGGGAACCGTTCATACAGCCAGGGATTCTTTCGGAAGAACCAGCCGAAGCCGATGATCTCCTCCATGTCGTGAAATATAAAGATAATCGGTAACAACAACAGATACTCTTTCATTTGCGTCTCCTTTCGGACAAGGATCGACATTTTCCTTCGAGAAAAGATCCACCTCCGCCTTACCTCTCCTGAGTGAAAAACTTTCACATCTTCTTCTCTTTCAGAAAAATGTGATACACTTGTATCTCTTTTTCGGGTAGTATATAATATGATCAGGAAAATGAAAACCCAAAAACCGAAAGAGATACTATTTTATATGATCTGTGTCACTTTAGCAGACCGGCAGCAAAAAGGAGGCAAACATGCACAATTCAAAGAACCCGTCCGCCATCAGGTCGCAAAAAGAAATAACGGATGCCCTGCTTCAATTGATGCAGGAACATCCGTATGATGAGATCACGATCAAGCAGATCCTTCTGGAATCCGGGCTTGCCCGCAAGACCTTTTATCGCAATTTTGATTCAAAGGATGACGTACTGATCTCCCTTCTTCGGAAAAATATGAGCGAATACTTCGAGATCGTCAACAACGCCCGGGGCGATGTCCTGACCACCATCTTCGAATTCGCGGACCGGAATCGGGAGCTGCTTCTGCTGCTTGACAAAAACAACATGCTCCACATTCCGCTTCAGTGCCTGAATGAGTATTCCAAAGTCATGCTGACCCAGCAGAACAAAGAGCTGAATCCCTTCTACAGCCTGTTTGAAGGCCTGGAGTCCGAGTATCTGGTGGCCCTCAATATGGGTGCTGTGTGGAACGTCATTTCCCTGTGGGTATGCCGCGGCATGAAGGAAAGCCCCGAGGAGGTCAAAAGCACTGTGGCACAGTATTTGATGCGGCTCGGAAGCCGGACGGAAAGACTTACCTGAGCTCCACCGTCGTGATCAGTCTTGCAGGCCAGAACTCATACAGATACAGCTTTTGGACCCTTCCGCGAAACGCCTTGAACTCACTCATCACCTCGGGTATCGCACTTTGGATCACCTCCGGCTTGTCAATGAGCAGCGTTGTGTGTGCAGACCAGGGGAAGGGATCGATATTGTCCCAGAAATGGTCCTTCAGGCCCAGCATCTCTTTGGTCACCTCCGGTGCAACAAAGAGAACATCGCTTTCCGGAAGCCGGAACAACCCTATGTGATTGAAGGAAACCTCAAACTCGGAAAATGTCTCCGAAATCTCCTTCAGTCTTGCCTTCAGCATATGCTCCTGTTCCGGCCCAAAGGACCCCAGCGTAAAATGCATCGGAATATCCTTGGTCTGGGTTCCGGAAAAACCTTTTTCATACAGATGCTTCTGGAGCCCTGAGAGGATCTCCTCTGTTTGATCGTCATATCCTGCAAGGATATACAAATTCTTATCTCCCATAGTTTCTCCTTTCCCTGTTCACAGGTTTCAAACCTATGAACAATCGCGGACCATGCAATACATGATCCGCGAGCAATTTGTTTGATTCGTATCTTATTTCAGTCTTTGAGTAATGTCAATGGCATTCATGTAGATTTCCTGCATTTCTTCATCGTAGCAGCAGAAGATCACCTGCATTCCGTAGTCGGGGTTGTTCATAAACCATTCGCTCACCACGTTGACCGCCACAACCGCTGCCTCCAGTGCAGGATAACGGTAGACGCCCGTGGAGATCGCGGGAAATGCAATGCTGTGGACACCGTGCTTCATTGCCAGTGCCAGGCAGTTTTCGTAGCATTTCTTAAGCTGTGCTTCGCACTCTTCGGCCCGGCTTTCATCATAAACGGGACCCACGGTATGGATCACAAGGGTTGCAGGAAGATCGTAACCGTTGGTGATCTTTGCTTCTCCTGTTTCACAGCCGTGAAGTCTCTTGCATTCTTCCAAAAGGCAGGGGCCTGCGCCGTGATGAATAGCTCCGTCCACTCCGCCTCCTCCCATAAGGGAATTGTTGGCTGCGTTTACAATGCAGTCGATCTCAAGAGTTGTGATATCCGCCTTCACCAGAAAGGGCTGATTCTGCGGAAGCTTATCGGGCTTTGCGATCACAGGAACAGGGATGATAGCATCAGGTCCGTACTGTTCGATCAAATCTTTTACTTTCATGGCTGGCCCTCCTTATGCATTTTTCTTTTGGATCGGTCCGGTTCCGTGGATCAGTGTTCCGCAGGACGGACAATAGAAGCTGTTGGACCGGCACAGATTACCGCAACCGCGGCAGAAGATGTAAGCCTTTGCTCTCGAAGAGATCTTAATGGAAGGCTTCTCCTGTCCGGGAGGCGCCAGGAAGACCCTGGGATCAACTGCAGGCTGAGGTGCTTCCTGAGGTTCAGGCTGAACAGCCTGAGACGAAGCCTGCATATCAGGCTGTACAGAAGCCGCCTGCTGTGTAGGCTGTGCGGTCTGTGTAGTTCCGGGATTTGCAAAAGGATAGTCCGAATTCTGTACTGCCGGCTGGATAGTCTGTGCTGAAGGCTGAGTCTGTGCAGCTCCGGGAGATGCAAACGGATAACCCGAGTTCTGTGCAGTAGGCTGAGTAGGCTGAGCAGCCTGTGCAGCAGGCTGAACTGTCTGTGCAGTTCCGGGATTTGCAAAAGGATAGCCGGTGTTCTGAGCCGCGGGCTGTGCACTCTGCTGAGGCATTCCGGGCTGAGGTGCTGCAGGTCTTACAGGCTGAGCGCCCTGCTGAGGCATTCCGGCTTGAGGTCCCATAGGTCTCCCCTGCTGAGGCATTCCCTGCTGAGGTCCCATAGGTCTCCCCTGCTGAGGCATTCCCTGCTGAGGTCCCATGGGTCTTCCCTGCTGGGGCATTCCCTGTCCCGGGGCACCCGGTCTGACGGGTTGGCGGGCCTGAGCTGCGCCCGGAGCTCCGTAGGGATAAGCTGCTGCGGATGCAGGGATTCCTGCTGTTGCAGGTGCAAAGGGATCGTAGATCGAGGGGTTGGCAGCCTGAGCGGGTGTCAGGTATACAACCTGTTGCTCCTTGATGAAGGCCTGATCCTTCTTCGAAGAAATGTGCACACGGACAAATGCCGCTACATACATTACAAAGACGAACAGGAAGAACAGCAGGATCCTCGGAATGGATCCGAAGTCTGAGCAGTAGTCATAGAAGCCGTGCATGAAGATCGGGACGATCAGGGAAACGCATAGGTAGTAAGTCATTTTTCCGTAACGCTTCTCGATATGAGCCTGCTTTGCAAGTCCGTAGTAGTAACCCATGAACACCGCAAAGAAGGTGTGACCCGGGATGGACAGGATCGCACGCATAATGGCGTTGACGAAGCCGTGTTGAAGCACGTAGAGGATATTTTCCACGGTTGCCATACCAAGGGAGGTGAACACCGCGTAGACAATTCCGTCAAAGCGGTAGTTGAAGTGCTTGGAGAACCAGGTGCACGGGAACATCACCGCAAACTTGAAGAACTCCTCTACCAAAGCTATGATCAGGAAATTATTCAGGACCCGGAAGAGAAAGGAGGCCGGGTCCAGTACATAACTCAGGATCACCTCCGGGATGATCTCGAAGATCATGTCCGGGATCACCGTGATCATTCCGAGTATGAACAGGATGGCAAGAAGCCACAGAGGCTCCTTATCCGCCTTGTCCTTAAAGTAGATGTAGATCAAAAAGATTGTGGGCGGGATCACCGCACAAACCGTCAGAAACAGATACCAGATCAATTCCATATGTTTTCCCCTCTTGTGTTACAGTCTGATGAGCCTCCTGCCCTACAGACTGTTCCTTTGTCGCAAACTTTTTTGTTACATTTCCTTTTTTTGTTGCCGCTTACTTCATTGCAGCCTTCTTCGTTACAGTTTCATGGTCAAGGAAATGCGCCCCTTCTTTAAATCCACTCCGAGCACCTTGACTTCCACGATATCTCCTACGTTCACCGCCTCCAGAGGGTGCTTGATGAACTTGTTGCTGATCTGGGAAATGTGCACCAGACCGTCCTGATGAACTCCGATATCCACAAAGGCACCGAAGTCGATGACGTTGCGGACGGTTCCCTTCAGGATCATTCCCTCCTTCAGGTCCTCCATCTTCAGAACATCCGAGCGAAGGATGGGCTTCGGCATCTCCTCACGGGGATCACGGCCGGGCTTTTCCAGCTCGCGGATGATATCGGTCAGGGTGATCTCGCCTACACCCAGTTCATTGCTGAGGGCCTTCTTCTTGCCCTTGTCCTTGAAGCTTAAGCTGATGCCCATGGCTCCGCCATGGGAAATGGTTTCGGGATCGATGTTCAGTTTCTTCAAAAGCGCAGAGGCTGCCGGATAGGATTCCGGATGGACTGCACTGACGTCCAGAGGCTCATCGCCCCCGTATACACGAAGGAAGCCGGCACACTGCTCAAAGGCCTTGGGCCCCAGCTTCGGCACCTTCAGAAGCTCCTTGCGGTTCTTGAATCGTCCGTTGGTCTCACGATACTCCACAATGTTCTTGGCGATCTGCTTGGAGATACCGGATACGTATGACAGAAGGCTGAAGGATGCGGTGTTCAGATCCACACCTACGTGGTTTACGGCATCCTCTACCACTGCTTCCAGCGCAGCGCCCAGCTTCTTCTGATCCATATCGTGCTGATACTGGCCCACACCAATGGACTTGGGATCGATCTTTACCAGCTCTGCCAGAGGGTCCTGAACACGGCGGGCAATGGAAGCTGCACTTCTCTGTCCCACGTCAAAGTTCGGGAATTCTTCTGTCGCAAGGGCGCTGGCAGAATAAACGGAAGCGCCTGCTTCGTTGGTGATGACATATTCCACATGCTCCGGGATCTCACGGAGGAGCTCAGTGATGATCATCTCGGACTCCCGGGATGCGGTACCATTTCCCACGGAGATCAGGGACACACCGTACTTCTTGATGAGGCCGTGAACCTTCTTCTTGGCATCTGCGATCTTAGCAGGGGTAGTAGGCTCCGTAGGGTAAACCACCATGGTGTCAAGCACCTTTCCGGTGGGATCCACCACAGCCAGCTTACAGCCGGTACGGAACGCCGGGTCCCAGCCCAGGACCACACGTCCTGCAATGGGAGGTTGCATGAGAAGCTGCTCTAAGTTCTTGCCGAAGACCTTGATGGCGCTGTCCTCCGCTGCCTCTGTCAGGTCACTTCTGACTTCACGCTCAATGGAGGGAGCGATGAGGCGGTCATAGCTGTCACGGATGGCTTCCTTCAGGATCGGAGAGGTATACTGATTGTCCTGATGGATCACATGATCCTCCAGATACTTGATGATCCGGTCATCGGGAGCCTTCACCTTTACGGTCAGGACCTTCTCCTTCTCGCCGCGGTTTAATGCCAGAACACGGTGACCGGGGAGCTTCTTGATCCCTTCCTCAAATTCATAGTACATATCATAAACCGTTGAAGTCTCGGGATCCTTTGCAGAAGATGCAATAGTTCCCTCCTTCTTGGTCAGGTCACGGATGTAGGTACGGTACTCCGCATCATCGGAAATGCTCTCGGCGATGATGTCCTTGGCTCCGGCAATGGCATCTGCCACCGTGGGGACCTCCTTCTCGGGATTTACAAACGCCTTGGCATCCTCCTCCACGGGACGGGAGGTCATCTGCAGGAGGATCAGATTCGCCAGGCCCTCCAGACCGCGCTCTCTTGCCATGGTGGCTCTGGTACGCTTCTTCGGCTTGTAGGGTCTGTAAAGGTCCTCCACCGCCACCAGAGTCTGAGCTTCTTCAATGCTCTTCTTCAGCTCGGGAGTCATTTTCCCCTGCTCCTCAATGGACGCAAGCACGCTGGCCTTCCGCTCCTCCAGGTTTCGAAGATAGGTCAGTCTCTCGCCCAGATGACGGAGCTGCTCATCGTTTAAGGTTCCGGTGGCCTCCTTACGGTATCTGGCAATGAAAGGGATGGTATTTCCCTCATCGATCAGCTTAACGGCTGCCTCCACCTGCCAGGCACCCACCTTCAGTTCGTCTGTAATGATCTTAATGATATCCATGAATCTCTGATTTCCTTCTGTTGTTTTAATATGGAAAATGTCTGAGCCGAGCCGCTGTGATCCTTTGTGGATCGGCAGCCGCTGCTCTTTCATCTTTTGTTCATTGTCGGTATTAATCTGCCAGCGTTCCCAGCGGATCCCAGGGCTCCAGCTCGATCATCTCCTGACCGAGAAGCGCCTGCACATCCGGATCCAGATAAGCCTTGTCCACAACCACCTGGTACACGAACTCGTCAAACCAGGAATCGGAAGCTACGTAGTAGCCGCTTCTTCCGGCATCCTTTCCCCAGCTGTTCTCAATGCGCCAGCGGTCGGGCTTGCCCTCTTCGTTTAAGTTCACACCCAGGATCACCATGGCGTGGTTCATGGCAGAGTCGCCGTACATGAGCCTGTCACCCTTGGTAAATGTATACTTGATCCCGAACAGGTCCTCTGCTCTCATGGCCTCTCTTGCAAAGATCCCTTCTTTTCTTAAGGAGAACTTCAGACAGTCGGAGCCGAACCAGACCGGATGGCCGTCCGAAAGCTGACGGATCACGGCTTCCTTTAACTTGTCGATCTCTAAGTTCAGGTAGGACACCGGACGTCCTTCGGCAACATTTCCCAGGAACTTGACGGTATAACAACGGTTCATGGGCTTGTTGGCTGCAGGAGCATTAATGAGACTCACTCTGGATGAGAGGTCAATGCCGATGTACTTCTTGAAGAATTCCTGAGGAGTGATGCCGAATTCCTGCACCACCTTATCATCCTTATTCTTTAAGGTCAGGTCAAAGGTCTTAGGGGGCTCCCCAAGGGCTATACAGAGCATCCGGTAGATCTCCTTCAGCATCTCCTTCTTCGCTGTAAGAAGTTCCTCAAGGGCTTTACCGTCTTCTGACATCTTCCGAAGGGCAATGCCGTCCTCGCGAAGCTTGGAGGTCAGGTATGCGTCCATCCATCTGGAATTCTCAGCACTTGCCGCATCCGGATAGGCTTCCTTCGGAACCACGCCGTACTTCTCCACCAGGTTGGAAAGCATGTCCCACTGACCGCCGTCTCCCAAGGGGTCCGCTGTCAGGAAAGAGAACAAACGGCCTTCCACCGGCTCCTTCAGGGTCTTTAAGACATTTTCCAGATAAAAGTTGGACTTCTCAAGTTTGTCGTAAAAGAACAGATAGTTCTGAGACAGCTCGTAGGTCTCTAAGTTATATTTCTTCATCATCTCAAACCGGAAGGTGTTGAGGGCGGAAAAGATCCAGCATCTGCCGCTGACCTTCTGGTTGGTGATCTTGCCCTGCTTTAAATCAATGGAAAATGTATCCGGCAGCTTTCTTGCCGCATCATAATCCGCCGCACTTTCCATGATGCCGTTTCGAACGGCTGCATTTGCCGCCACCAGGTTCGCCCGGTCTTTGGCAAAGTCTTCGTGAAACCTTCCCAGGTCATCGAAGGTCACATTTCTTGATGGTTCCATATATGTTTTCTCCTTTCAGCCCAGCCCCAGTTCTCCCGAATCCAGGAGAATGGTGAAGGGTCCGTCATTTGTCAGACTCACCTTCATATGTTCTCCGAAGATCCCGCACTCCACCGGATATCCGGCCCTGCGGCACTCTTCGATCACAAACTCATACAGCTCTTTGGCACGCTTCGGCTCACCTGCTTTGGTAAAACTGGGCCGGTTCCCCTTCCTGCAATCCGCGTAAAGCGTAAACTGCGAAACCAGAAGGAGTGCACCTCCCACGTCTGCCAGCGACCGGTTGGTCTTTCCGTTCTCATCGGCAAAAATCCGAAGGCCCAGCATTTTCTTCACCATGCCCTTCGCGATCTCCTCCGTGTCACCTTCCCCGACACCGATCAGTACCAGAAAGCCTTTGTCAATCTTTCCGGTCACATTTTCCTCTACCGTAACAGCCGCTTCCGTCACGGACTGGATCACAAACTTCATCTTTTCGCCTTTCCGACAACAATAATCATTTAATGATAACACATTTTCCTGTATTTGTCATCAGAGTTCCTTCTTCATCCAAACGTGAGGACACCCCTCATCTTCGTCAATATCGCCAAACCTGACAAACCCGTTCTTCTCGTAAAATGCACTCGCTCGACACTGGGAATGAAGGATCAGACTGTTTCCGCTCCGTGCGGTGACTGCCTTTTCTGCTTCGGCGATAAGGGCTGAGCCCAGATCCTTTCCGCGCCAGGGCTTCCGGATGGCAAGGCGGCCAAGCACATATGATGAGCTCGCTTCATCATAAAAGACACGACAGGTCCCCACAGGCTCCTCTCCGTCATAGGCCACCAGATGAAGGGCAACCTCATCCGTTGCATCAAATTCATCCTTGAACCCCTGCTCTTCCATGAAGACCTCCTTTCGGATCCTCACGGCGTCATCGGGAATTGCTGTATATACCTTGATCATATTTTTCATACCTTTCTTTTGTTAGGCATTTTTACTAGACACTGAACCAAAAAGGTGCTACAATCTTTTCGTTCCTATTAGGAAAGATCTTTGGCCGTCAGCCCGGGCAGGAAATACTGTGTCTGCGGCCGATTCTTTATTATATCATAAAGTTATATATATGGAGGAAAAACTTATGGATCAGTCGATCAAAACAAAATGTGTGCAGGGCGGCTACAGGCCGGGCAACGGAGAACCCCGTCAGATCCCCATTATCCAGTCCACCACATTCAAGTACAACACCAGCGAGGACATGGGCAAGCTCTTTGACTTAGAGGCGTCCGGTTACTTCTATTCCAGACTTCAGAATCCCACCTGCGACTTTGTTGCAGCTAAGATCGCCGAGCTCGAAGGCGGAACGGCAGCCATGCTGACTTCCTCCGGACAGGCTGCAAACTTCTTTGCACTGTTCAACATCTGTGAATGCGGCAGCCACATTGTAGCATCTTCCTCCATTTACGGCGGTACCTTTAACTTAATCTCCGTCACCATGGCTAAGATGGGCATTACCGTAACCTTTGTATCCCCCGACTGCAGCGAAGAAGAGCTGAACGCTGCATTTCAGGAAAATACCAGAGCCGTCTTCGGCGAGACCATTGCCAACCCGGCTCTGACCGTTCTCGATATCGAGAAGTTTGCGAAGGCAGCTCACGCTCACGGCGTTCCGCTCATCGTGGACAATACCTTCCCCACTCCCGTTAACTGCCGTCCCATCGAATGGGGTGCTGATATCGTAACTCACTCTACCACAAAGTACATGGACGGACACGGTTCCTGCGTGGGCGGTGTGATCGTAGACTCCGGCAAGTTCGACTGGATGGCTCACAAGGACAAGTTCCCGGGCCTGTGCACTCCGGATGATTCCTACCACGGCATTGTTTACGCCGAGAAGTTCGGCAAGGAGGGAGCATTTATCACCAAGGCAACCGCTCAGCTGATGAGAGACTTCGGTTGCACTCAGTCCCCTCAGAGCGCATTTATCCTGAATCTGGGTCTGGAATCTCTTCATGTCAGAATGCCCAGACACGTGGAAAACGGTCTTGCCGTTGCCAAGTTCTTAAAGGAGCAGCCTCAGGTTGTGAAGGTAAATTATTCCGGTCTCGAGGACGATCCTTACTATGCACTGGCTCAGAAGTATCTGCCTCAGGGCGGCTGCGGAGTCGTTTCCTTTGAACTGGCAGGCGGACGTGCGGCAGCTGAGAAGTTCATGAAGAACCTTAAGCTGGCAGCTATTGAAACTCACGTAGCAGATGCAAGAACCTGCTGCTTGAATCCCGCAACCTCCACTCACCGTCAGATGACAGATGAGCAGCTTGCAGAAGCAGGCATTCCCGCAGGTCTTATAAGAATGTCCTGCGGTCTTGAGGATTCCGCAGACCTGATCGCAGATCTGAAGCAGGCACTTGAGGCAATTTGATTTTTAAATGGAGAAGATCGACATCATGAATAAGACAGGTTTTGATAATGACAAATATCTGAAAATGCAGTCCGAACACATCAAGGAGCGTATTGCTCACTTCGGCGGCAAGCTGTATCTGGAATTCGGAGGCAAACTCTTCGACGACTATCACGCCATGCGTGTTCTGCCCGGTTTTGCGGCAGACAGTAAGATCAACATGCTCGTTAAGATCAAGGAGGATGTTGAGATCGTCGTAGTCATCAACTCCGGTGATATCGAAAAGAACAAGATCCGCGGTGACTTGGGCATCACCTATGACATGGATGTGCTCCGTCTCATCGATGCCTTCCGCGGCTACGGCCTTTATGTAGGCTCCGTGGTCCTGACCCGTTTTGCCGGCCAGGAAAGCGCCATCCGCTATCAGCGCCGCTTAGAGTCTCTCGGCATCAAGGTTTACCGTCATTACACCATTCCGGGCTACCCCGGCAACGTTCCGCTCATCATCAGTGACGACGGCTTCGGCAAGAACGACTACATCGAGACTTCTCACTCTCTGGTGGTTGTTACCGCTCCCGGACCCGGTTCCGGAAAAATGGCTGTGTGCCTGTCCCAGCTGTATCATGAGCACAAGAGAGGCGTAGATGCGGGATATGCGAAGTTCGAGACCTTCCCCATCTGGAACCTTCCCTTAACTCACCCTGTCAACATCGCTTACGAAGCTGCTACCGCAGACTTAAGCGACGTCAACATGATCGACCCTTATCACTTAGAGGCCTACAATAAGACCACCGTCAACTACAACCGTGACGTGGAAGTCTTCCCCGTCTTAAACGGCATTTTCAAGAAGATCTACGGCGAGTCTCCCTACAAGTCTCCCACAGACATGGGCGTCAATATGGCCGGCTACTGCATCTTTGACGATGATGCCTGCCGGGAAGCCTCCCGCCAGGAGATCATCCGCCGCTACTACACCGCTCTCTGCGACATCCGCAAGGGAGCCGGCAGCCAGGATATCGTAGACAAGCTGGAACTGATCATGGAGAAGGCCGGCATCGGCATCCAGGACAGACCCGTTGTGGCAGCAGCCAACACCAAGGCAGCCCTTACCGGCGAGCCTGCGGCAGCCATTGAGCTTCCCGACGGAACCATTGTCACCGGACGCACCTCAGAGCTTCTCGGAGCTTCCTCCGCAATGCTTCTGAACGCTTTAAAGAAGCTGGCCGGCATTGACGATGAGGTGGATCTGATCTCTCCCGAGGTCATTGAGCCCATCATGCGTCTCAAGGTTGAGAATCTGGGCGGCCACAACCCCCGCCTTCACATCAACGAGATCCTCATCGCCCTGACCATCTGCGCCAACACCGATGAAAACACCCGCCGTGCCATGGACCAGCTGAGCAGCTTAAAGAAGTGCGAAGTACACTCTTCCGTGATCCTTTCCTCCGTGGACGAGAACACCTTCAAAAAGCTCGGCATGAACTTAACCTGCGAGCCGGTATACCAGACAAAGAAACTTTATCACGGATAAATGCCCGGCATTGATCCGAATATAAAAAAATATGTATCTTGAATCTGCTTATCTTATGGTCTCCGAGAAGACTCTCTCCGTCTTTCCGGGAAGTTACCTTCCCTTCGTCAGTGAAGAACGGAAAAAAAGAATCCTGAAATACCATCGTTCAAATGACCGGACTCTTTCTCTTCTCGGAGCCTTATTGGTTCGTTTTCTTGCAGAACGTCACACCGGTATCTCCGGGGATGATCTGCGTTTTTCGGTGTTATCTTCCGGAAAACCCATCCTGATAAATGACATTCCCTTTTATTTCAATCTCTCCCACTGCCACGGTTTTCTCTATGTCGCTTGCAGCGATTCATCTCCCGTAGGAGCCGATGCGGAGGAGATGGAGGATGACTTTCATGATCTTCTTTCCTTTTTTCATCCGGCGGAACAACAATGGATTCTTGAAGGAGCCTCTGAGGAAGAGCAAACCTTTCGCTTTTACACGATTTGGACCCGAAAAGAAGCCTATATAAAGCGTTCCGGAGAAGGTCTTCGCCGGGATCTTTCGACATTTAACACCACCGATCCCAATCTTCTTTCCGAACTGAAAAGCCGGTGTTTTACTGAGCCCGGGAGTGATTTCCCTTCCGAACTTCTTTCTGCCGGCGGAAAAAGAAACAAAATCATGACCTCTCTTTGTGCCGATGAAAGTCTCCTAAAAATTCAAACTGAGATCTTCCTGACAGAGGAGGAACTTCTTAAGCATTTCACTTCCTAACCGCCCCAAATATCTTTCAGGAGCCCTCCCTTTGGCGGCAAAAACCCCTTGAAAATCAATGATTCTCAAGGGGTTTCATCTTTCTCTTTGTTTTTACTCAGTGGCTATTCTTCTCAATGTTTTTATGCTTCATTCAGTGCATTATCCATAGCCTCCTGTAGCTTATCCTTATCGCCGGATATTACCGCGCCGGGAGCTGCATCCGGAAGAAGCGTATCCATATTTACCAATGATTTCCAGCTCATACCAAAAATACCCCACAGTATTTGCAATAATCCAAGGATAACGCATAACAACGCCATACCTCGCCCCGCTCCTGTTCCTACGATTATCTGAAGGAACTGATTGGCCTGCTGACCTTCTCCCATAAGCGGACTGAAATATGATTCTGATAATACACCTGCCAAATATACTGCGATCGGTTGCAATAAGGAGGCAAGCATAATATTGATGGAGAAAACCCGGCCCTGTAATTCCATACCGACCTTTGACTGGATCAATATCTGATAATGCGTATTTACCAGCGTCAAGGACATTCCGCAGATAAACATCGCCACGATGGTTAGCAGGGCGGACGGACGTAATCCAAACAGAACGGCTGCGAAACCTCCAAGGATTACAAAAGCAACCGTGCCTTTCGCTCTCGACTCACATCCTCCCCAGATACTGATTACCAAGCCGGCTACTATCATACCAACGCTTTGAGCCGCAAGAACTACCCCCAAAGTTGAAGCATCTGCAAAGTTTAACAGAATCGGCTCAAACAAAAACATTGCTGCCGACATAAAGACGTTTGTGATGAGGAAGAATAAAAGCAACAGCCTCATGCTCTTCCTCTTTGTGATAAACTTCCAGCCACCGACGAACTCCTTGACAAAACTTTCCTCCTGTTTTTGGAACATACTGTTCGGGAATCTAACCAGCAGCAATACCGTTGTGGAAACGATAAATGTTGCCAAATCGATTATCAGGATTCCCTTAATACCTATTGTCATCAGCAAAACACCGGCAAGCATCGGTGCTATAAGTGTACCCCCGGCCTCTCCAAATTGAACAAAACCATTGACTCGATCCAAATACCTTTTCGGAGTGATCTGCGCAATAGCCGCCAAATACGCCGGCCGTTGAAACGCTCCCGCGAAGGCCGACAACATCGCTGACAGGTATATAATCCAAATATTCACATTCCCCGAAAACAGCATTGCGCTCACCAGAATCGTGCCCGTCGCCGCTATACAGTCACTGATTATCATTACTTTTCTTCTGTCAAATCTGTCAACGATCGGTCCTGCAAATGGAGCTGCCAAAATAGCAGGCAAAAGCATAATGATACTTATATTCCGAAAAGGAGTAATATTTACGTCGTCCCCCATTACCCATATGCCCAATGCGTAACTTGACATAGCTGATCCCAGTAACGAGATAATCTGTCCGATCGCAACAAAGAGCATGATCTTCAAGCTGGGTTTCAGCCGAATGTTTTTGATATCTGTCTTGGCATCAGCCTCTTTCTGAGGCTTCTGTTCATGTTCTTCGTCCTTCTCCTTTCTCCAATCTTCAAGTTGGTCAACAATACACTTCGCAAGAATGCCCGGCTGGTGTTTCGAGAAGTAATGGCCTGCCTCAGGAATCACCTTCAATGAAACATCATCACTAAAATCTTCCCATTCATGATATCTTTCCTGGTAAAATGAAGTAAGTCTGTCTCTTTCACCCATAATACAGCAGATCGGAACCGACAGCTTTTTAAAATCCGGCGTATAGTTTAGGGTCTTGGTATAAAAGTTTTCAGCTTCACGAACATCAAACAACATATTCTTTAACAGTTTCTCTTGATCTGCGCTATTGTATTCATCCTGATCTTCGCCATTGCCTGCATCCTTACCTCCGATCGATACTATGTATTCTTTAACTAACTTAGTTGATGAAATTTTATCAAAATTAAATATTTTATTCCATAATTCGAAAAATCTGCCCGGTAATCGAGGGGAAGGAAAAGTTGCCGCTTCGAAAACTCCTATCAGGTCAAGTTTTTCCTCTTGCAAAAGAAGAGCAATCTGCATAGCCCAGGCTCCTCCCATGCAATGCCCATACACCGCAATCGGCCCTTTGACCTTTTCTTTAATCTCTGCAACACAGACCTTGGCAAACTCCGATAAATTCATCGTTTCGCTGTCTCCACCTTTGATATCACGCCCCGGCACCTGTACAGAATATAAAGCAACGTCTTCCGGTAAGTGATCTGCCAAATCTTTAAAAACGATCGCCTGAGCAGCTCCATAAGGCACGCAGATCAAGTTTATTGTCTTTTTCTTCCCTCCTTGTTTGGTCAGTTCATAGAGAACTCCTTCGGTATCTTCAGAATTATTTTCTCCCAGACACTTGGCCAGTTTCTCCGGTGTGGTATTACGGAACACCAGCTTCAGTCCGATCCTGCAGCCCGTCTCAGCCTCGATCCTGTTCACAAGCCTCGTCGCCCTCAACGAGTGACCTCCAAGATCGAAAAAGTCATCCGTAACTCCGACCCGTTCGACATTAAGCACCTCGCTGAATATGCGACATAGTGTCTCTTCCATGCTGTTCCTGGGCGCAACATACCCGTTTCCTGCTTTTACAACGATTTCCGGCAGTGCTTTTCGATCGAGCTTGCCATTCCTTGTCACGGGGATGGCTTCAATCTGCATCATGTACTGCGGCACCATGTATTCGGGCAGCATCTTGCCAAGCGACTCTTTTATCCGGGAAACATCCAGTTCCTCATCGCTCACAAGGTATGCATGCATAGCCTTCTCGCCGAAGGAGTCATTCCTCACTACTACGGCGCAATCTTTTACTTCTTCCAATTCTCTCAGCCTGCTCGCAATCTCGCCGAGTTCAATCCGGAAGCCCCTGATCTTCACCTGGTCATCGATTCTCCCCAGGTACTCGATGTTTCCGTCGGGAAGCCATCTCGCAAGGTCTCCCGTGTGGTACATCCTTCCTTCGCCGAACAGGTTCGGTGCAAACTTCTCCGCTGTGAGCTCGGGACGGTTCAGGTAGCCCCTCGCAAGGCCGTCTCCCGCTATGCACAGTTCGCCCGGGATCCCTATTCCGCATGCGGAAAAGCCCTGCACGATGTATATCTGCGTGTTGTTTATGGGCCTTCCTATGGGAAGGATGTTATAATCATACTCACAGTCAAAGTATGTCACATCAATGCTGGCCTCTGTAGGTCCATAGAAGTTTATCAGTCTTGTTCCTTCGTTCTTGCTTCGGATGAGTTTGTTGAACGACTTAAGCTGGTCTGTGGTCAATGCCTCTCCGCTCGAGAACACATACTTCAGGCTCTTAAGTTCTTCGATTCCTCCGTTTGTTTCGAGGTCGAAGAGGAACATATTCAGCATCGAAGGCACGAAGTGCATATGGGTCACCCCATATCTGCCGATTGCATGCCTTATGTCTTCGGGCGACTTTTCCTGTCCGACTCCAAGAAGCACTACCCTTGCCCCGACGATGCCCCACCAGATGATCTCCCATACGGAGACATCGAATGAGAACGTTGTCTTCTGAAGGATCGCATCTCCTTCTGCAAGCGGATACCTTCCGTGCATCCAGGTGATTCTGTTTATAAGTCCCCTGTTCCTGTTGGGCACGCCCTTGGGCTTGCCTGTCGTTCCCGATGTATAGATGACGTAGATCAGGTCCTCCGGGCTGTTTACTCTCTCCGGATTTTCGGGCGCACCTTCAAAGACCCTACCGTCGGCAAGGTCTATCACCGGGATATCCGACTCTATCGTTGTCTCTGCCCTGTATGTCAGCACTGCCTTCGGGCAGCTGTCCTCCAGTATGTATTTTTTCCTTTCCTCCGGATATTTCGGGTCGATCGGGACGTATGCACCTCCCGCCTTGATGACTCCGTAGATTCCCTCGATCATCTCGATGCTGCGCTCCGCGATCACCGCCACGAAGTCGTCGGGGCCTACCCCGAGTTCCCTCAGCCTGTGTGCAAGGCTGTTCGCCCTGCCATTCAACTCACGGTATGTGAGTTCCTCGCCCTCGAATACCACCGCCACGTTATCCGGTGTACGCTCTGCCTGCTCCTCGAACAGCTCCGCTATGGTCTTCTCCCTCGGGTACTCCGCTGCCGTATCGTTGAACCTTCTAAGGACGAGATCTCGCTCTTCTTCGCCGAGAAGCTCGATCCTCCGCACTTCCAGGGACGGCTCGGTTGCCATCTGCTCCGCAATCCTCTCGAGGTGCGACCACACGAGTCTGATGCCGCCTTCCGTGTAGATGCCCGGGTTGTATGAAAGCCTGAATAACAGCCTTCCGTCCCGGATATACGCCGCAAAGGTAAGGCTGTAGTTTGTCTGCTCCCTCGCCGATATCAGCTCCAGACCCAGGCCGTCGCCTTCCGCCTCTTCGCCCATATCCGGATAGTTTTCGAATACGAACAGGTGCTTGATGTAATCGGACACATTCACGCTCCCGGCCTTCATCCCCGCCAGCGGTGCATGGTCGTATCCGCTGCACTCGCTGTTCGATTCCTGAAGGCGCGCGAGCATCTCCCTGACGCTGACACTGCCATCCCCGAACTGAATCCTGAGCGGAATAGTATTGATGAACATTCCCACTGCTGTCTCGATCCCCTTCAGTGGCACATTTCTTCCCGATACCACGTTCCCGATCACGACATCATCAAGCCTGCAGTGGCTCCTCAGCAGCAGCCCTATCGCCAGCTGCGATACGGTGCTCATAGTCGTCCCGCATTCCTTCGCAAGCCGCTCCAGCTTCCCTGTCGTCGCCTCGTCAAGTGTGAACTCTGCTTCCACCACCTGAACGTCCGCGGGCTCCTCCGGTTTCCCGATCGGCCTGAGCTCGGCGGATGTATCGTAGCCCTCAAGGTATCCGTCCCAGAACTCCTTCAGTTCCTGCTCCTTCGTGTGCCCGATCCAGCCCACGTAGTCCTGGAAGGGCAGCACGTTCCTCTTCTCGTCACGGGCCATTTTCCTGAGTTGCTCCTCTCCGGTGCCCTTCTCGCAGAGGCCGTAGTACCTTGAAAGTTCGCCAAACACGATGGGGTTGCACCATCCGTCGACGATGAAGTGATGGCTGCTGATCAGCATCATGTCGCAGTCCTCGAAGGAAAGGACCGTTACCCTCATGAGCGGGTCCTTCAGAAGGTCGAAGCCCCTTGCGAGGTCTTCGGCCGCATATTCATCCAGCGCATCCCTGCCATATCTGCGGGTATACTCCTTCACGGTCAGCTCCGGCTCCCTTCCCGCATCGATGTACTGCTTGATCGAGCCGCCTTTCCTTCCTTCCGCTATCGCAGTCTTCAGCACCTCGTACTTCTCCGCGAGGCAGCTGAGGCTCACCTTCAGATGCTGCATGTTTATGCGCCGGCTCGCCCGGAACGATGTCTGCAGCAGGTAGCTGGTATCGCCGCTGTCCATTTGGCTGAAGAAGTACATTCCCTCCTGCAGGGGCGTGAGCGCATACATGTCGCTCTCGGTGACATGCGGTTCCTTCTGCGATGTACACCAGTCTGTCACCTCCTCTACGGCACTGCGGTACAGCCCGAGGAACCTCTCGGCGCACTCGTTACTGCAGCCGTTGTAGGTCAGCTCGCAGGCGAACCTTCCTCCCTCGACCAATGCGTTAAGGCTGAACATGCCGGGCAGGCGGTTCTCCTCTGCCAATGTCCTTCCTGTTCCAAACGGGATATCTCCTCCGGCAGAGCCCTCGCTGTCCATCTCGCCGAGGTAATTGAAGTATACATCCAGGGCATCTACGGCTACCGGCCCCTTCAACAAGCCGTAGCCTATGCCATGGTTGGGTACCTCGCGCAACATGTCCTTGGTTCCTGCCACTGCTTCCTCCAAGTCACATGTACAGCGCAGCTCGACCGGGTACATCGAAGTGAACCAACCCACGGTCCTGTCTATGTTGACAGGCCTGTGCAACGGCTCCCTTCCATGTCCTTCCAGGCCGACCGACACAACGTCCTGCCCCGTCAGCTTCTTCACCGCGGTTCCGAGCGCTGCCAGCAGCAGGTCATTGATCTGGGTGTTGTATGCCTTTGATGTACGGTGGAGCATCATGTACGTTATCTCTTCGGACAGTTCAAAGGACAGGCGCCCGTTCATACGGTCTTCAAGCTCTGCGTCTCCAAGTTGCAGATGGCCCGCTGCCATCCTGCTCTCCACGTCGTCCCAGTATCCCTTCTCTTCTGCGAGTTCTTCCGAGGTCCTGTATTCCTCCAGCGCCCTCGACCACTCTATGTATGATGCCGTCTTCGCCGGCAGCTTCACACGGCCTCCGGCCATAAGCGCACCGATGGTTGTCCCGAAGTCCTCCAGCAGGATGCGCCATGACACTCCGTCCACCGCGTAATGGTGGATGCTGATCATCAGGTATCTGCCCTCATCTGCTGTAAGCAGTGCTGCCTTCATGAGCGGGCCTGCCTCAAGGTCCATGCCTGACTGCAGCGCCGTGCAGAGTTCCTCTGCCTTCTTTGCCGCATCGACTTCCCCGCGCAGTTCATACTCCTGTAGCTCGTATCTCCTGCTCTCACCGCAGCTGAGGATCTCCATCTTACCGTCCCTGATGACTGCCCTCAGGACATCGTGATGCTCCGTGAGCACGTCGAGTGCCTTCCTCACCGTTGCCGTATCGGCACCGTCCTCCAACTTTATCACGACTGCCTGGTTGAAATGCTCGGGGCGGCTGAGGCTCCATGCCAGGAACTGTCTCATAATCGGCGTCTCGGTCACGGTTCCCGTCACCTCGCCCTGCTCATTTGTCTCCTCCGCTGCCTTCTCTACGTAAGGCGCTATGCCCGCCGGCGTGCGCCCCTTCATGATCTCCTTTACGCTGACCTCATAGCCCTGAGACCTCATATGGGATACCACGCGGATGGCCTTGATGGAGTCTCCTCCCAGCTCGAAGAACGAATCCCCGGCTCCTGCTCTCTCAAGGCCCAGTATCACGCGGAATGCTTCGCAGAGTGCCCTCTCCTTGTCCGTTAAAGGTTCTCTGTACTCGCCCTCCCGCTTCGCTTCTATTTCAGGCAACGCACGCCTGTCGAGCTTGCCGTTTTTCGTTACCGGAATACTCTCGATCTGCATCATGTACTGCGGGACCATGTATTCAGGCAACACTTTCCCAAGCGCCTCCCTTACCCGGGACACGCTGATCTCCACATCTCCTACGATGTACGCATTTATGGCCTTCTCCCCGCTCGCGTCTTCCCTTGCGATCACGGCGCAGTCCTTCACCTCGTCCAGTTCTCTCAGCCTGCTCTCGATCTCACCGAG
>JAGACB010000197.1 GCA_017614345.1 Lachnospiraceae bacterium
AGCACAGCACCCCCGTAACACCCATCCGTTTCGGTGCTGTCAACACGACAGCTACCCTTCTGGTTGCCGGGGTCAATATGCTGCTGGCAACAGCTTATATTTTCACGGTGGATCTGATACTCGGAGAAAGCAGTCCGGATCACTTCTTTCTTTCGTTGTCCACTGTCATTTGTATGATCCTGTTCTCCATAGGCAGTCAGGTAATGATCTACCTTTTGAAGAACAAGGATATGGGAGCCATAGCAGCCATGTTTCTGATCATGGCCCCCATCGCAGTTTTCTTCCGCAGTCGGCTGACCTCCACAGCCGCCGGAGACGAACTGTCGAAGCTTACGGATCAGCAGGATCTCATGGGAGCCATGAACCAAATCATGCATACTTTTTCCGGTTTCTTTCCGATCGCAGTGATCCTTCTTGTGATCGGTTTTATCCTGATGTTCCTTTCCATGAGCCTGGTGTATAAAAGGAGGGAAAAATAATGTACGCATTTCTCTATCGTTATTTTCGACTCAATCTCTACGGCTTTCTGGTAGCGATCATGTTCACGGTACTGACCTCCGCTCTGGTCATCTCCGTTTGTGCCTTCATCGAAATGGACGACGGGTTCTTATACCTGATCCCTGCGATCATCTACTATGTCGCCTTTCTGCTCTCATCCCTGACTACCGGCATGATCTTTTCAGCGGACGAGAATAAAACCGCCTGTGCCTTTTTCTTATCCACTCCGGCCGGCGGAAAAGCACTGATCCGGGCGAAATACCTGTATATTTTGATCCAGTATCTGATGGTTTTGTTTTTCTGCTACTGTACGGATACCATCTGTATTCCCATAACAGACGGAAAATTCACATTATTACCGGTTCTGATCCTGTTCTTCTGCTTACGGCTCCTTTTATCTGCAATCAACATTCCTTTTATGATCCGTTTCGGATCCGATCGCGGTACTTACATCAAATCCTTCGTGGTCACTCTTTTGATCTTTGTTGTGATGATCTACATCCTGTTCGGAGACCTCTCCTGGTTCTTTGACAGCAAAGATCCGTTCACCGCCTTCCTTGCCTGGGCAAGAAGCGGGAAAATTGCGCTCATCAGAAGCATTTTCCAGATCTTCAGTGTGATCGCTTACATTGTTTCCTGCCGAATCTCCGTCAGATTATTCCGAAAGGGGGTTGAGAATTATGAAAAATGATCATGAAAATGAGAAAAAACAGAACCTCCTCAGACTCTTGATCTATCTGATCCTCTCCTTCCTTCCGGATATCATTTCCGTCCTCGTGATCTGGCTGATCTTCAAAGAGCCCCTGTTTGCCTCGAAAAATTACCGGGTTACTCAGTTGGCCTATGTGTTCGGGATCCTCGGAATGATGGCACCGAGCACTGCCTGCCTGCTCACGAGACTGCTCACAAAGGAAGGCTTTGGAAATAATTATCTGGACATCCGAATCAAGGGAAATGCCGGATACTGGATCATTCCGATCCTGGTAAAGTTCCTGGAAGGCTGGGTATACCTGCCCGTCCTCTGGTTTCTTTTCATGAGACACACTTCCCTGTCAGCGGATTACCCCAATTTTAACGCCGTGAGCATTGCAAGCTATCTCCACCAGATCTGTGTGGTCTTCCTCTGCTTCTTTTCTCCCTTCGGAGAAGAATGGGGCTGGCGTGGCTACATGATGCCGAAGCTTCTGAAGCTGATGCCGAAGCCTGCGGCTGTCATCCTGGGCGGCATCATCTGGGGCTTATGGCATGCACCGTTTACCATCACAGGCCACAATTTCGGGATCAATTACCCGGGTTTTCCCTATCTCGGGATCCTTCTGATGTGCCTCGTCTGTGTCGTTAACAATGCCTTTCTGACTCTGGTAACTGAGAAGACCGGCTCCATCTTTCCTGCTACCTTTATCCACGGGATCAATAACAGCCTTTCCGTATCCATTCTTCTGACGCTCTTTGCTTCGAGCTCACTCCGGTATAAGGTCGAAAGTGCCGGCACCATCAAAATGACGCTGATCATCACCATTATCCCCGCCATCACCGGAATCGTCAGTCTGATCCTCTTCATGAAAAAACGTGTGAAATGTGTAAATGGGGACGGTTCCGTTTGACACACTTTGAATAACGCCATTTGGACCGGTCACAAAATGCTCAGAATGCATTTTGTAACCGGTCCAAACTGTCGTTAAGGATAGGTTTTGAACGGAACCGTCCTCTGTTTGATCATTTATCTGCTTTATCATACGCGATCTGCTTAAACAGATTATACAGTCCACTGCGGATGGCGTTGTTGTCGTGATCTGCTCCGTTGATCTCATACCAGATGTGATCGCTGCCGTTGGTCTCAAGAAGTTCATGATAGGACTTCGGATAGGTGCCGACTACGGAATCCCTGGTGCCGCAGCAAAGGATGAATACGTTGGGCTCTACTGCGTCGTCTGCAAACTTCACATCGCTTTCGGCAAGCTGGCCGGGATGAGACATGAACTTGTCCTTGGTCTCCACGATTCCGGGAGCTGCCGAAATGGCGCAGACATAACCGAAGAGCTCCGGCTTCTGAAGGGTGATGAAGATGGTCTCACGACCTCCCATGGAGAATCCGGCAAGATAGGTATTCTCTCTTCCGGTCTTCACGCTGTATTCGCTCTCAATATAGGGCATCAGATCATTTACCAGATCGTTGATGAAGTTATCGTAGGGAAGGCAGGCTTCTGCGGTAAAGCCGGGCTGCTGGGAAGGATCGGTTGCCGCATACATGTTGGGGCACACAACAATGGTCTCCTCGATGATGCCGTCTGCTGCCATATTTCCCACGATCTCCTTGATCTTGTTCTCGGAATCGTTGGAGAATGAATACTCATTTCCGAAGATGCCATGCAGAAGATACAGCACAGGATACTCCTTGTCCTCGGAATAATCTGCCGGAAGAAGGATGCTGTAGCCTCTCTCCATTCCGCAGGTCTTGGACTCGTAGGTTCCGTGGGTATACTTACCGTAGGTAACATCCTTTCTGGCAGCAGTATAGGCAGAAGGGCAACGCTCTTCGATCTCATTATTTAAAGCAGCCTTCTCCGTTTCACTCTCGGTTTCGGAAGCCTTCTCCGATGTCTGTTCAGACTGTTCCGAAGCCTTCTCGCTTTTCTGCTCGGAGCTTTCCTCTTCTGTTGTTTTAATACCGGATGCAAACGAATCCTTATCGAGTTCACTTGATTCCTGTGTAACGACCGGCTCGGTCTGATCCTTTGACATGGTTTCTACCTCCTGAGTATTTGTCGTACATGCACAAAGCATTGCGGCAGTCAGTGCAAGGATGAACATGCGTTTGTTTTTCATCTTCTCTACCTCAATTCTTCAAGATTTGGTTCGGATTATAACATAAAAAAATATCAAAATCTACCGAATTGAGACTTGTTGTGATCACTTTTTGCTCTTTTTACTTTCTTACTCTTTACAGATCCTTCCCGGAAAAAGACCCGCTGAAAACCAGCGGGTCCCGGGAAAATATCATTTTCCATGATCAATCCTTATGGATGATCATATACTTTTCGGCAAGCTCTTTGAATACCGATTCGGCATTTACACGCTCCGGGAAGCCCTTGAAAGCTCCCACATAGACCTCGACCGAGATCTCCGTGCCGTCAACATTAATGCTGCCGTGGTTTTCACCCACCTTTTTCACGATTTCCTCAGCATGAGCCGATTCGCTGCTGTTGGTGAACACCACAAACTCATCTCCGCCGGTGCGGATCAGGACATCATCCTTCTCGCAGGCCTCATCGATCCGTCTCATGGTCTCTAAGATCACCGCATCACCGGCCTTGATCCCGAGATTGTCATTGATCCACTTCAGGTGCTTGATATCTGCACAGACATAATACATGTCCTTCCGATCCCGCAAAACATCATATAATTCCGTTAAGTCAAACTTCATTCCTCTACTCATCGCATTTTCCTCCGATCCGTAATAATTTATGATGGAAAGTTTCGGAGTGTGACCGGCAAACCGGCGGTTCCTGCGATATTCGCTGGGAGAGACGTTCCAGACCTTCTGAAACCCTCTGGTAAAGCTCTCATGGTTCTGATATCCGTATTTCAGTGCAATCTCCAGGATGCTCTCATCCGTCTCCAACAGTTCCCTGGCCGCACAGGTGAATCTTCTTCTGAGGATATAATCCTTCACCGTCAGATGAAACACATACTTGAAGGTCTTCTGCAGACTCGAAACAGAGACATAACAGTCCTTCGCAATATCATCCACCGTGATCGCAGAGGCAATATGCGCCTCGATATACTCAAGTACATCCATGAGCATTTCCGCTTTATTTGCCATGAGCCACCTCCGTTTTCATCTATAGATGTATTTCTCGATCGATAATACAGTTATATCACAGGAAAATGAGATTCTCTTGACTTTTTCTGTACAGTTGCAGGTCTTCGACCTGCAACTAGTCCACATTATACGTTACCTTCTTTTCATCCGAAAGACTTCTGCCCGGGAACTGTTTCTCCACTTCCTGAAGCAGAACCTTGTAATCCTTGTAAGGCACCGAATAGACCTCATCATAATGCACAAGGATAAACTTATCACTTTCCGTCAGATATGTGACGGCTCTGGGGACATAAGCAAGATGGCCGAAGGTCTCGGCATCGATCAGATTGACATTGTAATTATCGCAGAGGGCGATCTTACCATTTCCCTCAACCATGTAATAGATCCTGTTCGGAGCTGCAAAACTGCATAAGCAGGAGGCTGTACGGATATCATACACCCGGATCCGGTATTCATCTCCCTGAATGATCAGATGTTCCGAATCTGCGGTGAAGTCAAAGAAATAGCCGAGCCGCACACGAAGAGGGATCGTTTGGACAGTCTGAAGGGTGTCCAGATCGATCACGCGGATATAACCGTCATCACAGGCCATGGCCAAAAGCTTACCTTGGCTGTCACATTTCAGAGATGCGAGGCGGTCGGAATCCGTAACCTGCCGTAGAGACTGATCCTCTGCGGTCCGTGTTTCTCCCGACTCCAGATCCCGGATCATCAGGTTGGTTCCGTTTTTTGAAATGAGAAGCTTCTTTCCGTCCGGGGTGATCATGACAGACATTACTTTCTCAATCTCCTGATCATGATGGATCACCTTCTCATCTTTGAGGGAGATCACTGCGATCCCTCCGGCCCCCCAAAGCAATAAATACTCTCCGTTGGAACTGAGACGATATCTGCTGTAACCGGAACTGATCCCCAGATCCTTATATACAAGCTTTTTATATGACTCGGAAAAGGGATCGATGAGATATACCATATCAGTTGCAGCAGCTACATATACATCTCCGTAAAACCCACGGACATTCGTTGAGATCTGCTCTTCATCAAAGGAGTAGATAAGTGTTCCGTTGGGATCAAAAAATCGGATGGGTGCGTATGCGCTGACCAGCGAATCCAGAATATAATACTTAGATGAGGGAGCAACGGCTTCTCCATAGCAGTCATCGGTAAGTGTCGGAAGCGCAGCCAGACCATCCGCGATATGATAACTCATGATGGCGATCTCACCGACTTTGGGTCTCTGAATTGCCACACCGTTTTGCAGAAGCTCCATGTCACTCATCTCCCCGCCGGTTTTTATGGTGCTGTCGACATAAAGAAAACCTTCTTCGGTATTGACGCAGAGGATATCGCCGTTGTAACAGCCGATATAAGCGATACTGTTATCTAAATTCGGCCAAAGTGAGACAGCCTTCCCGGAAAGAGTAATATTGCAAAATTCCCTGCCTGTCTTCTCATCCACCACAACCAGGTCTGAATCCGCCACAACCAGGATCTCATTTCTGTCATTATAGGAACGGGAATCAATAAAGGTGGTAAATGAGACTGCATCTCTGATATCGATGGAAAGTTGTTCACCGTGCAATTTCTTTCCGTCTTTCATGGAAAAAACATCAAGCATGACGATATCAGGCTTGGTGTAGAAGAAATCACCATTGGTACTGATCACAGCCAGGTTTCCGTTTTGGGTCATGGTCATGGTCAGGACATATTCTTCGGAAACCTCAAGATCCTTGACGGAGTTTTTTTTCAGATCGATCAGTGAAATAAGGTTGCTGTCACCGATGCTATCAGAATGACCTACAGCGAAATATTTTCCCTCATCATCTACTGCATATTCAGAGGAAAATGACTCATCTGATCTGTTTTTGATCTCAGCCTTCACCTTAAGATCAGAAATGCCCAAAAGATATACTTTCTCATTCGTAACACAGTACAACGTATCATTCTTGTCCTGAAATTTACAGTCTTTGATCCTCGGCAGATCCTTCTCGCAGCGGCCGATCTCTTTCCCGGTATAATCATAGCGAACAATTTCTTTATCGTATACAACGATCACACCGGAATCATCAGAGAAAGCGGTGACCACGTTTGCATAAGAATTATCCTCCGTAATATACGGCGAGATCTTCAGAAGAAGCTCCCAGGTCTTACAGTCCCAGGAATAGACCGAATCACCGGCATCGATGGATGTTAAATGATCGGCATATCGGTCTAGTACCATCCTGGATACAGACAGATCATGGGAAATGATCCTGTCGGCCCCCAGTTTTTTTCCGTAATCGTAGGCACGAAGGGCTGTGGAAAGCGCATACTCCGCCTCGGCTACATAAGGTCTTTCATTTTCATCGGTAGGAAGCGCAGCAGCTGCGATCAGTACCGCATCTTCACGGTTTCCGGCTTCAAACTGTTTCAGCGCCTCTTCCGCATAGAACCGGGACTGATTCTCCTGCTTCCTCAGATATTCTGCCTCCACTTCTTCAAGCAGGGCGGATTTATCATCCAAAAGGGCTGATTTTTCCTGAAGGAGTTCGGACTTCTGGTCTACCAGATCAGACATCTTGGCAGCCAGCTCTTCCTGCTCCTTGTAATACCGATAATTCTGTTCACTGAGCTCCGTCATCTTATTGGCTACAATGGTGCTGTAGCTTCCGAAAACCGCACCGGCAACACCAACCACGGCAGCCGCAATGGTTCCTGCCAGAAGATTTCTCTTCAGGATCCGCTCACGATGACGCTGTCTCAGGTCATCATAGGAGCATCCCAGGACAGGAGCTGCCAACCTGAGCAGTTCGGTCTTCAGTTTCTTTTTTCTCTCTTTGGGAGTTGCCCCTCTGACATCAGCCGCAAGAGGCTCCACTTTATTTCCCACATTGTCAACCGTCAGAGGCTCCGGAAAGCTTTCATCCGGCTCTCCGTCTGCAAGAACCGCCAGGATATGCTGACGGTCATGAAGGGTGATAAATGTCTCGATCTCCTTACATACCCAGTAGGAACCGGGAGTTTCGGGAGTACAGATCACGATCAGGAATTCGGATTCCCGAAGGGCATCGAAAAGCTTGTCATTTAAGTCCGCTCCGATAGGAAGCTCCTCCTGATCGCGGAACACTCTCTCTATCTTTTTCTTTCCGGTCTGTTTCCGCACGGAAGCAGGAACACGGAAGGTCTCAAGGCCGGTATGGATCCTTTTGGCAATTTCCATATCAAGGGGCGCATGCCGGTAACTGATAAATGCATCGTATTTCATGGATGACTCCTCATTCCGATGGGCTGCATCGATCCTCTGTGATCAGACAGTTCATCGGATTATTTTGATGATCCCGGATCAATCCCCGAAGGGCTCGTAGGTTTTCTCAAAGATCTCTCTTTTGATGATATAAAAGTCGGATGTATCATCTGCACGGACTGCAAGATAGTCTCCGGGCCGTCCCAGATAATATTTTTCACGATCCCAGGCGGTAAAGACCTTCAGTCTCTCCTTCAGTTCCCGCACATAGATACCTTCTCCGCCTATGGAGATACAGGTTTTGGCAAAGGGAAGGAGCTCGATCCGGTCACAGACCGCATTACTGATCACATTGGGCGGGTACTCCCCGGGGAACTCATAGGGATCATCGCAGACCTCGTAGGAGTTCTCGAACTTCTTTTTGTTGATGGGATAGATCTCACCCACCACATTGATCATGATATAGACGTCCTCCGAAACGGTAACGTCCACATCTCCCTCTAAGGTACGGATCATGATCTCACTGCCCACGGGAGCCAGATCTGCGGCCCGGACATATCCCAGCTTGAAGGGCTTCTTCTTGTAATGGGATAATGCCGCCAGGTCCTCATGATGCTCACCGGCGTAGATGATCTTCGAAGTGGAGAAATACAGATCCATCTTCGATGCGATCATATCGCTGATGGCCTTCTGTTCAAATGCATAACCTGCCTTTTCGATCAGTTCCTTCTTCAGGAAACCGCCGGCCTTTACCAGATGGCCGCCGCCTCCGCCCAGGCCTTCTGCAATGAAGGCTGCCAGTTCGCTGGCCTTGACTTCCTTGACACAGCTGCGAACGGAGAACTTGATGCCATAGGGAAGGATATCATAGACAATGCAGGTATCCATTCCGTCCACCTCCAGGAACATATCACTGATAAAGCCCAGGATGTTGGAATCGCATTTTTCCGCT
>JAGACB010000198.1 GCA_017614345.1 Lachnospiraceae bacterium
GGCGAATTCAACGACGGTATTATTGCAAATGATATCAATACCCAGGATTACAAGGGCCAGGTTTACGTTCTTGATACAGGCTTCGTTCCTGCACCTCTGAACAACGACCTTCTTTATGACCTTGCAACACTTGATAATCTGGATCTGTCCGAGGACAAGTGGAATCAGGCTACAATTAAGTTCATGACCCGTGGCGAGCACGTTTACGGTCTGTCTATCGGTGCTACCGAGCCCAGACTTGGTGTATTCTTCAACAAGCGCCTCCTGAAGGCTGCAGGTTTTGATGAGGATTATCTGTATGATCTTCAGAAGGACGGCAAGTGGAACTGGAAGGCATACGAGGAAGTATGTTCCAAGTGTACAAGAGATACTGATGGTGATGGTGCTATGGACGTTTATGCTACAGCATCCTTCTCCGCAGACTTCTTCCCTGCAGTAACAACCAGTGCCGGTGTTGACTGGATCGGCGTTGATGCAGACGGTCACTATGTAAACAACACAACTTCTGCTGCATGGGCAGAGGCTATGAACTGGGGCGTTGATATGATCAAGAAGTATGAGATGCCTACCCCCGAAGAGTCTCAGTGGGATTGGTTCATCGGCGCATTCAAGGATGGCCAGGTTGCTATGCAGACCGCTGAAGAGTACAAGGTTGGTAACTGGGAAGATATGGTAGACGATTGGGGCTTCGTAATGTTCCCTTATGATCAGGATCACACCGATCACTGCGTACAGCTCGTTCGTGAGAACGTTCTTGTTATCCCTGCAAGCTTCAGTAAGGATGAAGCTGAGAAGATTGCATTCGTACTTGATAAGTATGCTAATCCTACTCCCGGATACGAAGATGACGATGATTGGGGCGCTGCATTCTACAACAGATTCAGAGATGACAGAGCTGTAGATGAGACCCTTGGCGAGATGAGAAAGACCGAGAACCAGAAGGTTAACTACATGAACCTGGTAGCTGGTATCAAGTCCGGCGATATCATCTTCCAAGTATACGGCAAGGCTCCGGAAGCTACTCCTGCTGAGAGAGCAGAAGCGCTGAAGGATGAATGGCAGGCTGCTATCGACGATATCAACAAGAAGTTCTAATTGATTGATTCATAAGAGGTTCTGATTGATCGAGTCGTATAGAAAATCCGCTCATTTCAATTAAGTAAATGAAGTGCTGCACGGAACTTGTGTCTGTGCAGCACTTTCGTGTGTTGACGATCGCTTGTCATGGGGCAAGCAGAAAAAAACGGAGATAAAACATGAGTGAGGAAAACATGACTTCAGTAGATAGCACGACACCGAACACGGTAGGCGAGGGAATTTCAGCAGAAGGTGCCGTTCCGAACGCAGTAGGTGAGGGAATTGCAGAGAAGAACGAAAAAAAGCAGGGACAAGGTTTTTCTTTGATTCCCGAACAGTATAAATTTGTAACATCTTCAACTTTAAAGTGGATCGCGATCATCACAATGTTTATCGACCATGTTACAGCGGTTCTTTTTGAACAGGCACCGTGGTTTGATCCGGATAACGTAGGACATATCCTGTTGGACGCACTTCTTCGCGGGATCGGCCGGATCGCATTTCCCATCTTCATCTTCATGATGGTGGAAGGCCTGTTCTATACCCACAGTCGATGGAAATATCTCTTGCGTATGGGAATCTTTGCCATGATCTCGGATATTCCCTTTGATATGGCAGCGTTTCTGACAAATCAGCAGATCATCAATGAACATAAGATCGAAAACTGGGCAACCACCAGTGTTTTTGCGACGCTGTTCCTTGGCCTTCTGGCCATGACACTGATGGAACTGATCCGTGAGAAGCTCAAGATGGAGTCGCTTCCCAAGGCTGTCAGAGTGATCTTAAAGCTCCTGATCTGTCTTCCGATTGCATTGGGTACAATGGTGATCGCTGAAATCCTCGGAACCGACTACGGTGCTGGCGGTGTAGCAGGCATCCTTGTCTGCTATGTAGCTACCTTGCTCCTCAGAAAGTGGTACACCACGCGCTTTACCGCTACGGTATTCTCCTTAACGGTTGTTTGCAATGTCTTTGAGATCGCAGCCATCTTTGCGTTCCCTGTCTTCCTGTTCTACAACGGCAAGAAGGGAAAGAATATCAACAAGTGGTTCTTCTACTTCTTCTACCCCTGCCATCTGCTGATCCTGGCGATCATCCGGATCCTGATCTACGGGGCGTGAGGATCCATAAATAACAACAACTGATCCGCCGGAGCGTGCTCCGGCGGATTCTTAAGATTATTTGGAAACAGAGGAGCCCAAGATGATATTTCTTCATTTGAGGTGTGCTTATTTCAGAAGCTTCAGTGCCTGTGATAATGCGAAGTATACGCTGTGGGCTCTGACGTTGTCACGTCCCAGATCTCCGAAGTGTTTGGTGATGGTGATGAGAGTTTCTTTTGGATCAGAGGAAACGGATTCGCGATAGTAGATCCCGAAGCAAACGGTGCCGACGGGCTTGTCGGGGGTTCCTCCGCCGGGGCCTGCTATGCCGCTGATGCCGATGCCTAAGTTGGCGCCGTTCTCCTGGGCTATACCCCGGGCCATGGCTCCGGCTGTCTGCTCACTAACTGCACCGTAGGTGGCCAGAGTTTCTTCCGGGACATCTGCGTAGCGGGTCTTTGCATGGTTTGCGTAGGTGACTACGGAGGCATCCAGGATGGCACTGGAGCCGGGAACGGATACAATGGAAGCGGTTGCCAGGCCGCCTGTGCAGGACTCGGCCAGAGAGATATGAAGTGACTTTCGGATCAGTATCTGCACAAGTTCAAAGGCAACTTCAGAAGTTAGTTCCTGCAAGTTTTTCGGGTTGGGAAGTATATTAGTTTCGGAACGGACAGAACAATCGACAGCGTCCTTAGGTTCAGTGTGTTTAGTCAGATCGGAAACAGATTCGGAATTGTGTTCAGTCATAATAAACTATCTCCTCTCGCCTGTTGTGGCATCTGTGAGTCTGCTTTTTAAACAGCTGTATTCACATATAACAAAATAAGCCTAACACGCCCCGCCTTGAAATGCAAGTGATTTCAGGGCGGGGCGTGTTCTTTATACTGTATCAGGAGGTGTATTTCGCTCTTAACCTGACTGATGTGTTTTTATATCTGACTGATATGGCTGATTTACACCTGACTGTTGTGGTCCAGGAAGTCCAGAACGGCATCCACGGTGGTGAAGGCCAGGGAGGTGCAGGTATCTGCACAGCCGTAGTAGATGGCAATGCGGCCGGTGTCTGCGTCAACTAAGTTGGTGCAGGGGAAGGTTACGTTGGGGACATCGCCCACCATCTCGTACTGTTCTCTGGGGTTGATGAGGTATTCTCTGCCGCGCTTTAATACCTTCCAGGGCTCGTTGATGTCCAGAAGGGCTGCAGAAAAGCTGTAAACGAAGCCGTTGCAGCTGGTCAGAACGCCGTGGTAGAAGATGAGCCATCCGCGCTCGGTCTCAATGGGCACGGGGCCTGCGCCGATCTTGGTGGATTCCCAGGGCATGGAGGGTCCCATTACATGGCGGTGTTCGCCCCAGTAAACAAGATCCGGTGACTGGGAAATGTAAATATCTCCGAAGGGAGTGTGTCCGCTGTCGGAGGGACGGGACATCATGACGTACTTGCCGTTTATTTTTCTGGGGAACAGAACGCCGTTACGGTTGAAGGGAAGGAAGACATTTTCCATCTGATGGAAGGTCTTGAAGTCGTCCGTATAGCCCAGACCGATGGTGGGCTTCCAGCCGTAGGCGTTGCACCAGGTGATGTAGTAGCGGTCGCCGATCTGAGTCACACGGGGATCGTAGCCGTACTGCCATTCACTGATCTCGGGGATATCGCTCTCAAACCGGATGCGTTCATCGGAGATCTCGAAGTTGTATCCGTCCTTGGAGAAACCGGCGTGGATGTTCATGTTACGGGCTTTGTCGTCCACACGGAACACGCCGGCGAAACCGCCCTGAAACGGCACAACGGCGCTGTTGAAAATAGAGTTGGAATGAGGGGTGTGATCTCTCTTGATCACGGGGTTGGCGTCATATCTCCAGATGACGTCGTTGCATCCTTCCGGACGCTCCTGCCAGGGCAGGTTCGGAATCGAAGTTCCGCCGAGTACCTTTGTCATGAGTGTTTCCTCCAATGAAATATATGTAGAAATGCAGGAGCCAAAGCCTGACTCCATGGTTTCATTATCCATAAATTCTGAAATTTTTGCTATTACAAACAATCTTCTCTAATTGTATAAATCTATCAATCGTGCTATACTGGATCTGAAGATCCCGGAGAGTTCCGATCAGGGAAACAAAAGCGGCGGGAATCTTCCAAATCCTTTATGTGTATGGTTTTACGACCTTTCTGCGTTTTTGTTAGGAGGCTGCCATGGAAATATTCGAGTATATTGATCCCTTGAATCGACCTTATCACATTTATATGGAGACCATGCTGTATCCTGTGAAGGCTCACTGGCATTATTATGCCGAGATCATCTATATGTCCGAGGGAGAGCTGGAGGTGGAGACCGGGACGGTGAAGCACCTGTTAAAGCCCGGGGATCTGCTGTTCATCTATCCGAAGAGTATTCACAGTATGGCGGCTGTGATCCGTAATATGCCGGTGTCCGCGGATCCCCAGAAGGAGCGGGAGGAGCGGATCTCCGTTACGGAAAAATATCAGACACTGGGGTTTGAAGAGGTGCGGTCTGCGTTTCCCGAGAGTATGTCCTATGAGGACTATCTTCATTCGGGACTGGATCCGGACTTTGTGCTGCCGAAGTATGCGGTTCTGAAGTTTGACCTGAACGAACTGAATCTGTCCAGAGTACAGGCCCCCTGGGTCAGGAACATTTTCCTGAATACGCAGTTTCTGGAGCCGGTGCCCAACTATTTTCCCGCGGCAAGCATTCAGGGAACCGTGATCCACAGGCTGGTCATGAACTGCATCCGGGAGACCACGGAACAGCAGTTCGGCTACGAGATCAATGTTTCCGCCTGCTTAAACAGTATGCTGGTGAATCTGATCCGTGTCTGGAAGCAGCGGGGGATCCCTTTGGATCAGTCCCAGTTTGACAGCGAAGAGGACAGGAGCCTGAACAATATCATCGAATACATCGACAATCATTCCGGAGAGCAGCTGGCGGTGGCGGAGCTGGCAAAAAGGTGTAACATGAGTTATTCCAACTTTGCCCGGCTTTTTAAGAAGGTCTACGGGCGTTCCTGCAAGGAATATATTGAATTCGTGCGGATCACCAAGGCTCATGATATGCTGATCTACACGAATTTCTCCCTGAATTACATCAGCAGTGAGTGCGGCTTCTATGATTGCAGCCACTTTATCAGAACCTACAAGAAGATCATAGGGGTGACGCCGAAGCAGCAGCGGAGCAAGGCGGTACATCGGGAGTGATGAGCATAAAGAAATCACTCAGAAAAGAAACAATTCAGAAAAGAAACAAATCAGATAAGATGAGTCCGGTGACGACTGAAAAGTCAAAACATACGGCAGAATTTGAGATAATATTAAAAGAATAGAACTAAGAGACATAAAAACGATCATGTTCGGATCCGGGGCGACGGCAGATGAAAAATCTGCCGTCGCCTTAGTTCTTACAAGAATGCTACGAGATTTTACACAATTGTTGATGACTTGTTACGGCGTAAAGCCCGTTTGTTACACGGATATTAAAAATTGTTACAAACGTTATTTTTTGAAGAAAATCGCTTGCATTATTGGTTTTTGTTTGATATGGTGGATTTAGACCTGATCGAAAAAGGTTGGAAATAGAATGAAAAAAATAGATATTGGAGGAGCAAAAATGAGAAGGAAGAGAGTGATTTTCGGAGCGGTGTCATTGTCCTTGATCCTGGGGATGACAGGGTGTAATGTGACGAATCCCGGAACGGATCCGTCAGGGGTGGTAACGAAGGAGGAGACTTCGGCAGAACGGGATGAGGAGTCATCTTCGGCAGCGGAAGAGGAGACTTCCGGAAAGCCTGAGGAGACCTCTGAGTCTCAGACGGAGCAGGGGAGCTTCGAAGAGACGGAAGAGAACGGCAGTGAAAATGAAACAGAAGAGAGCGAAACTGGATCGGAAGGCGCAGGCGTGAGTAAGGTACAGCAGCTTACCTTTGTAACGGATGACAGCTGGAAGCCCTGGTCTATAGAAGAAGCATCGAAGGTAACATTTGCCGCGGTTAAACCGAAGCTTCTTGTGACGGGGCAGGGAGAAGAACAGACCTTCACTCCTTCGGTAAGTGCATATACGGTAAATCCGGACCTGAGTAACGTGGCGAATCTGAGCGAGTTTTATTTCAGTGATTCGGAAAAAGCGCTGCTTGCGGCAAACGGATTCTTTGTGTATCAGAATGAGTTCTGCTACGGAGCGGATGAGTTTTTTGATATCTATGAGGATGCCAGATATGATGAAAAACCGTGCTTTGTAACAACAGATTCGATGATGCATACCTACCATCTTTATTATCAGATGCTTCAGAAGTCTGTGGAGAAGGATTGTCTTTGCGATGAGCTGAAGGAACTGACAGATGGAATGCTGAAGAAATCCCTCCAGCAGTATTCTGTTTTAAAGGGTACGGAATGGGAAGAGGCTGCAAAGCGAAATGTGATCTACTTCGGCGTTGCGGCATCTCTTTTCGGCTCCGATGTCAAAGTTCCCGCAGAATTCAGTGAGTCCATCAATAATGAAGTAGGGAAGATCATGGCAGCTTCCGGTTTTGAA
>JAGACB010000199.1 GCA_017614345.1 Lachnospiraceae bacterium
CTCAGAGCGGCCGATCCAGTTCTTCTGGATCTCCTTGGTGGAAACGGGCCAGTCGATCTCATCGAGACCCTTCAGGAGCTCCTCAGCAAAAGCAACCTGGTCAATGACCCACTGCTTCATGTTCTTACGAACAACAGGGTAGCCGCCGCGCTCACTCTTTCCGTCAATGACCTCATCGTTGGAAAGAACGGTTCCCAGCTCCTCGCACCAGTTTACGGGCATATCAACATACTTTGCATATCCGTCCAGATACAGCTGCTTGAAGATCCACTGAGTCCAGTGATAGAACTTCGGATCGCTGGTATGTACCTCCTTGGACCAGTCGTAATCAAAGCCCAGCTCCTTCAGCTGTCCCGTAAAGGTTTCGATATTCCGCTCGGTAAAGCCGTTGGGATGATTTCCCGTGGATACGGCATACTGCTCGGCAGGCAGACCGAAGGAATCATAGCCCATGGGATGGAGCACGTTAAAGCCCTGCATCCTCTTCATACGGGATACGATATCCGTAGCGGTGTAGCCCTCGGGATGTCCGGCATGAAGGCCGACTCCCGAAGGATAGGGGAACATATCCAGCACATAATACTTCGGCTTTGAGAAATCCCATACGTCTGTATGGAAGGTCTTATGCTCTTCCCAGTATTTCTGCCACTTCGGCTCGATCACTTTGGGTGAATATGCATCGTTCATAACAATTTCCTCCAAAAAATGAAAATCGGATCTTTCAAGATCTTCGCTCTTTAACTTATGTATTTTAGCAGATAATCCGCTAAAAAACAACACTGAAAACACCAAAAATATTCCGGGAAAATGTTTACGAAAATCGTTAAGAAACCGCTTGAATTAACGGAATGAAGTCACTATACTCATTTTCAGAGGGTGTAGATCACAGTGATATTCGCACCGGAAACACCCATTTCGCAACTGACAAGGAGGATATTATGCATTTTAAGAAGCTTCAGACCCTGTGTGTAAGCACCGCACTGGTCCTGACCCTGGCTGCAGGATGTTCCACACCTGCTCCGAACACGGAGACCACCGCATCCGGAACAAAGGAACAGCAGGTCACACAGACAGAAGAAAAAACAGAAGAAACAAAGGAGGAGAGCACCTCGGAAAAGCAGACCGAGGAGCAGAAAACAACATCCGTGAACGTAGAAGAAACAAAGACAGAAGCAACTGAAGAAGTAAGTTCCATCGAAGAAACAAACGAAACCGGTGAGACCTCCACAGAGGAAGCATCCGAGGCAGAGACCGAGGAGCCCATCGTTCCCACCGCTACCATCGACACCTCCATTCCCTTCAAGTATTCCAAGCTCAATATGAAGGCTGCAGGTACCATCGAAAAGATCACCTACACCGCCCATGATTACGCCGGAGACGGCTCCGAGATCACCAAGAACGCCAACGTATACCTTCCTGCAGGATACGATCCTTCCAAGAAGTACAACGTGCTCTACCTGATGCACGGCATCGGCGGTGATGAAAACGAATGGGGTATGACAGGCTACAATTCCAAGGTTAAGATCATCATGGACAACCTGGCTTACTACGGAGACATTGAAGGCTTTATCGTGGTAACTCCCAACGGAAGATCCGCAAAGAACCATGCAGCCAGCGGCGGCTTTGAGACCATGGGATCCTTCTATCTCTTCGGTCAGGAACTGAGAAATGACCTGATCCCCTACATCGAGTCTCACTACAGCACCTATGCTGAGTATGACGAGAACGGTTATGACCTCTCCGCTTCCAGAGACCACAGAGCCATGGCAGGTCTTTCCATGGGCGGTATGCAGACCATCAACATCGGTATCGGTGAATGCACCGACCTGTTCAGCTACTACGGTGCCTTCTCCGCAGCTCCCACCAGTAACGCTGCCACCAAGACAGCCGAGCTCCTGAAGGACAATACCTATCCCATCCACTACTTCTACAACATCTGCGGAACCGAGGACGGCACCGCTTATGCCAGCGCATCTGCAGCAGCCAAGAACCTTCCCGATGTCTGCGACCAGTTTGTGGACGGCGAGAACTTCATGTGGCAGGAAAAGCCCGGCTATCATGACTTCAACATCTGGTACCTCGGCTTCTACAACTTCGCCCAGATCGCATTCAAGGAAAATGCCGAAACCAACTGATCAAGCACTTTGTCAATGTTATAATCCTTATGTACAGAGAAAGCTCTCAATCCTCTTTTGAAGGGTTGAGAGCTTTCTTATTACCTTTTTCCCGTGATCCTGGCCATGGCCCGGACCGTCTCTTCCATCTGTTCTTTGGTATTCTCACGTCCCAGGGAGACCCGGATGGAGCACTCTGCTTCCTCGGGAGATACCCCCATGGCCATAAGCACTCTGGAGGGCTCCCGTTTTCGGTTTGCACAGGCAGAGCCTGTGGAGACGCAGATCCCTTCCACATCCAGACGGTTTCTCATGAGCGTTCCGGAAAAGCCGGGAAAGCTGAAGTTTATGATTCCGGGAACAGTCAGGGAAGAAGCTCCCGGATGAAAGGTGATACCGGGTTCCAGTTCCAGCAGAAGGCCTTTTAAATAATCCCGAAGTTCATACAGAGAACCACTGTCCTTTCTGGCTCCCTGCTCCAGTTCCTCTACTGCGCAGGCCATTCCTGCGATGCCCGGAACATTCTCCGTGCCGGACCTTAAGCCTTCCTCCTGACCGCCGCCGTACAGAAGGGGCGGCAGGTTCACGCTTTCTCTGTGCCATACAAAGCCCACGCCCTTGGGGCCGTAGAACTTATGAGCCGAGGCAGTAATGAGGTCTGCCTTCCACTCTCTGACATTAATGGGAAAATACCCGTAATACTGGACCGCATCCACATGAAACAGACAATCCGGGGCGTAGATCCGGATCATATCTCCCAGCTCCTTGATGGGCTGGATCACACCGGTCTCGTTATTGGCCGCCATGACACTGACAACCGTGGTATCCCGGTGTTCCTTCAGAAAACGCTCTGCTGCATCAAGATCTATCCGGCCGTCCGTGAGCAAAGGGATCTCTGCAACATATGCCCCTCTTCTCTTTAATTCCAGGGCACACTCCCGAACGGAGGGATGCTCTGCGGCGGAGATCAGGATCACAGGGTGCTCTGCTCTCCTTGCGCCGGAAAAGAGGCAGAAATTATTGCCCTCCGTTGCGCCGGAGGTAAACAGGATCTCCGTATCCTTGGCACCCAAAGAACAGGCGATGGTGATCTTTGCACGATTCACCACTGCCCTTGCTTTTGCCGCAAGTTCATATCCGGCAGAAGGATTTCCGAAGGTTACCGTTGCGGCCTCCTTCATGGCTTCTGCCGCCCGTTCACTCATCTGTGTCGTAGCCGCATGGTCCAGATAGATCATAAAACGTCCTCCGATGAGCCCCGCCTCACTTCATTCTGCGCTTTGCGCTCCCCGGTGGGCGGTCTCCACAAAACATAACGGCCCGGATCACCATAAGGATCCGGGCCGTCTGATCGATCTTTTTAAGTTACTCTTTGTGTTCAGACTTTCCGGTCAGTTCAAACTTCTGCCTCTGCCATCACATCAAATACATCCTTCATTGCAGGATAAAGCTGCTTCCATACCTGATAACGCTTGTCGTACAGAGCAACCAGATCAGCATCCTGCTCAGTGGTCTCAACTACGGAGATCAGCTTGGAGGTTGCATCCTTTACGGAAGGGTAGAAGCCACAGCCTACAGCAGCAAGGATCGCTGCACCGAAAGCGGGACCTTCCGCACTGTTGATCTTGTCAACCTTTACGTTCATGACATTTGCCATGATCTTGCACCACAGAGGGCTCTTGGAGCCGCCGCCGTTGATACGGATGCGGTCAATGGTAACACCGAAGCTTCTTGCGATCTCAAGTGCATCGCGAAGGCTGAATGCTACGCCTTCCAGAACTGCCTGAGTCATATCCTCTCTGGAGGTGTTCATCATAAGACCGGTGAAGGTACCTCTTGCATTGGGGTTGTTGATGGGAGTTCTCTCACCCATCAGATAAGGCAGATAGTAAACGCCGTTCTTGCCCAGTTTGTCGTTTGTGATACCCTTCTGCTCATCGCCGTAAGCGGTTGTGCGGATGATCTCATCCATCCACCACTTGTTGGAAGCAGCTGCTGCCAGAGTACAGCCCATGAAATGGAACTGTCCGTCAGCATGTGCAAAGGAATGAAGTGCATTGGCGTCATCCACTGCAAACTCCTTGGAAACGATGAATACGGTTCCGGAGGTTCCCAGAGATACGCTGCACATACCGTGTCCTACGGTACCGGTTCCTACTGCACCTACAGCCTGGTCGCCGCCGCCTGCTACAACCTTAACGGTCTGAGGCAGATCCAGCTCTGCTGCGATGGCAGCTGTCAGAGTGCCTACTGCTTCGTAGCTCTCATGAAGCTTAGCCAGCTGGCTCTCGTTAATGGAGCAGAGCTCCAGCATTTCCTTGGACCACTTCTTGTTCTTTACATCAAGGAGCAGCATACCGGAAGCATCGGAAACATCCGTGCAGTGAACGCCGCTTAAACGGTAAGCGATATAATCCTTCGGAAGCATGATCTTATTGATCTTTGCGAAGTTTTCGGGCTCATTTTCCTTAACCCAGAGGATCTTGGGAGCCGTGAAACCGGTCAGGGCCATGTTGCCGGTGTAGGAAGAGATCTTCTCACGACCGATGGTCTTGTTCAGATAATCGCACTCCTTCTGAGTACGGCCGTCATTCCACAAAATAGCGGGACGGATCACATTGTCCTCTCCATCAAGGATCACAAGACCGTGCATCTGACCGGAGAAACTGATACCGGCTACCTGGCTGTGATCAGCCTCGGAAAGAAGTTCTGCAAGGCCGTCCTTGAATGCATTCCACCAATCCTCGGGATTCTGCTCGGACCAACCCGGTCTCGGGATACTTAAGGGGTACTCTCTGGTAACGATCTTCTTGATGTCACCGTTCTCCTCCATCAGCAGCATCTTCACGGAAGATGTACCTAAATCAACACCAACTAACACCATGTTAAAACCCTCCTGTAAAAAAGTTTTTTCCTGGTTATTTATGCAAGATACTTTTGCAGGGTTCTTCTGACACTTCCCTCACCCCTGCACATCTCATCATACATGATTTTGATACGGGGTGCAAGTGAAGTCTCATTCAGATCCAGTGCAAAGAGTTCTTTTCTGGAAAGGAAGCCGTCGATATCTCCGGCTGCTGCCTGCGCACGAAGCTCCTCCAGCATGGGGTCTGAGCTGGGGGTAAATGTCTCCCCGGCATCTCCCACGCCCTGCAGATAGCGCAGATAGCCTGCGATCGCAAGAGGGATCACCACGAGGCTGTCCATGTCAAGACCTCTTGCCTGATAGGCCTTCAAGGTCTCACCGAAACGGATCGGGAGCTTCTGGGAGGTATCGGTAATGATCCTCCAGGGGGAATCCGGCATAAAGGGATTCGGAAGACGATCCGTCAGGACTGCATTCAAAAAGGCTTCGGGACGGATCACGCCGGGATCTGTCACCACAGGCATACCTTCCACGCTTCCGAGTCTGGTGACCAGCTTCACGATCAGAGGATCCTCCATCTCATCATGGATGGTCTGATAACCCAGGAGACAACCGAAGATGGACATGGCCGTATGAAGGGGATTCAGACAGGTGCAAACCTTCATTTTCTCGGTCCGATCCACGGTTTCCCGATCGGTGAACAGAAATCCTGCTTCTTCAAGAGGAGGTCTTCCGCCGGCAAAGCGGTCTTCGATCACCAGATACTCGGTCTCCTCTGCGTTAACAAAGGGAGCCGTGTAGGTATTCTTTGAGGTGATGATGAGGCCGGTATCCGTAAAGCCGTCTGCCTCAAGCATCTTTGCCACATTCTCATCCGGTCTGGGGGTGATCTTATCGATCATACTGAGGGGGAAGGTAACGATCTTCTCGTTTTTCACATCCTCGGCAAAGGATGCGGGTACCTTTCCGGCCTGTGCCCAGTTCTCGGCAAATGCAACCACTGCGGCCTTCAGTTTATCGCCGTTATGGGAGCAGTTGTCCATGGAAAGCAGTGTAATGGGGGATAACCCCTTTGCATATCTCTGATACAGAAGTGCACTGACCTGAGCCATGACAGAGCCCATGGTAAGCGGTACTTCGGAAGGATCCTTTGCCATATCGGCTGCAACGAAGGGTGCATATTCACCGGTTGCGGGATTCTTCGGAAGGGCGTAGCCCTTTTCGGTAATGGTAAAGGAAACGATGAGCAGAGAGGGACTTAAGAAGATCTCGGTAAGTCTCTTCATCTCCTCCGGCTTGGAGGGATTCGCCTCGATCGCTTCGGTTACGGAACCGATCACTTCTTTTTCGATACTGCCGTTTCCCTTTAAGGTTACGGCCAGGCTCATGGAATCATATTCCTTGTAAGCCTTTTCAATGATCTCATGATCAAAACTTTCGGCAACGATGATACCGCGGTCATATCCGCCTTTGTTCAGCAGCTTCTGAAGATCCGCTGCCGGAAAGGCACGGAAGATATTACCTGCGCCGAAATGGATCCATGAGGGGTTTTGGGATGTGTGTGCTTTCAGGGCATCCCTGTCATAAGCAGGAAGTGCATAGCCCTTCTTTTCGAACAGTTCCGCTGCTTCTCTGCGTTCCTGTTCGGATCCGATTGTCAGATCTTTTAACTTCATGGTTACTCCTTTCACACATGGTCTCCTCTTTTTCTGGGAGACTGATTGATCCCACACCCTTGCATATTACCACGCGAGATCTGCGTTCCATACTTTGCAGATCATTTTTCTGCAGACCCATTCTCTGCAGAACATTCCACATAATCTTTCATCAACTCTTGCTGATCGCTTCCCATAATCCGTTCAGATAGGTTGCGCCCAGAGCTCTGTCATACAGACCGTAGCCGGGTCTTCCCTGCTCTCCCCAGATCATACGTCCGTGATCGGGACGGATCACGCCGTCAAAGCCCATATCATGAAATGCCTTGACGATCTCATACATATCAAAGGAACCGTCACTGCTCAGGTGAGAGCTTTCATGGAATACGCCTTCGGAATCAAACTTCACATTTCTGATGTGAGCAAAATGGATCCGCTCGGCGATCTTGGGATTGCGGATAATGGAAACAAGATCATTCTTCGGATTACTTCCGAGAGAACCGGTGCAAAGAGTGAATCCGTTATAGATACTCGGATTCAGAGAGGCGATCTTCAGAAGAGCTTCTTCATCGGTGACGATCCTGGGAAGTCCGAAAACACTCCAGGACGGATCATCCGGATGAACCGCCATCTTGATCTGATACTTCTCGCATACCGGCATAATGGAGTCCAGGAAATACTTGTAGTTTTCCAGGAGCTTTTCCTTTGTCACACCCTTGTACTTCTCGAACAGGTCCATGATCTCCGCCTTACGGTTCGGTTCCCAGCCGGGCATTACAAAGCCGCCGCTGTTCTGCTCGATCCGCTCGAACATCTCCGCAGGGTTAAGACCTGCGATCACGCTCTCGTCATAGGACATGGTCGTGGAGCCGTCCGGAAGAGGCATAGCCAGATCCGTTCTGGTCCAGTCAAAGATCGGCATGAAATTGTAGCATACCAGATGAATGTCTGCCTGTCCCAGGTGTTCCAAAGTAATACGGTAATTTTCCAGAAGCTGCTCACGGTTGGGAGATCCGATCTTGATATCTTCATGTACATTGACACTCTCGATACCGGCCAGTTCCATACCTGCCGCTTCCACTTCATTTTTCAGTGCAAGGATGTCCTCAAGGGGCCATACCTCGCCTGCGGGGATGTCGTGCAGCGCACTGATCACACCCGTTACACCGGGAATCTGTCTGATCTGCTCCAGTGTAATGCTGTCATTGTTCTTTCCGTACCAACGCAACGTCATTTTCATTTACAAATTCCACCTGTCTGTTTTTTTTCGGCTGTTACAGGACCTTCTCCGCCTTACAGGTCACGGAGAGCTCTGCGGGACTCTGTCCCATCAGGGAAATGCTCCTGCCGTCCGGCTGTGAAAAACCGACGAAAACACTGTACTCACCCGCATGCAGGATCAGCCTGCCGTCTTCATCATAAAGACCGAAGCTCTCCGGCGTTAAGGTAATGGTCACCTTCTTCTCTTCACCCGCCTTAAGACCCACTTTGGCAAGAGCCTTCAGCTGGCAGTTCGGAACGTGTTCCATGGACTCAGGCGCATGATACCTGACATAGGTCTCAATCGTCTGGATCCCGTCATAGTTTCCTGTATTTTTCACACGGGCGGTGATCGTAAGTGAATCGTCTCCCGTAATCAGACCGTCATTATTATATTGTACATCAAATATCTCAAAATTGGAATAGGAAAGTCCGAATCCGAAGGGATAAAGTGCTTCCTGCTTCATATAGCGGTAGGTTCTTCCTTCCATGCCGTAATCCGTGAACTCAGGGAGTTCTTCGGTACTGCGGTAGAAGGTCACGGGAAGCTTACCCTGAGGATTGTTGTCACCGAACAAAGTCCGTCCCACGGCATATCCGCCCTGCGCTCCGGGATACCAGCACTGCAGGATGGCATTCACATGATCCGCAGCAAAGGTATAAGCAAGAGCACTTCCTGCCAGAACCGCCAGGATCACGGGCTTTCCGCTGGCATAGGCAGCTTCCAGGATGCTTTCCTGATTTCCGGGGAAATTCAGATTCGGCTTATCACCGGAGGCAAATTCATTACCGGTGTCTCCCTGCTCTCCCTCTAAGGTGGCATCAAGACCCAGGCATACTACCACCACGTCACTCTCTCTGCAGACGCCCTTTACCTCAGCCATACGGTCCTGAGGTGCGCCAAGGCCCTGAACAGAGGGACGGAACAGATGACAGCCTTCGGAATAGAAGATCCGGATATCCTCTCCTGCCGCCTTCCGGATGCCTTCCAGCACCGTGATATATTCGGAGGAGGTTCCTTCATAATTTCCCACAAGAGCCATACGGCTGTCCGCATTGGGGCCGATGATGCCGATGGTCTTTACCTTGGAGCGGTCAAGAGGAAGGATGCCGTCATTTTTCAACAGCACCAGGCTCTTCTCGGCAGCCTTTAAGTTCAGCTGACGATGCTCTGCAGAATCCACCTGATCATAGCCGATCTTCGAGTAAGGATTTGCCTCCTCTTCATCAAAAAGACCCAGCTTCATCCTGGTGGTATAGAGATTGACTACAGCTTCGGTGATCCGATCTTCGCTGACCAGACCTTCCTCCACCGCCTTCAGAAGATATCCGTTTAAGTTTCCGCAGTTTAAGTCGCAGCCGTTGTTCATGGCCAGGGCTACGGAATCCACAGGGCCTTCCGTTACCTTGTGACCCTCGTAGAAGTCTCTGAGAGCCCAGCAGTCGCTGGTCACATGACCGGTAAAGCCCCAGTCCTCACGGAGAATGTCCTTTAACAGGGTCTTGCTTCCGCAGCAGGGCTCACCATTGGTGCGGTTGTAAGCACCCATCACCGTCTCTGCCCCGGCTTCCGTCACACAGGCGTGAAAAGCGGGCAGATAGGTCTCATAAAGGTCCTGCTTGCTGCATTCTGCATTAAAGCTGTGGCGTAAGCCCTCCGGGCCGGAATGCACCGCAAAATGCTTGGCACAGGCAGCCACCTTCAAATAGGTATCGTCATTTCCCTGGAGGCCTTCTACAAAGGCCACGCCAAGACGGGAGGTCAGGTACGGATCCTCGCCATAGGTCTCATGACCACGGCCCCATCTCGGATCACGGAAAATGTTTACATTAGGGGACCAGAAGGTCAGTCCCTTATAGATATCCTTATCATCAAAATCCTGCTGCATATTGAACTTGGCTCTCGCCTCGGTGGAGATCACATCCGCCACCTCATAGAGGAGCTCCTCGTCAAAAGCCGCAGCCAGGCCGATCGCCTGGGGAAATACCGTTGCAACTCCGGCACGTCCCACACCGTGAAGCGCTTCATTCCACCAGTTGTAGGCAGGGATCCCCAGCCGTTCAACGGCAGGTGCGCTGTGCAATGTCTGATACACCTTTTCTTCCAGTGTCATTTTGGAAACCAGTTCCTCAGCTCTTTTCCGGTACTTCGCTTCCAGTTCGTGAAATTTTCCTTTTCTCATGTATACCTTCCTCAAAACATCTCCGGCAGTTTCCCTGCCGACTAACCCCAAACACGCGCAAATAGCGCATACTACAGGTTCATTATATGGTTAGAAGAAAAATCTTTCATTTGATTTTTTGCTGATTCTTATCCATTTATTGCTAATCTCCGATTTTTTCTCTTTACATTTTGCGAGAGAAACACTATAATTAAAGCAATATGTGATAAGTGTTTACTGAAACGTTTAAGTAAAAAGCTGATCACCTCATTGTCGGAAACCCTTATTTTTCTTAATAAAATGAGATTCCGACAGAAAAATGAACCACAGGAGCAGAGTTGCTCGCATTGCTATTTTTTCAACAATCTTTGAACAGGAGGGCCACCATGATCGAGATCCTGAACGGAATGTACGAAACCATTAATTACAGCGACCAGTCCGTCTTTCGGCTTTACCGGAATCACGAACCGGAGGATTATCCGCCCCATTGGCACACAGGCATTGAGATCATCATGCCTTTGGAGAATACCTACAAGGTCCACGTAGGAAGCGAGACCTTCAATATGCAGCCCGGAGAGATCATTTTCATCGGCTCCTGTGAGACCCACTCCATTGAAGCACCGCCCACCGGAAGCCGGATCATTTTCCAGTTCAACTTATCACTCCTCTACAACCTGAGAGGCTTTGATACGGCTGTCTGTACGCTTCCGCCGGCCATCTACTTAAACTCCGAGAATCAGCCCGAGCTTCACGCCTGCGTTCAGCGTCTCTTAAAGGAGATCATGGAGGAATACAGCAACAACAATCCTCTGAAGGAAGGCTCCATCTACGCCAAGCTCATCGAGATCTATGTTTCCATCTACCGGAACAATATCTATTCCACGGAGAAGTTTTCGGACGTGAAGATCGCCAAGCAGCATGAATACATCGACAAGTTCATGGGGATCTGCAACTTCATCAACGACCATTACAATGAAGACCTGACCCTGGAATATGTAGCCGATGTGGCAGGCTTCTCCAAGTTCCATTTCTCCAGACTCTTTAAGAAGTTTTCCGGCATCACCTTCTACGAGTACCTTTGCAGAAAGCGTATCACGGAAGCTGAGAAAATGTTCCTAAACCCTACCTACTCCGTAACGGAAGTAGCCATGATGACGGGCTTCAACAGTATCTCCACTTTTAACCGCGTCTTCAAGTCGGTGAAGAACTGTTCTCCCACCGAGTACATCAAACGGGTCAGAAGATCCGTCAGCCCTGCAAATACCCTGCAGGAATTCGATCATTATTTCGCATAAGCATCATAAACATCATTTCGCATAAGTATCATAAACATCATTTCGCAAAAAACATCATAAACCAAAATGAAACCGGGGCTCGCAACAATTGCGAACCCCGGTTTTATATACCCCCCGATACAGCTTTACGCTGTAAAACCCTTGTTTAATTACTTATCAGCTTCAGCAGCCTTGGCACTGTCTTCGATAACCTTCTTCTGAACATCGCCCGGGCACTGCTCATAGCAGTTGAACTCATAGCTGAAATCACCGATACCGCCGGTCATGGACCGAAGGTCTGTGGAGTAACCGAACATCTCAGCCATGGGAACGTCAGCGGTAACAACCTGCTTTCCGCCTTCAATGTGCTCCATACCGAGTACACGACCGCGGCGCTTATTAAGGTCACCCATAACGTCACCGGTGTAGTCGTTGGGAACTACTACCTTCACTCTTGCAATGGGCTCAAGAAGCACGGGCTTGGCAGCAAGGATACCATCCTTGAATGCGTTCTGTGCAGCAGTCTTGAATGCCATTTCGGAAGAGTCTACGGGATGATACTTACCATCCTTCAGAGTAGCCTTGATACCAACTACGGGATAACCTGCAAGAGGTCCTCTCAGAACGGACTCAGCAACACCCTTTTCAACAGCAGGGAAGAAGTTCTTCGGAACGGAACCGCCCACAACTACCTGATCGAAGATGTAAGGAGTCTCCAGATCACCGGAGGGCTCGAAGTCCATGATAACCACGCCGTACTGACCGTGTCCGCCGGACTGCTTCTTATGAGTACCGTTGATATCGGAAGCCTTCTTCATGATGGTCTCACGATAAGCGAATCTGGGAGGATTCAGGTTCATCTTAACCTTATAACGGCTCTCCAGCTTACTTGCAACTACTTCGAGCTGCTGATCACCGATACCGTAGATCAGAGACTGACGGTTTTCGGCGTCATTTACCAGGCGAAGGCTCAGGTCCTCTTCGAGGATCTTTGCAAGGGAGGATGCGATCTTGTCTTCATCTGCCTTGTTGCTTGCGGTATAAGCCATAAAGGTATAAGGAACAGGGATATCCGGAGCCTTGTAGACTAAGGAAGCGCCCTTATCTGCATAGGTATCACCGGTATGGATGTCATTCATCTTGGTCAGAGCACCGATATCGCCGGCATAGAGCTCTGCGATCTCTTCGGTATCCTTACCGCGCATCAGATAGATCTTACCGATCTTATCTTCGTTCTCGGTGTTCAGGTTGTAGATCGGGATATCCGGACGAAGGCAGCCGGTGCATACCTTGATCAGGGAATACTTACCGATGAACGGATCTACGATGGTCTTGAATACACGGAAACTGATATGCTTCTGCGGATCGTAGGAAAGGTTCACCATCTCGCCGGTCTTCTTGTCGTTTGCACGAAGAATGGTCTGATCCGGTGAAGGGAAATACTTCTTTACTGCCAGAAGCAGCATGTTCATACCCTGAGCACTGAGGGCGGAACCCATCAGCACGGGAACGATGTCACAGGTCATAACGGACTGACGCAGTGTCTGGGAAACTTCTTCATAAGTGAACTCTTCACCGCTGAAGTAACGATCCATGAACTCTTCGCTGGTCTCTGCAACCGCTTCCATCAGGGACTCTCTGGAAACCTGAAGGTGTTCCTGCAGGTAATCCGGGATATCGCACTCTTCATACTCGCTGCCGTTGGTGAAACGACGGCCCTTCATCTTAACTACGTTTACGAATCCGACAAACTTGCCGTTCTCTCTCATAGGTACATGGAACGGAGCGATCCGTCCGCCGAACTTTTCCTTTAATGCGATGTGAACATCACGGAAGCTGGCATCATCATCGTCCATGCCGGATACGAAGATGATCCTCGGGATATTATATTTTTCACAGTATTCCCAGGCCTTGATGGTACCTACCTGTACGCCGGCCTTGGCATTGACTACGATAATGGCTGCATCGGCAACGGAAAGAGCTTCTGCTACCTCACCTGCAAAATCGAAATAACCGGGAGTGTCCAGGAAATTGATCTTGATGTCTTCGAATTCAATGGGAACCAATGTGGTGCTGATTGAAAACTTTCTCTTGATCTCTTCCTTGTCGAAGTCGCTGATGGTATTTCCGTCAGCTACTTTTCCCATACGGGAAACGATACCGGTAACATAAGCCATACCCTCGATCAGGGTAGTCTTTCCGGAACCGCCATGCCCTAACACTGCCACGTTTCTGATCTTGTCAGTCTGATAAACCTTCATGTAAAACCCTCCGTTTCTTTTTCGCATTTACCCCATGCGAAATCATAGGTACATTTTACTAAAAAAATCTCGGATTTTCAATACTTTTCAATCAAAATCAACAAGTTTTTTCGGGTGAATCCGCGGTTGACTTTTCCCTTCCGACTCCTTAAAATATCTAGAGGATTGTTGCAGATCAAAGACCTGCAACTATAAGGAGAAAATATTCATGTTATCAACAAAATCATATGCATTCATCGGCTTCGGCCTCATAGGCGGCTCCATGGCAAAGCGTTTAAAACGCCTGCAGGATCACTGCCGCATCACCGTCTGCAGCCGCACCCGGGAGAAGATCCTGCCCGCCCTGGAAGAAGGTGTTGTGTCTCATATCGCAGACAGCGTCAATGATCCGGAGATCCTTCAGGCAGATGTGATCTTCCTGTGCACTCCCGTAGAGACCATCGGCTCTTACTTAAAGGACCTCTCTGAGCTTCTTCCGAAGGACAGCAAAGCGATCCTGACGGACGTAGGCAGCACCAAGTCCCGGATCATGGCAGAAGCCGCATCCTACGGCCTTCAGAAGCATTTTATCGGTGCACATCCCATGGCAGGCTCCGAGCGCAGCGGTTATGCCGCCTCCAAGGACAGCCTTTTGGAAAATGCCTTCTATATTCTGACACCTTTTCCGGAAACCCCGGAGGAAAATATCGAGACCATGAAGGAGCTGGCTTCCCTCTTCGGCGCCATTCCCATGGTCATGGATGCCGAAACCCACGATTATTCCGTGGCAGGCATTTCCCATGTGCCTCATCTCATTGCTGCATCCTTAGTAGAACTGGTGCGGACGCATGATGATCCTCAGGAGATCATGAAGACCATTGCAGCCGGCGGCTTTAAGGATATCACCAGGATCGCCTCCTCTTCTCCCGAGATGTGGGAGCAGATCTGCAACAGCAATCAGAGCGCCATCACTTCTCTTCTGGATGAATACATCTCTTCCCTGACAAAGATCCGGGAAGAAGTAAAGGCCGGGAACGGTCAGGAGATCTACGACCTGTTCCAGCGGGCGGGAACCTACAGAAACAGCATTTCCAACCGGCAGAGCGGGCCCATTGCAGTGGAGCACTCCATTACCTGCGATATCGAGGATGAAGCCGGCGCCATTGCCACCATTGCCACTCTCCTTGCATTTAAAGGCATCAGCATCAAGAACATCGGCATTGTTCACAACCGTGACGGGGAGGAAGGCGTCCTCAAGATCGAATTCCGGGACGAAGAATCCAAGGAACACGCAGCCGAAGTCCTTCGCTCCAGAAGCTATACCGTATTTCAGAGATAAAAACGGTCGGAGAACACTCCGCCTAATAGTCCCGATAAAACAAACACCCCGTGTTCACTGAAGAACATGGGGTGTTATCTATTTGCGCTTTTATGAATTTATGTTTCGATCATTTATAGCAAAACGTGAATCATTCCGTCATTCATTGACATAGAACAGAACGCCCAGGGTTCCGGGACCGCAGTGGCTGCTGATGACGCCGCTGGCTCTTGTGATATCGATATGTCGGAAGTAATGCTTCTCTTCCAGATACCGGTAAACCATATCAACGATCTCCTGATCCGCACCGGAATGAGTGATGAAGACTCTGTCCGGAACCGCCTTGGCAAGCTCCGTCTCCAGATCCGCCAGGTAATTGCGGTATACATTCATCATACGACCGCGGTATTTCCGGCCTACGCCCATGGCTCCGTCCTTTACGACAATGGAGGGTCTGAGCTGAAGAGCACCGCCTAAAAGTGCGGAAACCGTATTACATCTGCCGCCTCTCCAAAGGTAGGTCAGAGTCTCGATACAGAAGGAAGCACGGACATTTTTCCGGTTTGCTTCGATCTCCTCAACGATCTCCTCTGCAGTGGCACCCTTAACGGCCATCTTCGCAGCACGGATCACCTGAAGGCCCACACCGGTGGAAAGATTCATGGAATCGATGACAAAGATCCGGTCATAGCCCAGCTCTTCCGCCGCCAGACGAATGGTCTGACAGGTGGAGGACATCTGCTCGCTGATGCCGATATAGACGATATCGTAATGAAGCGCCGTATAAGGCTGCAGTTCATCGATCACCACTCCGATCTCGGGAGAAGCGGTTTTGGGAGTGGTCTTGTTTGCATCCGCCCACTCGTAGATCTCCTCGGGAGTGATCTCAATGCCGTCCTTTTTGGTTACGTCCCCTAAAATGATGTTCAGGGGGATAATGCCGATGTCATACTTCTGGATCAGTTCCGGTGACAGATCACAGGTGGTGTCGGAAAATATCTTGATCATAATATATCCTCATATGAAATGATTACATTTTTCAGGTCCGAAAGATGCTCATCTTAAAGGGCTTCTTCCGAAAAACGGCTCCGCCGGAAGTGATTCCTGCGGAGCCGCAACCTGTAAATCATATTAGCATAAAGACACGAAAATGAAAAGTGTTTTTCGAAAAATCATTTCGCGGATCACTGGAACAGCCAGTCAAGATCGTTCAACAGATCCTCGTAATCATATTCATCATCGTCATCACCGATCCAGTCATCGTCGGAACCCCAGTCACTGAAATAATTATCGTAATCACTGAAGAACTCGTCGTAATAATCCTTGAAGTATTCATCGTAATAATCATCTCCAAGAAGCTCACGGAACCAGTCTTCCGAGAAATCCCAGCCGTCTTCTTCATCCCAGCCGCCGAAGGAATATTCGCCGTTGTCGAAGTCCCAGCCGTCCCAGGAATAATCGCCGTAATCGTACCAGGAATTGGTCTCTACGCTGGTGAAGTCGGACATGAAAGCCACGTAGTCGGAATCAAAACCGATCTCCGGGTAAATGAAATTCATGGCCGCATACATCTCATTGTCCCCGTAGGGAAGTGTTACGGAAAGTCCGGCAAGATTGGTCTCATCCTCGGTTGCCGCACAGTAGATCACGGTCTTGGCAAATGCTGCGATCAGCTCCTGAGAGCCGTCTCCGCCGATGGTTTTGGCTGCCGCCATCAGATCCACTGCACCATAGGAATCGATGCTGTATACCGAATTTAAAAGATCATTGAAAAAGTCTCCGAAACGATCCCGCTCATAAGCGGTATGGTTCAGAACACGTCCGTTCTCCTCACTGGTCATGTTGGAGGAGTAGTTGTATTCCAGAAGCTCATTCTTATGGGCATAAGCAAAGGTGATCCAGGCATTTCTGAGTTCCTTGTTCTGAGACAGATCCACCAGAGCCAGGATACCGTTGGAATCAGCTTCCTTCGACTCTACGGAGTAATCGTCACAGATGATGGCTCCGAGGCTCGGAGTGGCAATTCCGGGTTCCTCTGCCAGCTTGTTCATCCAGTTTGCATATTCCCAGCCGTAGCCGGACTCGAAATCCTCGGAAGC
>JAGACB010000200.1 GCA_017614345.1 Lachnospiraceae bacterium
GCAGAAGCCGGATATCGGCAGGATCGTAGCATCGGCGACCAAGGAGGAAACTTCTCTCGGAGAAGAAGAGAAGAATCCTTCCGAAACTGAAGGGAATGGTCCTTCCGAAACTGATGAGAGTGATCCTTCCTCCGGTGAGGGCAGTGAGCCCTCCGAGGCCGACGGGAATGATCCCTCAGACGTTGGCGGGAATGGTCCTGAGGGAGCAGACGGGCAGGAAACTATTGAAACCGACGGGAATGATCCCTCCGGAACCGACTTGGAAGATCCTTTTGCATTTTCCGGGAAGCATGAGAAGGACAAAGAGGATTACCATTGGTATGATCCGGAGACCGGAAACCACATGGTGATCTCGGATGTAAAGATCATTGAAGAGTATTTTCCCGATGAGAGATTCCGGGAGATCGTGGCAGAAAGATTTGATCTGGATCATAACTGCTATCTGGAACGAGGGGAAAGCTTTCAGGTGACGAAGATCCGGGTTTCGGAGGAAGGGATCGAAAGCCTGGCGGGAATAGAGTTTTTCCCCATGCTCCGTGGGCTCTATTGTGACCGGAACGAGCTGACCGAGCTGGTTATCACGGATGCCAATCCCAGGCTTGAGACTCTTTGCTGTCAGAACAACAGGCTGGAGAAACTTGAGGTTTCACAGGCCGGAGAACTGTGTGTGCTCTATTGTGAGATAAACGAACTGAAAGAGCTGGACCTCAGTTTTAATTATCTGCTGGAGGATGCCATCTGTTACGGAAACGATCTTGATATTGTAAAGGTCTGGGGACCGGATACCTGTATGTATCTTTCCACCGATCCCGGGAAAATAGAGTCAACGAAAGGCTTTCGGGTGAATCATGCGGTCAGGATCGATGAAGAATCGTTTCCCGATCCGATCCTGCGTGAGCGGCTGTTAATGTATGATGATGAAACGGACATCGGGTATGTGACAAACACCGAGGACGGATATATCCTTGCGGATTTTCTCCCTTCACTGGATGTGAGCGGCTGTTCCCTGAAGGATCTGGAGGGACTGGAGATCTTTTCAAATATCTGGCAGCTCGATTGCTGTAACAATGAGCTGACGGATCCGGATCTGAGCATTTTTCCGAGGCTGAAGATCCTCTACTGTATCGGAAATCCCTTTGAAAAGCTGGACGTGAGCAATAATCCGGATCTGGAGAGGATCGTCCTGGATGAGAAGGTAGAGCTGATTGGCGCAGGAGCAAACCTGGAGATCAATCCTGACGTCGGTTCGGATTGAAGCCGTGAAGGAACCGCCCCCCTGTCATCTTGATCATGAAACAACGTCAAAAAAACAGTCGCATTTGGATACGCTTTCCGACGGGACAGAGGTAGACATTTTCCGAGATTGATTGTATAATGTTCAGAGTGGATCTTGGAGAATAAGAAGTAAAGAAAAATGAGTGAAGGCGGAGGAAATTATAATGATCTATATCGTTTGTGCAGTGATCGCAGTGATCATAGCAGGTTGGGGGTTGTTCGGATGGCTGAGGCTCGGTAAGATCGTGAAGCGCTGTACCACTGAGGTGAGAGCAAACTGTACCTCAATTGATGTGAAGGCGTCCATCGGTTTCAGAAAGAAGAACGGTTCCTATGCATTTACCTATGATCATAAGGAATACCTCGGAAACAACGACATCTATGCCGTATCCTTCAACGTAACAGAGGGTATGTCCTGTATGCTGAAGATCGATCCGAGTGATCCGGAGAAGACCATCGCAGACCCGCTCCTTATGGAAAGCTACAGAAGATGTTTTGCAATGTTCCTTTCCGGGCTGATCGTTTGCGGCTTCTGTGTATATCTGTACCTGAAGTACACCGGGGTAGTCTGATCGGAAATAGTCTGAAAAGAAGTCATTTGCCAGCCGGAACGGCCCTGATGAAGGACTGTTCCGGCTGTTTTGAGAGAATGCGGAGAGAAAAATGTCTGAGAGCAAGAAAGCAGCTGCCCCGAAGGGCAGTCTGTCTGTGAAGGAAAATGAAAACGAAAGCGGGCGGTTCTTAAGTCGTGATATCATCAAGCTCATTGCCATGGTGACCATGCTGTTAAATCACTCCTGTCACCTGCTTCGGATGGAGGGAACCTGGCTCGGGGAGACCATGGTCGAGATCGGTTATTTCACCGCCATCACCATGTGCTACTTCATGGTGGAGGGATATCAGTACACCCGGAACAAAGGGCAGTACGCCCTGCGGCTGTTCGGATTCGGCCTTCTTGCCCAGCTGCCGTATAACGCGGTCCTTTCCGATGACGGAAGCGTCTGGTCCTACACCCAGCTCAACATGATGTTCAGTCTGTTTCTGTGCTTCCTGGTACTTCTTGTAAAGGACAAGATCAAAAACATTTTCCTGAAGAGCATTCTGATCTTCCTGATCATTGCCTTCAGTATCTTTACGGACTGGGCGCTGTTTGCCCCGGTCTTCACGCTGATGTTTGCCATTGCAAAGGACAGTAAAAAGGGCAAGGTCATTGCCTACGCCATTGCCATTGTGCTGTTCACGATCATAAATGTCATGCTGACCTTCAGCTCGGTACCTTTTTTGACAGCGATCTATTCGGTACTGCTGGGGATCCTTACCATGGCACTTTCCGGAGTCTGCGTGCTCCGGCTGTATAACGGAAAACGGATGCAGGCGGGAAGGACATTTTTCAAATGGTTCTTCTATCTGTTCTATCCGGGGCATCTGTTCATTTTGATGCTGATCCGGTGGTTTGTGCTGTAAACTGAGTGAAATTTTGTGTTGGAATATGCAGATCGGGAGAGATGACAAATGAGAAGAAACAAACAGAAAGCGCTTCTTTTGGCGGCGCTGATCGGAACCGTGACGGTCACCTCGGTGATCCCACCGGTTGTACTCCGGCGGATCCGGGGGCGTCAAAGCCTGCGGAAACAAAGGATGTGACGGGTGAGGAAACCGGCAGGCAGGGCTCGGAAGGTGTGACAGAGGAAGGCGCCGGCAAGTCCGGACAGGAGGGTTCCCGGGGTGAGACGGAGGAAGGCTCCAATAGTGAGACCGAGGTCGGCTCCGAAAAGGAATCCGAAACCGAAGTCAGCCGGATCATGGTGAGCAAGGATTATTACAAGAAGGAATCCTGGGGCAATCCCATTTCCCCGGATATCTTTTGTGCGGATCCTACGGCCATTGAGTACAACGGGCGGCTTTATGTGTTCGGCACCAATGACCAGCAGCAGTACGATGCCGGCGGAGACGGCAGTGAGAATACCTACGAGAAGATCAAGACCCTGGTGGTCTATTCCTCGGAGGATCTGGTGAACTGGACCTATCACGGAGTGCTGGATGTGGGCAAGGTTGCGCCGTGGATCTATAATTCCTGGGCGCCCTCCATTGTCTCCCGGACCGAGGAGGACGGGCTGGAGCACTTCTATATGTATTTTTCCAACACCGGTGCGGGCGTCGGTGTGATCACGGCTACGGATCCCTTAGGTCCCTGGACGGATCCCCTGGGGAAGCCCCTGATCTCCGGAAAGACTCCGGGTCTTGGGGAATGTCCCATTCCCTTTGATCCCGGTGTCTGCATTGATGATGAGGGCAGAGGCTGGCTGGCCTTCGGCGGCGGAAAGGCCTCAAGCGGTACGGATTATATGCCCGGCGTGGCACGGATCGTCCGGCTGGGAGAGGATATGATCTCCCTGGACAGTGAGATTGCAAAGGTTCCGGCCCCCTACTTTAACGAGGCCAGTGAGCTTAATTACATGAACGGCACCTGGGTTTATACCTATTGCAATACCTGGGCGGAGCGTACGGTGTGGGAGCTGCCGGATTCCAAGGCCCCTTCCATCTGCTCCATGGTCTATATGACCAGCTCGGATCCCTTGAACCCGGACAGCTGGACCTATCGGGGAGAATATTTTGCCAATCCGGGCAAATTCGGCCTGGGCTACGGCAACAACCATACCCATCTGCAGAAGTATCAGGATCGTTACTTCCTTGTTTATCACGGGCAGATCGCTCTGGAGAAACTGGGAAAGAGCGGCGGCTACCGGAATCTGGCGATCATGGAGATGAAGGTGGATGAAGAGACCCAGACCATTGAGAACGCCAAGGGCTCCGTTTATTCGAATTATCCGGCTCTGGGAACCGTGAACCCCTACGAGGAGCATCCGGCGGCATTCTTTGCTACGACAGCGGGTATCGACTATGTATATGAAGGAAGTCCCTTTAAGGCTGTGACGGGAGTCAAGGCCGGAGAGGCAGGGGCCTGGACCTATGTCCGTAATGTGGCCTTTGAGGAAAATGCTCCCAAGAGCCTGGAGCTTACGGTGAAGGGGCAGGGAACCCTGGAGATCCGCAGCAACGAGATCGAGAGTGATCCTCTGCTTAAGGTGGAGGTGTCTGCTGATGATGAGGGCACCACGATCAAGGTAGATGAAGAACTGCTTCAGGACTTTACCGGGGAGCAGAACCTGTACTTCGTGCTTTCCGATGAAGGCATGGAGCTTAAGGAATGGAAGTTTGTTCCTGCAAATTAGAAGTTTGTTCCTGCAAATTAAAGGAGAGAAAAATGCGTTATTTTCTGATCGAACAGACACTGAGAGAAACGGATGCGGAGGAATGTCTTTCCGGCAAGGCGGATTTTGTGATCGTCTGCAAGCCGGAGGAATGGCCGGGGATCCAGTCACGGCTGGGAATCGAGATCGACCTGGACTTAGACCTTGACGAGAATCATGTGACCAAGGCAGAGGTCAATGTAGATGCCCTGACGGGAAGCTTTGCCATCCCGGACAGACTGGCACTTCAGGATCCGGACCATACATTTTCCTTTGTGCTGGATGAACGGGGCGTTATCTTTATCGACGAAGCGGATCATGCCATGCATTACATCGAAAAGGGCATCAGCCGCAAGAAGTGGAAGTTTCCGACTCTGGAGCGTTTCCTCTATGATTTCCTGGAGGGGATCGTGGACGGAGACCTGTCCATGCTGGAGCATTACGAGAAGCGTCTGACGGAGATCGAGGAAATGATTATGGACGGAAATCCCTTAAATGTCATGGAGCATTTAAACCGGATCCGCGGAGACCTTCTGGCCCTCAGAACCCACTACGAGCAGCTCTTTGACTTGGGCCAGGAGCTCAATGAAAATGAAAACGGCTTCTTTGATCCGGAGAATCTCCGGTATTTCGATATGTTCTGCGCCCGGATCACCAGGCTTCAGGACTTTACCACCACCCTTCGGGAGATCTCGGTCCAGGTCAGAGACCTTCACCAGACCCAGCTGTCCGTGAAGCAGAATACCATCATGACCATCCTGACGGTGGTGACGGTCATTTTCACGCCTCTGACGCTGATCGCAGGCTGGTACGGCATGAACTTTAAGTATATGCCGGAGTTAAACTGGGTCTACAGTTACCCGGTGGTGACGGGAGTCTGCATTCTGATCGCAGTGGGAAGCCTCATTTACTTCAAGTTGAAAAAATGGCTTTGAGTTTTCCAAAAAAGGATTGACAGTCAAAAAAAACTGTGTTATTTTGTTTTCGTCAGAAAGCAATGGCGCTTTGAGAGACGGGTTAAGTCTCTCAAAGTGCCTTTTTTTGTTTTTCGCGAAGTGATCCGGGAACCGAAAGTGCGAAGTGCGGAGGTTCCGGAACATAAAAAATGGAAACCAACAAAAAAGGAGCGGATCAAAATGGAGATCAGTTTGGATCAGCGAAGGAAAATGTACGAAATGCTTCAGGAAGAGCATGATGCCTGCGGTATCGGTGCGGTGGCAAGTATCAAGGGAAAGGCCTCTCACGAGATCCTGTCCGATGCGCTTTCCATCGTGGAGAAGCTGGAGCACAGAGCAGGAAAGGATGCCACCGGAACCATAGGTGACGGTGTGGGGATCCTGTCCCAGATCTGTCACGGGTTCTTCAAGAAGGCCCTGAAGGCAGACGGGATCACGGTAGGTGATGCCGGTGATTACGGAATCGGTATGTTCTTCTTTCCGCAGGATTCCATGAAGAGAACCTTTGCCATGAGAATGTTCGGCGTCATTGCCGAAAAGGACGGCGTGAAGGTTCTGGGCTGGAGAAAGGTTCCCATTTGCCCCGAGGTTCTGGGAGAGGTAGCTCTGTCTGCAATGCCTGCCATCTGGCAGTGTGTGCTGGAGCGCCCCGAAGAGGTGGAAAAGGGCCTTCCCTTTGACCGGAGACTTTTTGTGATCCGCAGGGAGTTTGAGCAGTGTTCCGAGGATACCTATGTCTGCTCACTTTCCTCCCGTACCATTGTATATAAGGGAATGTTCCTGGTAGGACAGCTCCGTGCCTTCTATCCGGATCTGAGAAGCAATGACTACAAGACGGCCATCGCCATTGTCCATTCCCGTTTCTCAACCAATACCAATCCCTCCTGGGAGCGTGCTCATCCTTACCGGATGATCGCTCACAACGGTGAGATCAATACCATCCGCGGTAACATCGACCGTATGCTGGCCCGTGAAGAGACCATGACTGCGTCCCTTCCGGAAGCGGACTTAAGCCGCATTTACCCGGTGGTTATGCCCTCCGGCTCGGATTCCGCCATGCTGGACAATACTCTTGAATTCCTGTACATGAACGGAATGGATCTGCCTCTGGCCATGATGATCACCATTCCCGAGCCCTGGAAGCATGATGAATACATGGACCGGGACCGCAAGGATTTCTACCATTATTATGCAACCATGATGGAGCCCTGGGACGGCCCGGCTGCCATTCTTTTCTCTGACGGTGAGCTTCTGGGTGCAACCCTTGACAGAAACGGCCTCCGTCCTTCCCGTTACTATATCACGGACGATGACCGCCTGATCCTGGCATCTGAGGTAGGCGTTCTGGAGATCGAGCCGGAGCACATCGTAAAGAAGTCCCGTTTGGAGCCCGGAAGAATGCTTCTGGTGGATACCAAGAAGGGCCGCATCATTTCCGATGAAGAGTGCAAGAAGTACTATGCAGGCAGAGAGTCCTACGGTGAGTGGCTGGATGCGAACCTGCTGCACCTGGCAGGTCTGAAGATCCCGAATCACAAGATTCCCACCCACACCCAGGAGATGAGAGACCGCCTGTACAAGGTCTTCGGCTATACCTATGAGGATATCACGGGTCAGATCCTTCCCATGGCGGAAAATGGTGTTGAACCCACCGTTTCCATGGGTCATGACGTTCCTCTGGCGGTTCTGTCCAGACGTCATCAGCCCCTCTTTAATTATTTCAAGCAGTTATTTGCCCAGGTAACCAATCCGCCCATCGACTCCCTGCGTGAGAAGATCGTTACGGATACCACGGTCTATATCGGATCCGATGGTGACCTGTTAAATGAAAAAGGAAGCAACTGCCGGGTGCTGGAGATCAATCATCCCATCCTCACCGGTGTGGATCTTCTGAAGATCCGTTCCCTGGATCAGCCTTCCTTCCACAGCACAGTCATTTCCCTGCTGTACTATAAGAACACTTCCCTCGAGAAGGCTCTCGAGCAGTTGAATATCAGTGTGGACCGGGCCATTGCAGCCGGAAAGAACATTATTATCCTTTCCGACCGCGGTGTGGATGAAAACCACCTGCCCATCCCTTCCCTGCTGGCGGTTTCCGGTGTGGAACAGCACCTGGTGCTGACCAAGAACCGTACCAAGGTTTCCCTGATCCTGGAGTCCGCAGAGCCCAGAGACGTGCATCATATGGCACTGCTCCTCGGCTTCGGTGCAAGAGCCATCCATCCTTATCTGGCTCATGAGTGTATCTCGGAAATGATCGATATGGGCATCCTGGACAAGGATTACCATACCGCTATTGAAGATTATAACAGTGCGGTTTTGAACGGTATTGTCAAGATCGCAGCGAAAATGGGTATCTCCACCATCCAGTCCTATCAGTCCGCAAGGATCTTTGAGGCCATAGGCCTTTCCGAGGATGTGATGAACCGTTACTTTGCAGGCGTTGTCAGCGAAGTGGGCGGCATCGGCTTAAAGGAGATCGCAGAAGGCGTGCTTTACCGCCACGACCATGCATTTGACCCGCTGGCTCTGGGTGTGGATACACATCTGGACAGCACCGGCTTCCACGGCCTCAGAAGCGGTAAGGATGCAGAGGATCATCTGTATTCTCCCGAGACCATTGTCACGCTGCAGCAGGCAGTCCGCCGTGGCAGCTACGAGCAGTTCAAGGCTTATACGGATCTGGTGGATGATGAAGACCGTCCTCATACCCTCAGAGGACTTCTGGAATTTGTTCCCGCAGGAGAGAAGGTTCCGCTTGAGGAAGTGGAGAGCGAGGAGAGCATTGTTCAGCGTTTCCGTACCGGGGCAATGTCCTACGGCTCCCTGTCCCAGGAGGCTCATGAGACTCTGGCAACGGCCATGAATACCCTTCATGCCTGCTCCAATACCGGAGAGGGCGGCGAAGCGGAAGAGCGTTTCGGCACCATCCGCAACTCTGCCATCAAGCAGGTGGCATCCGGCCGTTTCGGTGTGACCAGTGCATATTTGAACAGTGCGAAAGAGATCCAGATCAAGATGGCTCAGGGTGCAAAGCCCGGCGAAGGCGGCCATCTGCCCGGACGGAAGGTTTATCCCTGGGTTGCCCAGACCAGATTCTCCACTCCCGGCATTTCCCTGATCTCTCCGCCCCCTCATCATGATATCTATTCCATCGAGGACCTAGCTCAGCTCATCTATGACCTGAAAAATGCCAACCGCGATGCAACCATTAATGTAAAGCTGGTATCTGAGGCCGGCGTCGGAACCATTGCATCCGGCGTTGCCAAGGCCGGCGCAGGCGTGATCCTCATCTCCGGCTATGACGGAGGTACCGGAGCAGCACCGCCCTCCAGCGTTCACCACGCAGGACTTCCCTGGGAGCTGGGTCTTTCCTCTGCTCACAGAAGTCTGGTGGAAAACGGTCTGCGTCAGAGAGTCAGACTGGAAACAGACGGTAAGCTGATGACCGGTCGTGACGTTGCGATCGCTGCCCTCTTAGGTGCGGAAGCCTTTGGTTTTGCAACTGCTCCCCTGGTATGCATGGGCTGTATGATGATGCGTGTCTGCTCAAAGGATACCTGCCCCGTAGGTATTGCAACACAGAACCAGACCTTAAGAAAGCGTTTTTCCGGAAAGCCCGAGTACGTCATCAACTTCATGCTCTTTGTAGCACGTCAGCTCAGAGAGATCATGGCTGAGCTGGGCTTCCGCAGCGTAGATGAGATGATCGGACGTGTGGATTGCCTGGCAGTCCGCAAGAACCTGATCACCGACCGGGCTAAATGCGTGGATTATTCCCGGATCCTGACACCTTCTCCTGCCTGTCTTGATGAAGAAGGAAAGGTCCGCTCCGTTCATTTTTCACCGGATGCACTTTATGACTTCCGTCTGCAGGAGACTCCGGACGTGAAGGTACTGATCCCTCACTTTAAGGAGCTGCTGAATCCCGAGGAGAAGGCAGCCAACGGTAAGCAGAAGGGAAAGAAGGCTGCAAAGCCTTCCGTTTCCGAGGTATCCCTGAAGATTTCCAGTACGGATCGTTCCTTCGGTACCATCTTAGGTTCCGAGATCACCAGAAAGCTGGGAAATGATACCCCCGATGATACCTTTGTGGTACGGGCCTACGGCGGAGGCGGACAGTCCTTCGGTGCATTTATCCCCAAGGGTCTTACCATTTACCTTGAGGGCGATGCCAACGACGGTCTCGGCAAGGGCTTATCCGGCGGAAAGATCATTGTCACCGTTCCGAAGAACGCAGCCTATGCAGCTGACAGCAATGTGATCATCGGTAACGTGGCTCTTTACGGAGCAACAGCGGGAACGGTTTATCTGAACGGTATCGCAGGCGAGCGTTTCTGCGTCCGCAATTCCGGTGCGACCGCAGTCTGCGAAGGCGTGGGCGACCACGGTCTGGAGTACATGACCGGCGGTAAGGCAGTGATCCTGGGCCATGTGGGCAAGAACTTTGCCGCAGGTATGAGCGGCGGTATTGCTTACGTACTGGATGAGCAGCATGAGCTGTATCGCAAGATCAACAAGGAAATGGTGGTCTTCCGCGAGGTTACGGACAAGTACGATATGGCCGAGCTGAAGGACATCCTGACAGACTATGTGAAGGAGACCGGATCCGTTAAGGGCCGTGAGATCTTAGAGCATTTTGAAGAATGGCTCCCTTCCTTCAAGAAGGTGATCCCCGTGGGCTACAGCAAGATGATGGCAACCATCAGCAAGTTTGAGCAGCAGGGCGTATCTCATGAAGGTGCTGTTCTTGAAGCATTTGAAGAAATGGCAAAGGAGGGCTGACGCGTTATGGGTACAGCGACCGGCTTTTTGGACTATACAAGAGAGGAGAACACGGAGATCAGTGTTTCGGAGCGGATCCGGAATTTCAAGGAATTCCACAAGCCCCTGAACCAGACCGCCCGGAGACAACAGGCGGCAAGATGTATGAACTGCGGCGTTCCCTTCTGTCAGTCCGCCATGAAATTAAACGGTATGGTGACCGGATGTCCCCTCCACAATCTGATCCCGGAGTGGAACGAGAGGATCTGCCGCGGTCATGAGGAGCATGCCATGGACCGTCTCGGCAAGACCAGCAATTTTCCCGAGTTCACGGGAAGAGTATGCCCGGCACTTTGTGAGAAGGCCTGCATCAACGGCGAGCATTCCGATCCCACCACCATCCATGAAAATGAACTTTACCTGATCGAGACGGCTTTCGAGAACGGCTATATCAAACCCCGGATCCCCGCCGTCAGAAGCGGTAAGAGAGTTGCGGTAGTAGGCAGCGGCCCTTCCGGCCTTGCCACCGCAGATATGCTGAATCAGCGTGGCCACAGTGTCACGGTTTTTGAACGGGCAGACCGCATCGGAGGACTTCTGATGTACGGAATTCCCAATATGAAGCTGGAAAAGAAGATCATCGAGCGCAGACGGAAGCTCATGGAGCAGGAAGGCGTGGTCTTTAAGACCGGCGTGAACGTAGGTCAGGACATTACTGCAGAGGACCTGAAGAAGGACTTTGATGCAGTGGTTCTGTGTTGCGGCGCAAAGGCTGCAAGAGGCCTGAAGGGCTTTGATCCCGAGAAGATCGGCGGCGTTTACTATGCCGTAGACTTCCTGACCTCGACCACCAAGGCACTCCTTGACAAGAACCTGGCAGATGCCGATACCGAGACTATTACCAAGGCCGGCGGTTATATCTCCGCCAAGGGCAAACATGTAGTGGTTGTGGGTGGCGGTGATACCGGAAACGACTGCATCGGAACCGTGATCCGTCACGGCTGCAAGTCCGTTACCGCTCTTGAGATGATGAGTGCTCCGCCTGTGACCCGGGATGAAGAAAAGAATCCCTGGCCGGAATGGCCCAAGGTCCTGAAGGTGGATTACGGTCACAAGGAAGCCATTGAACTCTTCGGTCACGACCCCAGAGTCTATGAGACCACCGTAAAGGAGGCCATCCTGGACAAGAAGGGTCACTTAAAGGAGATCGTTACCGTTCAGGTGAAGTTTGAAGGCAGGGAAATGAAGTTCGTAGAGGGCAGTGAAAAGAAGATCCCCTGCGATATCCTCCTCATTGCCGCAGGCTTCGTAGGGTGCGAGAAGTACGTTCCGGAGCATTTCGGTCTGCAGCTTTCTCCCCGTGGAACCACTGCCACCGCAGAAGGCCACTACAGCACCAACGTGGACGGCATCTTCACTGCAGGCGATATGCACCGCGGTCAGTCCCTGGTGGTATGGGCCATCGTGGAAGGCCGGGAGTGTGCAAGAGAGGTTGATCAGTACCTGATGGGGTACAGTAATCTGTGATAAAGGAATCGGTTACATATGTTCGATCAGACACATGAAGAATGCGGCGTTTACGGTATCTGGCAGCCGGAGAAATGTACGGTGGCAAGAACCGTGCTCTACGGGCTCATTGCCCTTCAGCATCGTGGCGAGGAATCTGCAGGCATTGCGGTAAATGAAGACCGGGTGATCCGCTGTTACAAGCAGCTGGGACTGGCCGGTGAGGTCTTTACCCAGGGCGTTCTTGATTCCCTGGGCTCCGGGAACATGGCTGTGGGCCATGTAAGGTATTCCACCAGCGGCGGTGATACCCCGGAAAATGCTCAGCCCATGCTGGTAAAGCACATCAAGGGTCAGCTGGCTCTGGCTCA
>JAGACB010000201.1 GCA_017614345.1 Lachnospiraceae bacterium
GGCAGGCCTCCGGATGGAACTGTACGGTGAAGTTATTCTTTCCCGTATACTTCAGACCCTCGTTGGTTCCGTCATTGACATTGACAAATGCCGGTACTGCAACGGCAGGGTCCAGACCTTCCGTTTCCACCACATAGCCGTGGTTCTGGGAAGTGATATATACCCGTCCGGTCTCAAGATCCTTCACCGGATGGTTTCCGCCTCTGTGGCCATACTTCATCTTATGAGTCTGAAGACCGTGGGCAAGGGCCATCAGCTGATGACCTAAGCAGATGGCAAAGATGGGAACACCGCTTTCGGAAAGCTTTCTGACCTCTTCAATGATGCCGGTGCACTCCGCCGGGTCTCCGGGGCCGTTACTGAGCATGATCCCGTCGGGATCCATGGCAAGGATCTCCTCCGCCTTGGTTCCGGCCGGGAAAATGGTAACTTCACAACCGCGAAGTCTCAAAGAATCGGCGATATTTCTCTTGGCACCGAAATCCATCAGAGCAATGCGTTTGCCGATTCCGTTCTGCACTACCGGTTTTTTACTGTCAAAGGTTCTGGTGATCTCGTGAACCTTCTTTTCACTGCAGGTCACCTTCTCCACAACACCTCTCGGTGAATATGCTTTCAGAAGAGGGATCACCTCGTCAAGGTTTACATCACTCCTTCTGGTGATCATTCCGTTCATGGTTCCCTTTTCCCGCAGGAGCTTAGTCAGGGCTCTGGTATCGATCCCCGCTACACCGGGAATGTCATGCTCCAAAAGGAAGTCCTGGATGGTTCCCTCGGAACGGAAGTTACTGGGCATTCTGGAGAGCTCTCTTACGATATAGCCGTCGGGCCATGCCTTCAGAGACTCCATGTCTTCACGGCAGATGCCGTAGTTTCCGATCAGGGGGTAAGTCATTACCACTGCCTGTCCTGCATAGGAAGGATCCGTCAAAACCTCAAGATATCCCGTCATGGAGGTATTGAATACGATCTCGCTGATCACTTCCCGGTCCGCACCGATTCCTGTGCCTTCAAAAATGTGTCCGTCTTCCAGAATCAGATATGCTTTCATTTTGTCACCATGCTTTCTGTATAATAAATGTTTTTGTTACCATGTTCCATCGAGGGGTAAAACCCTGATTTTTTCAAAAATGACGCCCGTAACGCCGACATCATTGCCGGCGCTTCGGGCATTCGTATCAGATCACTCCGTAATCTTGTGCTAATTTTTTGAAGAGCGGAAGGGAACGCTCCACCTTCTCAGTGGTTACGCAGTAAGCGATCCGGAAATGTCCGGGAGTTCCGAAGTTATCGGAAGGAACCAGAAGAAGGTCATATTTCTTTGCTTTCTCACAGAAAGCGTAAGCATCTGCCTCGAGACACTTCGGGAACATATAGAAGGTTCCGCCGGGTTTTACGATCTCGAACCCGTAAGAGGTCAGTGCTTCATAAAGGATGTTGCAGTTCTTTTCATAGACAGAAAGATCAGAGGTCAGGTCAAGAACGGTACTGACCGCCTGCTGGATCAGGGATGCAGGGCAGTTGTGACCGATCTCACGGGAAATCTGTCCGAATACGGGAACGGCAATGGGAAAATCCTCCGCTTCCGTATTAATAGCGATATAACCGATACGCTCTCCGGGAAGGGACAATGCCTTACTGAAGGAATAGCATACCATAGTGTTGTCATAATGTGATGCGATAAAGGGAGCGTCGGTTCCGGTAAATACCAGTTCCCGATAAGGTTCATCGGAAATAATGTAGATGGAATGTCCGTATTCCTTCTGCTTCCGGTTTAAGATCTCAGCCAGGCGGTCGATGGTTGCAGTGGAATAAACAATACCGCTGGGGTTGTTGGGACTGTTGATGAGAACCGCTCTGGTATTTTCATTTAACAGGCTTTCAAACGCCTCGAAATTGATCTGGAAACTTGTGATATCTGCAGGCACTACCACCAGCTTTGCGCCGGTTCCGCCCACATAATAATGATATTCCGGGAAAAAGGGAGCAAAGGTGATGACTTCATCACCGCGTCCGGGAACAACCACGCTTCTCAGCGCATGAGCCAAGGCTCCCGCTGCACCGATGGCCATAAAAATATTATCGGAAGTATAATTCTTTCCGAACCTCCGATTCAAAGACTCGGCAATGGCACTTCTGGCCTGATCGTTACCGAGAGAAGGACTGTAACCGTGAAGGGAAACACTGTCGGAAGTATTTACCAGGTTGATGACTGCTTCATCAAACTCCTTCGGAGCGGGGACACTGGGATTACCGAGAGAAAAGTCAAAGACATTCTCGGCTCCTACAACCTTTGCACGCTCCCTTCCGTACATGAAGATCTTGCGGATGATCGACTCCTGTTTCGTCATTTCTACATAATGTTCGTTCAGCATATCAGTCTCCTCTTCGCAGATTTCTAACTAGTTATATTACGGCATTTCCGTTCATCCGTCAAGGAGAAAATTATCGTCAGAAATAAAAAACACGATCAAAAACAGGAGCATCAGAAGCGAAAAGCAATTCAAAAATGCAGGGATCCATCAGCCGGATCCCTGCATGATCGTTTTATGTTTCTGCTTTTATCGCTGCATTATGTTCATTTTTCTGCCGCTTTGGAAAGATCGGCATAAGCCTTCTTCAGGTCCTCACGGATATTAAGATGCTGAGGGCAGGCCTTTTCGCACTTACCGCATTCCTTACACATTTCAGCGGTCTTGCCTTCCTGCTTCATACCATTCCACTGCCATGCCACAACTCCGAAATTCTGGTACATATGGTAGCGGTTCCATACGCTGAAGTTTCCGGGAATATCCACGCCGAAGGGGCAAGGCATACAGTAACGGCAGCCGGTACAACCGTTCTGGATCCGGCTGTTCATAATGTCCTTGATCCGGTCAATGGCCTCATATTCCTTGTCTTCCATAGGAATAAAGTCGGTAAAGGTGTCCAGATTATCATCCACCTGATCCATGGTTGACATTCCGCTCAGTACAGTCAAAATATTGGGAAGGGTTGCTACATAGCGGAGTGCAAAGGAAGCCGCGCTCTTGCCGGGGCGAACGCTTTCAAAGACCTCCATGATATCATCGGAGAACTTTGCAAGAGAGCCTCCCTTAATGGGCTCCATGATGGTAAGGGGAATCCCCTTCTCTTCCGCAAGGTGATAGCCCTTCATACCGGCCTGCTCGTCGATATCCATGTAGTTCAGCTGGATCTGGCAGAAATCCCAGTCGCGATAATTAATGATCTCTTCAAAGGCATCATAACTGTCATGGAAGGAAAAGCCAAGGAAACGGATCTTTCCCTCTGCCTTCAGTTCCTCAAGACGTTTCACCGTTCCGATCTCCAGCATCTTGTTCCAGCTTCCGCGGTTCATGGCATGCATCAGATAAAAATCGATGTGATCTGTCTGAAGCTTCTGAAGCTGCTCATTAAAGTATTTGTCTACGTCTTCGATGGTATTAATGAACCAACAGGGAAGCTTGGTTGCCAGATAATATGAATCCCGGGGATATTTCTTCAAAGCCTCTCCCACAAAGAGTTCACTCTCTCCCCCATGATAAGGATAAGCCGTATCAATGTAATTCACTCCTGCAGCGATTGCCTTATCCAGCATCTGCTGCGCCAAGGGGCGGTCGATCTTTCCATCCTCCCGTACCGGAAAACGCATACATCCAAAACCCAATAAGGATACATCAATTCCAAGTTTCTCAAACCTTCTCGTTTCCATCGCATCATTCTCCTTTTTGCTTTTTCCCCAATAAAACGATATGATAAAATGCAGTGAACATCCTATCACTTACTTACATTATACGGGCTGAAACTGAGGTTTTCAACTGAAAAAACCAATCAACATTTACCCTGACCGATCGATTCTTGTTCTATCTTCCCACGTATAAAGCAGGACGCACACCGGTCTTCCCGTCATAGATCGTCTTCGCACCGCCCCGGGCTCCGAAGATCCAGGCATGATCCACAGTCTTCCAGCCGTCTGCATTGGAACGGACCCACCACTCTGTCACCGTAAGGCCGATCACATCCCTGTCTACCCCGTCTTCGCTCATATTCAGCTTGTCATAGAGTTCTTCATCGACCAAATGGGTCGTGACTCCTTTCTTAAGCGCAAAGGGTGTTGCCTCAGCATAACGCTCTCCCTTTACGTGAATGCAGAACTTAAGCTCCTCTTTACTGAGGGGAAAGATGCGGTCCTTTGTATCGGTGTTGGCAGGATTAAAAAAATAAATAAAGTCTTCATTTTTCAGGTTCGTTTCCCGGATCAGTCTGCGCTCCGAGTCGGTAAAAGCCTTCTTATAAAAATCCTTATTCAACCATTTGCGAATAGTACAGGACTTCCAAGGCCGATACCTCTTATCTTTATGATAGGGCACTACGTCCAATACATAACGACTGAACAGAAGTACCCGGTTCTCTTCCACTGACAGAACGATCCACTCAATGGGTTTGGATTCCTTCGACGGATCTTCATCTTGCATGTAGCTGCCGAAGGTGACGATCTCTCCCTCCTTCAGATCGGTGATCCGATCGAGTACTTCACCGTTTATCTGTTTGATCCCGTTTTGATTGTTCATTTCATGATCCTGCATACAGTGTACAATTCTCCTTATATAAATGAGTGCTCACCCCGGTCATTACAGGGAGTAATTTATATCAGTTTAAAGAAAAAACCGGCCGCCTCAGAGATCTGAGACAGCCGGATCATAAACTTCAGATTAGATTGGATCACTTCGCAAGAGATCTGCCCATCAGGATGGTACGCATAACCTGTTCAGCGGTACGCTCAACACCGGCGATCGCAAAATCCTTCTGCATAGCATCATTTGCGGAGCAGGGATGATCCATAATGGAGAAGCAAGCGGAGATGCCTGCATCATGCAGAACCTTGAAGTCTTCTTCCATCATTCCGGCAATGGCTACGATGGGAACATCGTTGGTCTTTGCCATGGCAGCTGCCTTCATGGGACCCTTGCCGTTTACGGTCTGAGCATCCAGACAACCTTCACCGGTTACCATCAGGTCAACGCCCTGCATCAGCTCTTCCTTGATCTTGTTTGCTTCCATTACCAGATCAGCACCGCTGGAGAAGGTAACCTGTCCGGGGAAGAAGGAAAGGAATGCATATCCGAGGCCGCCGGCTGCTCCGGCACCTTCTGTCTGGGTTTCGTCAGTAGCGTTGTACCAGAATACAACGTCTGCGAAGTTGTGCATACCTTCATCAAGCTGCTCGATCATGGCATCATCAGCGCCCTTCTGCTTTGCATATACATAAGCTGCGCCTTCTTCGCCGTAAAGAACGTTCATCACGTCGCTTGCGATCTCGAATTTACACTTATCAAGGCCGGGGATCACGTTGTCTCCGTTGATCTCAACGATCTTATCAAGGTTTCCGCCGTTGCCCTTCAGTTCGTTACCGGACTCATCCAGGAAACGATAACCGAGTGCCTGAAGCATACCGGTTCCGCAGTCATTGGTAGCACTTCCGCCGATCCCGATGAGGAACTTCAGCTTCTTGCCGTTTGCACCCTTTACGATGGATGCGATCGCCTGTCCGAGACCGTAGGTAGAGGTCTTCAGAGGATTCAGGCGATCCTGGGGGATCAGTGTCAGACCTGCAGCCTGAGCCATCTCCATCACAATGGTTCCGTCCTTCAGAATACCGTAGATAAAGGAAGTGTCATCACCGAGGGGACCTGCAACGTTGATCGTTTCAAAATCTCCGCCGTCCTTTGCCGTGATGGCTTCCACTGTTCCTTCGCCACCGTCTGCAAGAGGAAATACGACAACTTCATGTGACTCGGACTTATCCAGTTCGAGTGCCTTCAAAATACCGTTTCTGGCTGCGTTTCCTGCTTCCGAAGAAGTAAGACTTCCCTTAAAGGAGTCCATTGCTACTACGATTTTCATACCCAATACATCCTTTCTCTGCTCGATTTATGTGAATGTCATAGATTGATCAAATCATTTCACGGATCAAGTCATTCATGAGGAAATATCCCAAGATGCCGTACCCTGGTTTTGACACCCAGCCTCAGCCAGGTGGGTCTCCGCACAGCAACATCAATCGTCCACCGGCGGGAATGTTCGAGACATTCACAGCCACGTAACGTGCGAGGCCTGATTTCTGTTACAGAATGTAGGAATCCCTTATGTCATTATGTAGGTTCAACAACAAAGGTTCTCGAACACCCCAGGATATTCCACAAGCTAATTATAATGGTTTCCCCTGCTTTTTGCAACCGAAAAATTGAAAGAAAAGGGGAAAGCATGCGCAACTTTTCGAATTTTTTATACTTTCCCGGAATTTGGCAGGATCGTGGCGTAGGTTCCGGGGTTTTCAAAGGCTTCTCCCGCTCCGATCTCCATGGCGGAAAGAAGCATTTCCGAGGCTTTTTCAAGATTTTCCGGTCTCGAAGAGGTGAACAGTTCTGCCAGGACTTCTCCCTCACGTACCGCTTCTCCGGTCTTCTTCCGAAAATGAATTCCCGCCTCCGGATCAATGGTATCCGTCAGTTTCTCTCTTCCGGCTCCCAGGAAGGAGCTTGTAAGGCCCACCTTTTCGGTATCCATTCTGCGGATCACACCGGATGCAGGTGCACAAACCTCGATCCTGTAACCGTTTTCAAAGATCCCGTGTTCCTTAAAATAAGTTCTGAGTTCTTCCAGTTCACCAACCCTTCCGGCCTGTTCCGTTATGAGACGCCCGAACAGTTCATATGCCTTACCGCTTGAAAGAGCTTCTTCGACCTGAGCCTTTGCTTCTTTCGGATCCTTTCCCGCAAGGATCAGCATGCCTTCCGCCAGTTCCTTGCATTCTTCTGTCAGATCTTTGGGACCCCGGCCTTCCAGAACGTCCATTGCTTCAAATACTTCCAGAAGATTCCCGACATTTGCCCCCAGAGGGACATCCATATTGGTGATCATGGCGCCCATGATCCTGCCGCAGTCTTCTCCAAGCTTTACCATGACTCTTGCCAGCTCAAGTGCATCCTCGGGGGTCTTCATAAAAGCACCGCTGCCGTACTTGACATCCAACAGGATCCCGTCCGCCCCGCAGGCCAGTTTTTTACTCATGATGGAAGATGCAATGAGAGGCAGACTCTCCACCGTTCCCGTCACATCCCTGAGTGCGTATAGGATCTTGTCTGCCGGGGCAAAGGAACCGGTCTGTCCCGCAATGGCAATGCCCAGGGTTTTGATCTTCTCCGCAAATTCATCCGTACTCAGATCACAACGAACGCCGGGGATGGATTCCATCTTATCAAGAGTCCCACCGGTATGACCAAGGCCACGACCGCTCATCTTTGCAACCTTTACGCCGCAGGCAGCCACAATGGCACCGATGACTAACGTGGTCTTATCTCCCACGCCGCCGGTACTGTGCTTATCCACCACAAAATCGCCGAAGGTTCCGGGTGCTACCACATCTCCGGAATGCAGCATTTCCATGTTCAGGATCTTCGTCTCTTCCCGGTCCATTCCCTTCAGGAAAATAGCCATAAGAAGGGCAGATGACTGATAGTCCGGCACCTCTCCCTTCACCATTTTGCCGATCCACTCGTGGATCTCCGCTTCCGACAGGACACCCCCGTCCCGTTTCTTCTTAATGATCTCAACGATCCCCATACATTTCTCCTTCTTCTCAGGTTCAGTCTTCTGAATCTTCTTCGATCGTCATCACCGTATCGCCGAGCATGAAAGGTTCCTGATCATCGTCCCCGGTATTCTCTGCACTCTTTCCGCTTTCTGCATCATCCGGATCCTCTTTAGAGCCTTCAGCAGTCTCCTTCGCAGGTTCTGCAGGTGCTCCGGGAACCATTTCCTCAGCTTCCGCACGGAACCGTTCCATCAGCTCCGGATCGATCTCCGGCAGGTCTTCTATGCTCTCTAAGCCGAAGGCACGGAGGAATTCCATGCTGGTCTTAAAGAGAATGGGACGGCCCGGAGCCTCAAGGCGTCCTGCTTCTTCAATCAGTCCCAGTTCCATCAGACGGCTCACCGAGTGTTCGCAGGATACACCTCTGATCTTCTCCATCTCCAGTTTGGTCACCGGCTGCTTGTATGCGATAATGGAAAGGGTCTCCAATACCGCTTCCGTGATATTCTGTCGTTTGGGTTGCTTTACCACCTTCACCAGATAAGGGAACATTTCCTCACCGGTGCAAAGCTGGAGACTGTCCTCAAGGATCAGAAGCTTTAAGCCGCTTCCGGGAGCATTGTAACGTTCCCGAAGCAGTGTGATCGCATGTTCGATCTCTTCCTCCGAAACCTCGAAGGCCGCCATGAGTCTTTCCCTCTCAACAGCCTCCCCCATGGTAAATAAAACAGCTTCTATGGCTGAAGCCAATGTACTGCAGTCCATTCATATCCTCCTGATGATCTTTTCCGTTTTCAAACAGATTTCTGTATTCCGACGAAAATCTGAATTTCGACAGAAATCTGTATTCAATCAGAGCTCTGTGTTCGATCATCACCGTTTTTATTCATACTGATCGAGATCTTTTTCATTGAACCGGTACAGGTTCTCGGTATTCCACACCATATCGATCTCACCGAAGCTCTCCTCCTGTGTGGCGGTGATCTGCCCCACCTTCATGAGCTCTAAGATGGCAAGGAACGTTACGATAATGGATTCCTTGTCCTTCTTTTCTTCAAGAAGTGTCCGGAAATTGAATTTCTTGTGTTCCTTTGCAAAATTTGTGATCTTCTTCAGTTTCTCACCGATCTTGGCACGGCTCTTTTTGATGGTACCGAACTTCGAACGGATGGGGTCGATCTTCTCCCGCTGACGACGGATCGCCTGGTCAAGAGCATTTTTCAGACGCTCGGGAGTAATGCCGGCATTCTCGATCACCTTTGCGGCATCCACCGGCTCACGGTACTTCAGCACCTCCGCAGGAATATCCTCCTTGCGGTACATCCGGCCCTGTGCCTCATCATACTGCTCCCGCAGGTCTCCGGCCGCCTCCAGATACATCTTCTTCTCCAGAAGCCTTCTGACCAGCTCATCTCTCGGATCCTCCTGTTCCTCGGCTTCCTCCTCGGTCACCGGGATCAGCATCCTGGACTTGATCTCCAGAAGGGTTGCCGCCATCACCAGAAACTCACTGGCCACTGCAAGCTGATTGTCCTTCATGAGGAGCAGATAATCCATATACTGCTTTGTGATCTCCACAATGGGGATATCATATATGCTGACTTTATTCTTTTCTATCAAATGCAGTAAAAGGTCCAGAGGCCCGTCAAAGACCTCCAGCTTTACCGATAAATCCATAGTTACATCTCCAAATCATGCCCGTATCCGGGCAAATAGTCTTAATTATGCTTCAGGCGGATCACCACCAGCTCCGACATGTTCCGGAACCTCAGATTAATGGAATGGGTTCCGAGACCGCCTGAGGTGATCTGGTACTTCGGTCCGTCAGGAGCCTGTTTTAAGAGGAACATCCCCCGTTCCTTTCCGTGAAAGAAGTGAAACTGAGGAGTCATGAGTCCTCCCACAAAGGGCAGACGGATGGTCCCGCCGTGAAAATGTCCCGATACCGTCAGATCCGCTCCCCAATCGCTGTAGGCTTCTCCGAATAAAGGAGAATGGGCCGACAGGATCACAAAGGGCGGCTCCTCCGAGGAGGAAAGAGGTATCCCGATGGCCTGACGGATCATCTCCTCGTTTACCGCATTCTTCTTTGCGATCTTCCGGTAGCCTTCCCTTGGGATCTCATAGGAAGCAAGTACCGGACCTTTTCCGTCCTTCACTCCTTTTTTCGGAGGAAGAACCGTTTGTTCGTTATTGATATGGATCACGCCGTAACGATCCAGAAGAGTCGTCATTTGCCCCCAGATCCCCGGAAATACCTCCGGAAGCTTCACCAGCCGGTCCTCGTGATTTCCTCTGGTAAAATATACCGGGCAATCCGCTTCCTTAAGTCCCTCCAGAAGTCTTCGGAAGGATTCCAGATCCACATCAGACCCTCGCTTTACGGTAACCGCATCTCCGGCAATGAGAACCAGGTCAGGTGCTTCCCGCTTGATGGCATCCGTAAGCTTGCGGTTTCCGGGACCGAACTCATTATTATGCAGATCCGCCAGCATGACAATAGTATAGCCGTCCTGCTCCTCCGTCACCTTAGGCGATTTCACCTCATAATGAGTCACGGTAAAATGCTTCCGCTCATAGGAGGACCTGATCAGGAATGCAGCCAACAGCAGAACGCAGACGGCTGCCGCCCCAAGCAACAGGGGAAGTAATATGCTGTTCTCTGCCATCACCGGAACCGGTCCGATCTGCATTAATCCGGTCAATCTTCCGTCCTCCGAATTCAACTTCATAGTTACAGGTCAAGGATCTGCAATCATCGTCGATCAAGCAAAGCATAATCGGCGTGACACTTTATCATAACAGAAAACCCCTTTTCGTGCAATGTATTCGTGAAAAGAAATATCCCATCTTGAAATCCTGTCCGGTCTATGGTAAATTAGTGTGGTTATGTTTCACATTCCTTTAAAAATTTTTCAGGAGGAAAAATGTTGGACCAGATCGTACAATGGCTCACGGAGCACCTCGGAAAGATCTTCTCCGGTGAGATCATCACATTTATCATATCCATGATCCCTCTGCTGGAATTAAGAGGGGGACTTTTGGCAGCAAAGCTGATGGATGTTCCGCTGATCAAGGCGATCCCGCTTTGCATCGCCGGGAACATTATCCCAATCCCCTTTATCCTGCTCTTTATCAAGAGCATTTTCCGCTTTATGCGTGCCCACGGCATTCTGGTAAAGCTCATCGATAAGATCGAGAACCGGGCCATGAAGAAAAGCGCCAAGGTGGAAGGCAGCGAGTTTATCGGACTCATGCTCTTTGTGGGTATTCCCCTTCCGGGAACCGGCGCATGGATGGGCTCTCTCATTGCGGCCCTCTTAAACATTGACATCAAAAAAGCGATCGTTGCCGAGCTGATCGGCATCATCATGGCTACCATCATCTGTTCCATTTTGTGGTACGGACTTTTAGGCCTGGTAGTTTAACCCGTTCACGAAAATGGGTCCGCTCATTTTCGTGAATCTCTTTATCAGAGAAAAATATTACTATATATAATTATGTTTTGAACAGAAAGGACACGCCATGGCATTTCGTTATATCGAGGAGATCCCTTCTCCTCAGGGCATCAAGACACTGCTTCCCCTCTCCGAGCACTGCAAGGAGATCAAAAAACAGAGAGATGAACTGATCCGTCAGGTCATTACAGGAGAAACCGACAAGTTCCTGGTGATCATCGGCCCCTGCTCTGCAGACCGTGAAGATGCGGTTCTGGATTATATCTCCAGACTTGCACCTCTCCAGGAGAAGCTTGCGGACAAGCTCGTGATCATCCCCCGGATCTACACCAACAAACCCCGTACCACGGGCGAAGGCTACAAGGGAATGGTTCATCAGCCGGATCCCGAGAAGGCTCCCAACCTTTTGGAGGGTCTGAAGGCTATCCGTAAGATGCACATCCATTCCATTGAGCAGACCGGTCTCACCGCTGCCGATGAAATGCTCTATCCCGAGAACTGGGCCTACATTGATGATATTCTTTCCTACGTTGCCGTAGGTGCCCGCTCCGTGGAAGACCAGCAGCATCGTCTTGTGACCTCCGGCTTTGATATCCCCGTGGGCATGAAGAATCCTACCAGCGGCGATCTCTCCGTCATGATGAACTCTCTTTATGCGAGTCAGCATCCCCACACCTTCATGTACCGCAACTGGGAGGTGCGCTCCGACGGAAATCCTCTGACCCACACCATTCTCAGGGGATACACCAACAAGCACGGAAGCAACGTTCCCAACTACCACTACGAAGACCTGATGCTTCTTCTCGAGATGTATCAGAAGCGTGAGTATACTTATCCTGCCTGTATCGTGGATGCCAACCACTCCAACTCCAACAAGCACTACGAGCAGCAGATCCGAATTGTCAAGGAAGTCCTGCACAATCGTCAGGAAAATGATGAGATCCGCAAACTGGTGAAGGGTGTTATGATCGAAAGCTACATTGAGTGCGGCAGCCAGAAGGTGGATGAGCACATCTACGGCAAGTCCATCACGGATCCCTGCCTTGGGTGGGAGGAATCCGAAAGACTGCTGTATGAGATCGCAGAGAGGGTTTGATCCTTTAAAATTTTTGGAAGATGAATCGGGCGTCCTCATAAATGAGGGCGCCCGTTATTTCTTTATCATTCTTCCTATGATCTTTTGTTCAGCGAGTATCGTTTACTGCTCTTCATCGATCATCTCCAAAACCCGGATGAGCATGGAATCCCAATTCTTTCTGGCTTCGTAGGTATTGTACTCTTCGCCCAGATTGCGAAGTTCTTTTTTCTTTGCAATCGACTCAGGATCCGAATGGAGATAGATATCCGGCATTGTACCATAGTAGGAATTCTCCGGATGTTCCTGATTCACCGTAGCCATATAGTCAAACATAAAGTGACTTTCCGGAAGATAAGCGCAAAGCGGAGAACCGCTGATTCCCTCTCCTTTTGTATTGGTCCCAACTATAACGGCATTATCATATTCCTTGCAAAGATTCGTCAGAATATCCGCCGAAGAAAAAGAGTCTTGAGAGGTCATGACATAAATCCTGTAATTCTTTTTTGCCTTTCCCTTGACACTGAAATATTCCGAATAATAGAAATATTTCTCATCCGAACTGAAGGATCGGCTCCCGGCATAAAAGGGATTCTCATAAAAATTCCTCGTGTGGTCATTCTTGGTTCCCATCACCACGGGCCGATATTCCACATCATGACAGAACAATACAGGTAACAGTTGTTCTGTAACAAACCCACTCGCTCCTCCACTGTTTTCCCGGATATCCAAAATGACATACTCAGGATCTGTCTCTTTTAAAACTGTTTTCAGTTCCTTTGCAAGTTGGCCGCCTTCACTCGAATCGCAGGCAGAGGTATAGATGTAAACAAGTTGTTTGGAAACATCTGTGGCAATGAAATAGGATCCCCGATCTTCCTTCTTCGTTTCGTTCTTTTGGGACTCCGATGTTTCAACTGAAGTCTCAGGATCATTTTGAGAAACGGAGTTCTGTTCCGAATAACAATGCCGGTTATTGATCGCTATTTCTACGCCGGGATGTTCATAAAACTCCCCGGTCACAACTGTCCCGTCCGGCATTCGAACCTCGGCGGAATGCTTCAGACCAAACTCATCATTAAAGATTAAATAATCTCTGAAAAAGCATTCATTTCCGCTGTCATAGATCGGTACCTGACGATTGACAAACGCAAAACATAACTCCTTCGGATCTTTTCCGTCGATCGAGATCAGTTCGCCTTGAGCAAAATCGGAAGAAAAGTCTCCCCCACTGCTCCCGATATACTTTCCGTCACGATACGAAAACAAAAACTTTTCAGGCTCATCATACCTCTCTACATCATCACGAAACTCCTGAATCCAGGAATAGGAATAATCTTTCATTTCCTGGGTTGCAAAGAGATCGGTTAATCCAAAGGTAATCGTAGATGCCACAAGCGGATAATTCGGGAAGAACATGGAATTATGATTTCCCGGCAACACGGCCAGAAAAGAAGCAACATAGCTGAAATACTCATATTCATCTTCGGAATTCAGTGCCAGCTCCCGATAGAAATCATAGAGTTCCTCATAAGAGATCCCATATGCTTCTTCAAACAGTTCTTTCTTCGGATTCTGCAGACAGACAAGATCATAAAGATAATCAAGATCCTTCAGCTTCTGTTCCTCGGTCAGAGACAGATGAAGATCCGTTGCGCCGGTATCCTTTCTCATGAATTTGATCTTCTTATTCATATCCAGATCAGCAGCTATTTTTCGGTAATTGACCAGAAAAATGATCCCGCCGATGAGTAATACAACCGCCAAAACCGCCAAAATGACACGAATGATCTTTTTAAGTCTGATGCGCTTTTTCGTGTTTTTTTCTTCCATAACCGTCCCTTTCATCTTTCACCCTATCCGAACCGATGCACATTCTTACCCACGCAATCAGTTCTTCCTGCAACGGTACAGAAAGCTGACCATCTGGGCTCTTGAGCAGACATTCTCCGGCTGAAATGTGCCGTCGGAATATCCGCCGGTGATCCCTTTCTCGCTTGCCCAAAGAACCGCTTTGTAATAGTATGCGTTTTTGTCTTTCACGTCCTTGAAGGAACTGTTCATACTCTTCGGTTCCGGCTTTCCATAGTAACGCCAAAGAAAGGTCACAGCCTGTTTTCGGGTACATTCATTTTCCGGGCGGAAGGTATGATCGGAATATCCGCCGATGATCCCCTTCTCGGTCCCCCAGAGAACTGCCTTGTAATAATAGGCCTTTTTGTCAAGATCGGTAAATGTTGTCTGATCACTCTTGGGCTCCGGGCAGCCGGCCATGCGCCACAGGAAGGTTACCATCTGTCCTCGGGTGCAGGTGTTCTGCGGGCAGAACCGGTCATAAAGACCGGTTGACGGATTCTTCACACCGCCGGTGATTCCTTCGTCCGTTGCCCAATAGACTGCATCATAATAATAGGAATTCTTCGGCACATCCGTATACCCTGCGATCACGACATAACGCTCTGCCTTTCCATCACCGAAGGCATATACCTCTGCTGTACCGGCTCCTTTTCTGGTAATGATACCGTTTGACATTACCGTGACAAGTGCTTCATTTGTACTTGAATAATAATAGTCATTCATTCCCGGCATCAACATCTTTTCACTCAGATTCACCACCTGTGTCGAAGTAATGTACCTGCATCGACTTTGCTGATTCTTCTTATTGTCCGGATAGACATATACATGACATAAATCGTTAACTTCAAAGGAATCCTCCGCAATCTCCGTATCATGTCCCAGGACCACATAATCTCGGGATGTAAACGTGACAAATGCCTTGCTTTCGATCTTTTTGACCGTTTCCGGTATGACCAGGAGAATCGGATCTTTCACATTATCTTTATTATAAAACGCAGCGGACCGGATGGTTTTTACATGGGAAGGGATCTTGCCCTCGTGATGAGCCGGCCAGGTGATCAGCTCCGTTTTATCCTTGGAATACAATACCCCGTTTACAGAAGTTAAATACGGATTTGAGGACTCTGCCGTGATCTCTTTCAGGCGCCACAAGCCACGGCAGTCTGCTGCCTGTCTCGTTTTTGCGGAATACTCGAGTTTTTCAACACAAGAAGCTTCACCGAAAATATCATCCTCCCTCCCATTATTATTCCAGCCTTCTGTCTCGATCCGGATCTTCTTCAGACCCGTGCAATTATCAAATATATTTTCCCCGAGGCTTTCGATCGTTTGCGGAAGCACGGCGTATCCCAGCTTGTTGCATTTTACATATGCATAACTCCCGATGGATCCGGTTTTCGGAGGGATTGATACATTTTCCCAGGAACTGCAGTTGGAAAATGCCTCTGCTCCGATATAAGTAACACTTTCTGGCAACGCCATATCCTTCAGATTTTTACATCCCTTAAATGCACAATTTTCGATTATAGTGGTATCCTCACACAGGCTCACCTTTTTCAGCGAGGTGCAGTTGCAAAAACAATACGCACAGATCCGATAATTCCGGCCCGAAAAAACCACCTCTTCAAGGCCGTCACAGTTTTCAAAGACACTGCATCTGAACTGTAACTGTATTCCTTTGCCGATCACTGCTTTTTTGATCTCATCATGATCCGAAAATGCATAAGAATCAATATAACCATCACCTGAGATCGTAAGCAGTCCGGTCTCGGGATCAAAGGTATAGGTGCAGCCGGATCCACACGTTCCGGAAGCAGGAAGTTCCTCTGCCGAAGCCTTCTCTGTCACAAGCCCCGAAAACTGCGGGACAAACGCAAAGATAACCGAAAGAGCTGTCAGAGCAGCCATGACAGTGAGCCATTTTCCTGTCTCGTAAAACAATCTTTTCATACCATTCCCCTCATTTAAACTGATCCGGTTTCATTACTTCCGGCTCCGATAAAGAAAACTTACCATCTGTGCTCTGGTGCACTCATTCAGCGGCTTAAAGGTTCCGTCAGAATATCCTCCTGTGATCCCGTTCTCCGCTGCCCACAAAACAGCCTTATAATAATATGCATTCTTATCTGTTACATCAGGAAAATCACTGACGGAAGTCTCCGGTTCGGGAGACTCATAGTAACGCCACAGGAAGGTCACCGCCTGCTGACGGGTGCATTTTCCCTTAGGCCGGAAGGTATGATCGGAATAACCGCCTACAATGCCGTTTTCCGTTCCCCAAAGTACCGCCTTGTAATAGTAATCCCCGGGCTTCACATCCGTAAAGACACAGTTCTTGCTCTCCGGCTCCGGAGCACCGGCCATACGCCAGAGAAATGACACCATCTGTGCCCGGTTACATACTCCGTCGGGATTGAACAGATCATAATATCCTGTTTCCGGATTCTTTACACCACCTGTGATCCCAAGATCCAGAGCCCAATAAACGGCTTTGTTATAGTATGCATTATCGGGCACATCCTGAAAGCCCACGATCACGGTATAAACCGCAACACGGTCCCGACTCATGGCATAGACTTCCGTTCTGCCTTTTTTCACCGAGGTCAGACGTCCTGCCTGATCAACCTTAACGATCTTTTCATCCACCGAATCCCAATGGGTGCATTCAAATCCATTTGGAAGGGAAAGGATCTTTCCTGTTTTAAGGGAAACGACTTCCGATCCCAGATCCTTCACCACATTCTTTTCGGAATTATCATAGATCCGGTAACGGATGGCACCGCTGTCTTCGAAATCATTTTCCGGACCGGGGAAAAATGCTCCGTCTGCAATGACCGTATCCCTGCTTTCCATCAGAACGGGAAACACCCTTTCGCCAACATAATCGCCACGGATAACACGAAACGCATTCTTTTTGATCTCCTGAACCGTCTCAGGGATCGTGAGTATATGGGACTCCCCTGCATATAAGACCACAGCTCCCTCTCCGATCCGGGTTACGGATGAGGGCACTTCAAAATCTTTTCCCATAGGCCAGCGGATCAGGGTCTTTTTATCCTTCGTACACACGGCTCCGTTCAATGCAGACAGGAACTGATTTTCCGACTCCACAGTAAATTCATTAAGCGAAAGGCAGTAGTCAAATGCATTGAATTCCATATCTATCAAAGTGGCCGGAAGATGAACCGTCTCCAGAGCACTGCATTTGTAAAATACATTTTTGTTTAAGAGCTGCATACCTTCCGGGATGGTGATCTCCCTTAATCCGTCACAGTACCCGAATGCATAAGCATCCATCTGGGTAAGTCCGGAAGGAAGATTCACGGTCTTTAAAGAACGACAGTCGCTGAAACTGTACTTTGAAAGATACCAGAGGCCTTCTTCGATGGTTACGGATTCGAGATTACTGCAGCCGAAAAATGCCTTGTAACCAACGCCGGTAACTCCGCTTTTGATGACTACCTCTTTGATCTGAGAACGCCCGGAAAAAGCCTCATTTTTGACGGCTCCGGTTCCACTGATCGTAAGCACACCGGTCTTGTCATTAAATGAATATGACACATCTTCTCCACATTCCCCGCTGAGGGCAAAAGGGATTTCCTCCGCAGAGGCTGTTGTGATCATCTGAAAACCTGCGGAAGGAAAAACAGCAGGCAGGATCAGGACCGCAAAGATCATCATCAAAGAAAAACAAAAGGATCGAAGGGATTTAAACAGTTTGGTTTTCATAGCTGTCTCCAAAGAAAAAAATTATTATTTCTGTTTGCTTTTACTGCGATACAGAAAACTCACCATCTGTGCACGGGAACAAATCCCCAAAAGCGAGAGCAGTTTATTCAACTCCTCTACCCTCACAAACCAGCAGATTCTGATATGCCAGAATGGCAGCAACAGTCTTTCCGTCCTGCAGTTTTCCCTCGTAGATCATTTTTACAAGTTCGGAAAGATCCCATTCTTCCACGTTCAGGAATTCATTTTCATCCAGATGCTGATGAGAAGGGATCAGATCCCTGGCCAGGAAAATGTCGATCTTCTCATTGCAGAATGCCACAGTGGTATAGATACTGATGAGAAACTGCAGGTTCTCGCATTTGTAGCCCGTCTCCTCTTCCAGCTCTCTGGCTGCACAAAGAACGGATTCCTCCTCGGGAAAGTTCTTGGCGCCTGCAGGGATCTCGATGGTCTCACGCTCAAGAGCATTCCGGTACTGGCGTACCATCAGCAGCTTTCCGTTGTCCTTCACCGTTACAACTGCAGCTGCTCCTTTGTGGGAGATCAGGTCCCACTCGGCGGTATTACCGTTGGGAAACTCCATGGTATCCGAATACATCTTCAGGATGGATCCGGTATATTTCAGTTCTCTTTTGATCCGTTTGATCTGGTCCATAACAAACTCCTATTATATTATTCAGAATTAAAAACGCCGGGGACTGCCTGACGGCAATCCCCGGGCGAACATCTTGCCGGAAAACTCCGTCATAGATTTCTTTCATCATGTTGCAGGCCGGTGACCTGCAAAGGCCCTGTCCGGCTTATTTCAAGCCAAACTGTTCATTTTTCTTATTTCTTTTCAGCCATGGAGGTGCAGACATCATAGCAGGCATCCGTAGCCTTCATGATGGCATTTCTGAAGCCCCACTCTTCCAGTGCTTCCACAGCGGCAATGGTGGTTCCTGCAGGGGAACATACCATATCCTTCAGCTCGCCGGGATGTTTTCCTGTCTCCAGGACCATTTTTGCGGAACCCACTACGGTCTGAGCCGCAAATTCATAAGCATCCTTTCTGGGGATACCGTACTTAACAGCGCTGTCTGCCAGAGCTTCGATCATCATATAAACATAGGCAGGAGAAGAACCGGAAGCGCAGACAACCGCGTTCATAAGCTTCTCATCCACCTTCTTAACCTTACCGAAGGAATTAAAGAAGGCATAAACCGTCTGGATCTCCTCTGCAGTAAAGCGTTCCTCATCAAAGCAGATGCCTGTCATGCCCTCTCCGATCAGAGCCGGGGTATTCGGCATGGCACGAACGATCTTCTTGTCATATCCGAGACGTTCCTGCAGATATTCAATGGTCTTTCCAGGAGCAATGGAAATGATCACTGTTTCCGGGGTAACGATATTTTCGATATTCTTTAATACTGTTTCATAAAACTGAGGCTTTACTGCCAGCACCACATATTTGCAGCTGTTGACTACCTCTGCATTGGACTCCATGAAACGAACTCCCGTTTCATGATAGACCTGATATACTCTTTCCTGATTTACATCGGCGAAAACGATCTCTGCCTTGTCGATCAGCTGCAGAGTCCCTTTCATCATTGCATAGCCCATGTTGCCCATTCCGATAAAACCGAATTTTGCCATGATTGTTTTTTCCTCCTTAAAGTCAAAGCGGGAGACGCTCAAACGACCGTCTCCCACTGCTTTTTGTTAGATTAAGTGATTTGAATGTAAGCCTCTTCGTTAGTGACTGATTTATTTAGCATAGTCTACGACTCTTGATTCTCGGATGATACTTACCTTAATCTGTCCGGGATATTCCATCCCTTCCTCAATCTGTTTAGCGATATCCCTGGCCATGATCACCATATCGGCATCTGTGACCTGTTCGGGAACCACCATGATCCGAACCTCTCTCCCCGCCTGGATGGCAAATGATCTGTCAACTCCCTTGTAGGAATTGGTGATCTCTTCGAGTTTCGTCAATCTGCTTGTGTAATTGGATAATGTCTCTCTTCTCGCACCGGGTCTTGCTGCAGAAATGGTATCTGCCGCCTGAACCAGGCATGCGATCAGGGATGTTGCTTCCACATTGCCGTGATGGGATTCTACTGCGTTAATAACAACTGCTGATTCTTTATATTTCCGACAAAGGTCCGCACCGATCTGAACATGGGTTCCTTCCACTTCATGGTCGATCGACTTTCCGATATCATGAAGCAGACCGGCTCTTTTGGCTAACCGGACGTCTACGCCGATCTCGCCTGCGAGCATGCCGCAGATCTGAGCTACTTCGATGGAATGCTTCAGAGCATTCTGTCCGTAACTGGTACGGTATTTCAGGCGTCCGATAAGTTTCACCAGTTCAGGGTGAACACCGCGGACTCCTACTTCCAAAACTGCTGCCTCGCCCTCTTCGCGCATGTTGGTATCTACTTCCTTCTGCGCTTTCTCAACGGCTTCCTCGATCCTTGCGGGATGGATTCTTCCGTCAACAATGAGTTTCTCTAATGCTAAACGGGCAACCTCTCTTCTGACCGGATCAAATCCGGAAAGAATCACTGCTTCGGGAGTATCGTCGATGATCAGATCGACTCCTGTTGCAGCTTCCAAGGTACGGATGTTACGGCCTTCACGACCGATGATCCTACCTTTCATTTCATCACTCGGAAGCTGTACCACCGAGATGGTGGATTCGGAAACCACATCCGCAGCATAGCGCTGGATTGCGGCAACCAGAATGTCCTTGGACTTCTTGTCGGCTTCGTCCTTGGCTTTTGCTTCCAATTCTTTGATCAGCTTTGCAGTATCAAGTTTGACATCTTCTTCAACAGATTTCAATAAAAACTCTTTTGCCTGTTCGGAGGTTAAACCTGAGATTCGTTCTAATTCCTGCGTCTCTTTCTCGTGTAATGCATTCACCTCACGCTGCTTTTTGTTCAATGCCTCTTCTTTCTGATTCATTGCAGCTTCGCGTTTTTCAAGGGAATCCATCTTGCGATCCAGAGCCTCTTCCTTATTCTGAATTCGGCGCTCCATCTTGGAAACCTCAGCGCGGCGTTCCTTGATCTCTTTGTCAAGTTCATTGCTCTTCTTTAAGTTTTCTTCCTTTGCTTCGAGAAGGGCTTCACGCTTCTTGGTTTCGGCGACCTTGAGTGCTTCATCAATGATCTCTCTCTGCTTGTCCTCTGCACTTCCGACCTTCGCTTCGTATGTCTTCTTGCGGTAAACTGTAGCAAGGATCCATGAAACAGGGGCGGTGATAACGATCGCAGCGACAATCAGGGCGATTGCTAAAGGTAATGGCACAGGATCACCTCCTTTTATTGAATTGTCATTGTACAAGTCGGTCAAATATGACCATATTAAAATACAACAGTCTTATTTTAGCCTAACAGCACATAGATGTCAAGGAAAAAGTGCCTTATATTCCCTCATTTCCATTCGAGTTTTCGTTCATGTTTTGCACAGTCAACCAGATACATATCGATCAAAGTCTGATATGGAATCCCGGTTGATTCTGCGATCGATCGGAAATAATCTAATCTTCTTTTTTCTTCTCTATGAGAGAAAGTATATCGCTGTACTGAAATCCCCGATACAAAAGTTTGCGGATCAGGCTGTCTCTGGATGCTCGGTCTGAAAAATCCGTGTTTTTGGAATAGCGGATAAATGCTTTTTGAAGTGCTTCTGCTTCGCCTTTTCGGATCACGCTGTTCTCATCACTGTCTTCCTCTGCCGTATCATCCATCGGATCCTGCATCAGTTCCTTATAAGAGGAAAATGCTTCATCAATCACAGTCTTCGATACACCCTTGGTCATCAGCTTCATACGGATCCGCCGTTCGCTCTCACGACCGAGATAGGTCAGAAGATAGGATGTGGCATATTCCTTATCATTCAGGATACCGGAGGAGGTCAGATCTTCTATGATCAGTTCTGAAGCCTCCGAAGGATAGGAATGATCCGTAAGTTTTTTACGGATCTGCTCTGATGTCATGGGACGGGAATCCAAGAGATGCAGTGCATAGGCACGGCCTCTCTGGTACAGCGGGCCGTGGATGAGTTCAGAAAGCTTCTGCTGTGTTACCGCTTCTCCCACCTTCAGTCCGGAAGCCTTCAATTCCCGCCGTTTTAAGGTACAAAAAGAAACCTCATTGATGACAAGCCGGTACTTCATTCCCTTCCCGGACTTCACTTCATCTATTGAGGTGACCACACCGACAGATTCCGTTTCAAAAAAAGACTCCCCCTCCGAAGAGGGGGAGGGACAATGTTCCTGTTTCATATCACTCCTCTGTAGCAGGCTTTTCTTCTGCAGGGGCTGCTTCAATGATCGCAGACTGAGGCAGACCGAAATGATCACGGACCTTATTCTCGATCTCAGCCATTACTGCAGGATTCTCCTCCAGATAGATCTTGGCATTCTCACGGCCCTGACCGATCTTGGCTCCTTCATATGCAGACCAGGCACCGCTCTTTACAATGATGCCGTTGTTGGCTGCAAGATCCAGGATGTCTCCGGAACGGGAAATACCCTTACCGAACATGATATCAAACTCAGCCTCACGGAAGGGCGGAGCGATCTTATTCTTTACTACCTTAACCTTGGTGTGGTTACCGATCACCTCACCGCTGAGCTTTAAGGTCTCTGTTCTTCTGACGTCCATACGAATGGATGCAAAGAACTTCAGAGCTCGACCGCCTGTGGTGGTCTCGGGGTTACCGAACATAACACCGATCTTCTCACGCAGCTGGTTGATGAAGATCACGATACAGTTGGTCTTGCCGATGATGGCTGTCAGCTTACGAAGTGCCTGGGACATCAAACGGGCCTGAACACCCATGTGGCTGTCACCCATGTCTCCTTCGATCTCTGCCTTCGGAACCAAAGCTGCAACGGAGTCGATGATGATGATATCAACGGCACCGGAACGTACCATGGTCTCTGCAATGTCAAGAGCCTGCTCACCGCAGTCAGGCTGAGAGATATAAAGGTTATCGATATCAACACCGATATTCTTTGCGTATACAGGATCAAGAGCATGCTCTGCATCGATAAAGCCGGCAATGCCGCCTCTCTTCTGTACTTCTGCTACCATATGAAGGGCAACCGTGGTCTTACCACTGGACTCGGGTCCGTAGATCTCCACGATCCTTCCCTTGGGAATACCGCCTGCGCCGAGAGCCAGGTCAAGGCTCAGGGAACCGGTGGATACTGTTTCAATATTCAGGTTGCTGGGTGCATCCCCCAGTCTCATGATGGAGCCCTTACCGTATGCCTTCTCGATCTGGGAAAGGGCCGCTTCTATGGCTTTCTTCTTTTCGTTCTGATCCATTTTCTGATTCTCCTTTTCGGTTCGAATACTTCGAACAACCGTTCGAACTTATCTTAATCTAATTTCAGGTTTCTGTCAAGGGCAAAATGATCGTTTTTAAAAGAAAAACAAAACATTTCTCCCTTATTATCCCTTCCGCCTTTTTTCACGCTTTACTTCATAGGCGGAAGGTTGCTTTCTTCACAGAATTATTGTACCATCTCCCGGTATATAGTCAATGAAAACCTCCTCTTGAAAGTGCAGAAAAATGCCCGATTCCACGGATCGTCGAGGTTTTTCTCTACAACCTGTAGAAATTTAAAAGCGGGAGCCTTCACTCCCGCTTTCAATGATCAAAACCTGTTCATGTGATCAAAACCCATTTATATGATCAAAACCTGTTTGTATGTTCCTGTACGGATTCAATCCTCATCGATGCCGTCATAAACGTCACAGAAATCGAAGGTGGACAGATAATCGTGGATATTCTCGGCTCTGCGGATCAGAGTCACGGTGTGATCCGGATGCAGAAGAAGTTCTGCGCTGCGGAGCTTTCCGTTGTACTGATAGCCCATGGCATAGCCGTGTGCACCGGTATCATGGATGAACAGATAATCGCCGATGTTGATCTCCGGCAACATCCGCTCCTTTGCAAACTTATCGCAGTTCTCACAAAGGGAACCGGTAACATCATACTTGTGGTCGCAGGTCTCATTTTCCTTGCCGAGAACCGTAATATGATGATAAGCATCATAAACTGCGGGACGCATCAGGTTGGCTGCGCAGGCATCACAACCGATGTAGTCACGATAGGTCTTCTTCTCGTGAAGGACCTTGGTCACAAGACCGCCGTAAGGGCCTGTCATGAAACGGCCCATCTCGGTGTAGATGGCTGCATCACCCAGTCCTGCGGGAACCATAACCTCTTCAAAGGCTTTTCTGACACCTTCGCCGATGACACGGATGTCATTGGGAGTCTGGTCGGGACGATAAGGGATACCCACACCGCCGGACAGATTAATGAAGGAGATCTTGATATCAAGACGGTTCTTCAGTTCCACTGCTGTCTCGAACAGAGTTCTTGCAAGGGTAGGATAATACTCATTTGTCACGGTATTGGAAGCCAGGAAGGCATGGATACCGAAACGCTTTGCACCTTTTTCCTTCAGCTTTGCCATACCCTCAAACAGCTGCTCGGTGGTAAAGCCGTACTTCGCTTCTGCAGGGTTGTCCATGATGTTGTTGTGGATCTTGAACACACCGCCGGGATTATAACGGCAGCAGATGGTCTCGGGAATGCCGGCACAATTTTCCAGATATTCGATATGGCTGATATCATCCAGATTGATGATGGCGCCGATCTTCTTTGCATATACATATTCTTCCGCAGGTGTTACGTTGGAAGAGAACATGATCATGTCTCCGGGGAAACCGAGGGCATGGGCAATTTTCAGTTCCACCATGGAGGAGCAGTCACAGCCTATGCCGTACTCCTTCAGGATCTTCAGGATGAAGGGGTTGGGATTGGCCTTTACGGCAAAGAACTCCCGATAGCCCGGATTCCAGGAAAATGCTTCCTGCACATCCTCACAGTTCTTGCGGATCCCAGCCTCATCATAGATATGAAAAGGTGTGGGATAGGTTTTTACGATCTCCTCGATCTCTTCTTTGGTAACAAACGGTTTTTTCTCCATAGTCTTATCCTTTCTGTCACAGTTCTTTCGGGTCTTCCCGGAACGTATCCGAATCACGTCCGCTGCCGGATCCCCGATCTTCCTCTCTCGGAAGTGTCACTTCCTTTAATACATGTATGTGAGTGTAAAGATGATTCTCACAGTATTCAAAATTGCCCTCACACTTCGAGCAGAACCGGAAGGACATGGACGGATCGTCGATGTCGGTAATGCCGCAGGTGTGGCAGATATGTCTTGCACGCTTTCCGGGTGCCGCAGGGCTCCCCTTCATTCCCTTTGCAACCTGGCTCTGGAACTTGGCTCTCCGGACGGCCTGTTTTACCTTGCCGCCCTTGAAGGTCCCGCGGGTCATAAAAAGGAAGAAACCGAAATTCATGAGCGATACTACGATCGCAACGGCTGTTCCGAAA
>JAGACB010000202.1 GCA_017614345.1 Lachnospiraceae bacterium
GCTTTACAGTATGGAGGAAGCCCTTCGGTTTTTTGAAAATGACAGCACCAGAACAGTGCTTCTTGATATCAATCTGGGAGATGGCAGCGGATTTACCCTCTGCCGGCTTCTTCGTGAAAAATACGATCTTCCGATCCTGTTCATTTCCGCCAGAAAGTCCGATGATGACAAGATCGTGGCATTAAATATCGGCGGGGATGATTACATTGAAAAGCCTTATTCTCTGGGCGTTCTTCTGGCCAAGGTCCGGGTGGTCTTAAAGAGGTTCTGTGCTTCTGAGGAGGGTTCGGGGGCAGGATCAGAGGGCGGAAGCGGTGAAGCAAAGGAAAAGGATTATGATGACGGGTTCCTCCGGATCGACAGTGTGAACATGACAGTGTGGACCGGAGAAACAGAGCACCGGCTCACCAGTCTGGAGTTTAAACTTTTAAAATATCTGTCGGATAATCACGACCGCCTGATCACCAAGGCGGAACTCTTTGACAATGTCTGGAACGATAAGTTTACCACCGATGGCACTCTGAACGTGCATATCCGAAGGGTTCGTGAGGAGATCGAGCCGGATCCCAAGAATCCCACCTATATCCGTACGGTATGGAAGGCCGGATATCGCTTTGTATCCCGGGATAAGCAGGAGGCAACATGAAAAAAGCGCCCTTTCTGATGGCACTGTTTCTGTCCTTTGCCATCGAGATCCTTTTGTGTGTGATCATGACGGACCGGGTTCTTGTGCGTTCCGATCTCGTGTCTCAGGATACGGTCAGTGTGAATGAGGTCCTTCGTTCCGTGGAAAAGAATTTCGGCAATCCCGAACTCTATGAAAAGCCCCTTCCCTTTGCGGTCTTAGATCCGGAGGGAGAACTTCTTTATGAGAGTGAGAGCGGTGTGTCTCATTCCATGAATGAAGCAGTCAGAAACAGGGATACCATTTTAGATGTTACGGATTCCGAGGGCCGTGTGATCGGCAGAGTCCTGATCTGTAACCGGACAGGGACTGTCATCAGGGCATTCCGGATCCGTCTTCTGATCCTGATCGGCGGCTTTTCGCTGTTGCAGCTTCTCATTATCCTGATCTGGTATTACTATTTAAAGAAAAATGTCCTGGATCCCTTCCGGGAGCTGAACCGGTTTGCCGAGAGAGTTGCTTCCGGAAACCTGGATCTGCCTCTTCCCATGGACCGAAGACACGTATTCGGAAGCTTTTCCGAATCCTTTGATCTGATGCGCTCGGAGCTGAAAAAAGCCCGGGCGGCGGAAAAGAAGGCCTATGACGAAAAGAAGGAGATGACGGCAAAGCTCTCCCATGATATCAAAACACCCATTGCCTCCATCAAGTCCGCTTCCGAGATCGGCTGCGAGCTGGCGGAAGGAGAACGGGTCAGGGCTTTGTTTGCCCAGATCGATGCGAAGACGGATCAGGTCACCGTTCTGGTGGACAATCTTTTCGAAGCCAGTGTGGGGGATGTAACGGAGATCTCGGTTACTTCCATGCCGGTCTTTGCATCCGCCATCATGCCGCTCTTGCAGAATGCTGATTTCAGAAACAGCGGAACGGGAGCGGAGGCACTCTCCAAGGAGCCTTATTCGGACTTTCGGGTCTATGTGGATATGCTCCGCCTTCAGCAGGCATTTGACAACATTTTCATGAATTCCTATAAATATGCGGATACGAAGATCGATATCAGCTTCGAGGTTCAGGAGGATCTTCTGTGGATCCGGATCCGGGATCAGGGGCCCGGGGTTTCAGAGGAGGAGCTCCCTCTTCTGACGGAGAAGTACCGCCGCGGCAGCAATGCCTCCGGCCTTGACGGCGCAGGCCTGGGCCTGTACCTCACCGCCTATTATCTTGACCGCATGAACGGCATCCTTCGCATTACCAACGCAGAGCCGGGCCTCATGGTGTCTTTGGGATTGCGAATTGTTGAATGAGACGAATTTAAGTTGGGACAGTTACCTTGATGCATTCTGAGCATCAAAGAACTGTCCCAACTGACGTTTTAGTGATGACTTGGTTGCAGGTCATGGACCTGCAACGGAACCGTCCCCCTGTCACCCCCGATTTAAGAACTATTTAAGAGTTCGGTAATGACAGTTAAGGGTTGATTTTCTAAAATGAGCTCGTAAGGTCGAAGAGTGAGCCGGAGAGAGCCGGCTTGTGAGTGAACAAAGAGGAGATACAAAATGAAGAATATCATTGAAACCAGAAAGCTCTGCAAATCATTTTCCAACGGAGGGATCCAGCAACATGTGTTGAAGAATGTGGATCTGGAGATCTACGAGAAGGATTTCACCATCATCATGGGAGCCTCCGGAGCGGGAAAATCAACACTATTGTATGCGCTGTCCGGAATGGACAGGCCCACCTTAGGTGAGGTGGTGTTCTGCGGTGAGACCATCACCAATAAGTCGGCAGACGATCTGGCCAGATTCCGCCGGGATCACTGCGGATTTGTGTTCCAGCAGATCTACCTGGTGGATTCCATGAGCGTCCTGGACAATGTATTGGTGGCCGGGCTGTTAAACAACAAGAAGCTTTCCGAGGTAACGGCGAAGGCCAAGGAGATCCTAAAGCAGGTGGACATTGAGGAGTCCATGTGGGATAAGTTCCCGACCCAGATCTCCGGCGGTGAAGCCCAGCGTGTGGGGATCGCCAGAGCCCTCATCAATACACCGGCTCTGGTCTTTGCAGACGAGCCCACGGGAGCCCTGAACTCCAAAACCGGCCGGGACGTGCTGGATGCCCTCACCAGGTTCAATGAGATGGGCCAGTCCATTGTGATGGTCACTCATGATATTGTCAGTGCAAGGCGCGGCAACCGGATCCTGTACGTAAAGGATGGTGAGATCGCAGGAATCTGTGATCTGGGCCGCTATGTTCCGAATGATACAGAGCGTCATCAGAAGCTCAATGAATTTTTAGGGAAAATGGGGTGGTAATCATGAACAAGATCCTGATCCTTACCAAGTCCAATCTGAGAAAGAACCGGGGGACCGTTGCCGGCCTGTTCATTCTGGTGGTGATCCTCTCCATGCTGATCAGCTCCGCCCTTCTGATGTTTTTCGATGCCTACCCTTCAATGGAGCGGACTGCAAAGCACCTGAATTCCGGAGACGGATACTTTTTCCTGACGGGAGATCTTTCGGAGTATGATGATACCAAGCTGGAGGAGCTCCTTTCCGAAAATATGACGGACTGGCAGAGCCGGCGTCTTCTGGATTATCCCGATGTTTCCGTGCATTACGGGAAGGGATCCGTAAATCCCGGGCTCCTCATCAGTGATTCGGAGGCATTTTACACGGAAAAGGACAAGACTGAGATCGTGGACGAAGATCCTTCCGTCACCGGCAAGACCGTGTATCTGCCCTATCAGTTCTACACCGGCGGCGGATACCAGATCGGCGATGACTTCAGCATTATCCTCGGGGGTCGCGACCATACCTTCAGGGTGAAGGGTTTTCATAACACCACCTGGTTCGGCTGCAGTAACCAGAGCTATTATGAGCTGATCGTGGACGATGATACCTATGAAGCTCTGATGGAAGCCGACAAGGATACTCATGAAGCGGTCCTGACGGTGTTTGACTTCAAAGAAGGCGTGAAGAGCGGAGAGTTTATGATCAAGCTTTCCAATACGGCGCTTGCCTCCAATCCCGGTCTCTCCTTCTGTTTTAAGCTTCTGGATAAAGCCCTTTTCAGCCGTACCTTTGTGAGTCTGATCATGGCAGTTTCCTTCCTGGTCATGACCACGGTGCTTTTGGGTGTGGTTGCGCTGATGTTAGGCAGCTCCATCGGAAACTATATCCGGGAAAATATGAAGATGATCGGCGCTCTGAAGGCCATCGGCTATGTTTCCATGGACATCCGTGCTTCTCTGTTATTTACCTTCGGGCTTCTGGCTCTGACGGGCTCCGTGATCGGAGTGGTTTTGGGCTACGCAAGCATGCCCCTTATGTCAAAGATCGTGATCTCCCAGATGGGAATTCCCTATACACCCGGTTTTTCTCCGATGGTGATCCTGATCACGGTGTGCGCCGTGACGGCATTTATCCTGCTGATCACCTTGCTTGCAACCATCCGGATCCGGAAGGTGGAGCCCATCCTGGCCCTTCGGGAAGGCTTGGAAAGTCATAACTTCCGTAAGAATCTTGTGCCTCTTTCCAAGGCACCCTTCGGGTTAAATATCAGTCTTTCCCTGAAGATGCTTACCACCAACTTAAGTCAGAACGTGATCATTTTCTTTGTGACGGGGCTCCTGGTATTCGTCTGTGTGGTTTCTCTGATGATGTTCGATAACTTCAATCTGCATCCTAACATCGGGCTTCTGACCATTGAGTACGGAGCCGGAGTGCTTTCGGTGGATCAGGATGCAAAAGAGGAGGCCCTTGATTTCCTTGAGGAGCGGGAGGATGTCAGCAACATCCGAAGGATCCTTAACCTGCCCCTCAACTATAAGGATCAGGATACCCTGCAGATCTACATCGTGGACGACGGAGCAAAGATCAACAATCAGGACATCTGCTATGACGGACGCTTCCCGAAGTATGACAATGAGATCGCCGTCAGCGGAAGATTTGCCTCCGAATACGGTTATGTGATCGGGGATGAGATCGAGATGGTCTACGGAGATGAGCATTATGATTACATCATTTCCGGTCTGATCCAGACCTGCAACAATTTCGGACGTGAGGGAATGATGACGGAAGAGGGAGCGGAGCGTCTCCTGGATCTGGAATACCTGCCGGTGTACTATTGGTTTGACCTGCCGGAAGGCAGCGACAAGGACGACTGTGAGGAAGTGTTCACGGCTGCCAAGGCTGAGCTGGGAGAGCACATTCAGTCCACCATTAATGTCTATACCACCATGGAGGGGGGTATGGAACTCTTCAAGAGTGTGGCGGGCCTGATGCTGGGCCTCATGGGTGTGGTATCCGCAGCGGTGATCACCCTGATCTTCTACCTGCTCTTAAAATCCCTGCTGTACCGTCGCCGGAAGGAGTACGGGATCTACAAGGCCCTGGGCTTTACCTCCTTTGATCTGATGATCCAGACGGCCTTAAGCTTCATGCCTGTCATGATCCTGTCCGTCATCATCTTCTCGGTGGTCTCCTATTATCTGGCCAATCCCTATATGTCCATGATGCTGTTTGCCTTCGGCCTCATGAAGAGTACATTTACCATTCCGATCTCAGGAGTGATCCTGACGGGAGTGATCATGGTCCTCTTTGCCTTTATGATGGCACTTTTAATGTCCTCCAGGATCCGTAAGATCGAAGCCTATCGTATGCTTGTGGCAGAATAAGGTGAAGATCCGAGGAAGAAAAAATATTCGGTGAAATCTCCCGAAATGACCGGTGCTATCCTGTCGGCACCGGTCATTTCCCTTTTGGTGGAAAATGTTCCGGGCCCGTGGTATAATGAGACTCGAATGAAAAATGTCCGAGCTATGATGTGAAAAGGAGATGCGGAAGGTGAGCACAGAAGTGATCAGAAGAGAGATCCGGGTGACGGGAGACGTCCAGGGTGTTGGTTTTCGTTACCGTGCAAAGTATGCAGCAAGCGGCCTGGGCCTGACGGGCTGGGTGAAAAATGACTGGGACGGCTCCGTGGTCATGGAGGTCCAGGGAACGGAAGAGATGATCTTTCAGATGCTGAAGCTGATCAATCAGAGCTCCTACATCCGCATTGACTGCATGGAGTCTAAGGATCTGGAGCTGTGTGAGGGAGAGTACGGCTTTCATATCCGGTGAGCAGCGGCGACTGCTTTGTACAAGCGCAGCAGGATCACTTTGGCTCGCTGTTAACAAAAAATTATCCCCCACCACTGATGTGATGGGGGATTGTTTGTTTTATTCGGCTCGAACATTTTCCGAAATACAGGAGCTGTCCGTTGCTTATTACATTATTCCAGCGGAGAACCGGTGAGGCGCTCGTAGCACTCCAGGTACTTTTCGATGGTCTTGTCTGCGATCTCCTGAGGAAGCTCCCAGTCGTGCTTGCCTTCGTTGTTCTTCAGCCAGTCTCTTGCAAACTGCTTGTCGAAGGAAGGCTGACCGTGTCCGGGCTCGTAGCCGTCTGCAGGCCAGAAACGGGAACTGTCGGGAGTGAGCATCTCATCGCCGAGAACCACATTTCCTTCCTCGTCCAGACCGAATTCAAACTTGGTATCTGCAATGATGATACCCTTGGTCAGTGCGTAATCCGCACACTTCTTATAAAGAGCAATGGTGTAGTCTCTGAGCTGTTCTGCATAGATCCGGCCCTTGCCGGGGAACTCACGCTCCAGAACCTCAACGCTGCGTTCGAAGGAGATGTTCTCATCGTGATCACCGATCTCAGCCTTGGTGGAAGGAGTGTAGATGGGCTCAGGGAGCTTGTCGGATTCCTTCAGGCCTTCGGGAAGAGTGATGCCGCAAACGGTTCCGTTCTTCTGATAGCTTGCCCAGCCGCTTCCTGTGATATATCCGCGAACGATGCATTCGATGGGAAGCATGGTCAGCTTTCTGCATTTCATGGAATTGCCCTTGAACTTATCCTGACGGAAGAATTCAGGCATATCGTCTGTATCTGTGGAGATCATGTGATTGGGAAGAATATCGGAGGTATAGTCGAACCAGAACTTGGACATCTGGGTCAGAACGGTACCCTTCTTGGAAATGGTATTCTTCAGGATCACATCAAAGCAGCTGATCCGGTCTGTAGCTACCATGATCAGGCTGTCGCCGTTGTCATAGATCTCACGGACCTTACCTTCTTTGATCGGTTTCATTGCATCTGCGCTCATTGTGCACCTCTTATTGGCGTATTTCAGAGTCTTATCTCTCTGATACCCCATAGCATAGTATGTTTTGCCTGAAAAATCAATGGATAAAATGTGGAATCTTCCGCAAAAAATGAGCCGGATTCTGACAGAAATTGACGAAAGAGGGAACATTTTCCGGTAAAAAAGAAAAATAATGGGAACACTCAGATAAAAACAAGTTAGCAGGGAAAGGCTTACAGTGGTAGAGTTTTAGGTGTAACGATAAAGTATTATTATTTTTGAGAAGGAGGACGAAAAATGAGCAGAACTTTTGATGCAAGAAAGGGACAGGTTCTGGTACGCTTTACGGATGCTCAGGGAAATGCCCTTGCAGGCCGCGAGATCAAGGTGGATCAGACAAGTCATGAATTCCTCTTCGGATGCGGAGCCTTTGATGCGATCCTGGCTACCGAACCGGATGAGTTTTTCGAGAACAATGAATTTTTTAAGAAGTCCGGACGGGGGAAGGAATTCTTTACCGACCGGATGAACAAGTGGACCGACCTCTTCAATTACGGTACCATGTCCTTTTACTGGGGACAGTTTGAGCCGGAAGAAGGCAAGCCGATGACCGAGAACCGCATGAGAGCTTCCAAATATCTGATCGAGCACGGCGCAAAGGTCAAGGGACATCCTCTCTGCTGGCATACTGCCTGTGCAAACTGGCTCATGGAATATGACAACGCCACCATCCTGCAGAAGCAACTGGACCGTATCAACCGCGATGTTTCTGAATTCCGCGGTGTGATCGATATCTGGGACGTGATCAATGAAGTGGTGATCATGCCTGTTTACGACCGCTATGACAATGCCATTACCCGGATCTGCAAGGAACTGGGTCGTGTGAAGCTGGTGAAGGAAGTATTTGAAGCAGCCAAGGCGGCCAATCCCGAGGCAACCCTTCTGATCAATGATTTCAACCTTTCCGAGAGCTACCGGATTCTGATCGACGGCTGCCTGAACGCAGGAGTTCCCATTTCCGCCATCGGTATCCAGACTCACCAGCATCAGGGCTATATGGGCCTTGAGAAGCTTCAGGATATCTTAGACCGTTTCTCCGTATTCGGCCTGCCTATTCATTTTACAGAGAATACCCTGGTTTCCGGACACATTATGCCTCCGGAGATCGTGGACTTAAATGATTATCAGATCCCCGAATGGCCCACCACTCCCGAGGGAGAGGAGCGTCAGAAGAAGGAATGGGCAGAGATGCTGACCGTTCTGTTCGATCATCCTCTGGTAGAAGCAGTGACCGGTTGGGATTTCGCGGACGGAGCATGGCTCGGTGCACCCAGCGGTCTCATCCGCAAGGACGGCACCGTAAAGCCTTCCTACTTAGAGCTTCAGCGTCTCATTAAGGAAGAGTGGCACACCACAGAGACCGTAAAGACGGATGAAAACGGTGTTGCACTGGTTTCCGGTTTCAAGGGCGGATATCAGGCAGAATGCGGCAGCGCAAAGGGTCAGTTCACCATTTCCGGAAAGGCCGGAACACAGGAAAAGGAGGCGGTTTCCGAGATCCTTGTGGTCATGGGATAAAAAATAGGAAAATTTTATAAAATTCCTTCATTTTTTTGAGATTTAGCAATATCTGAGAAGTGAAATGACAAGAATCGTGCTATACTGAATCCGTATGTATGAGAATGGGAGGAAAATGTCCTTCCGTTCTCAGCTCACGTAATAAATCGAATGGGTTATGAGTATGTGTGCCGGTGTGTAAGGGGTTAGATCAGATCCGGTACAGGACCGAAAGGGACTAAGGAATAGTTTGGTTCGACGATCGAACCAAACGGATGCGCCGATAATCCTGCGGATTATCGACGATTGTTGCAGGTCACAGACCTGCAACCAACCGGTCCGGGAAAAGAGTAACAGACAAACTTTGAGGAGGTTTGCCCATGAGTGAGAATAATAACGGAAACGGCGGAAAAGCACAGGAATTCATGCTTTCCTACATGAAGGTCAGGAAATCGGTCTCCGGATCTCCGATCGAGGACGAGACTGTCGATCCTGTTCAGGAGCAGCCCGTAACGGCTGAGGCTCCTGCAGCTGAAGCGGCGGAAGCTGTCGTTTCCACGGAAGAGGCAGATAAATCTATGAATATTGACGATGTGGAATTAAGTAAGAAAGATCCTTCCGAAAAGAGTGAGCCGGCTGAGATGAGTTCCGACGCCCGCGCAAAGGCAGCGCTGGCTTCGGCATTTGCCATGATCGACCATCGGAAGAATGCAAAAGAAGAACAGGCAGCCAAGGAAGCCGCAGAGGCAGAGGCTGCAAGACTGGCAGAAGAAGCACGCCTTGCAGAGGAGGCTCGTCTTGCGGAGGAAGCAAGACTGGCTGAGGAAGCGAGAAAGGCTGAGGAAGCAAGACTCGCTGAAGAAGCAAGAGCATTTAAAGAGCGGATAGCAGCACAGACCAGAGCGGCAGAAGACCGTACGGAAGAACTGGGCGAGGCATCTCACTGGGCTATGGATCCTGAAAAGGATGCTGAGTGGGGCCGTGAGCAGGAAGCGGAAGCAGAAGAACTTCGGGAAGAAGAAGCTGCTGAGGCTCAGGTGGAAGAGACCGGTGCGGAAGGTGCTGCAGAAGAAGCAGCAACGGAAGAGCCTGCAACTGAAGGCACAGAGGAGGCCGCAACCGAAGAGCCTGCAACTGAAGGCGCAGAAGAAGCAACAACGGAAGAGCCTGCAACTGAAGGCACAGAAGAAGCCGCAACCGAAGAGCCTGCAACTGAGGGCGCAGAGGAAGCGGCAACCGAAGAGGCTGCAGCAGAA
>JAGACB010000203.1 GCA_017614345.1 Lachnospiraceae bacterium
TATGGACAAAACGATTCCCTACAAGATCTATCTGAGCGAAGAAGAGATGCCTAAAGCATGGTACAACATCCGTTCCGATATGAAGAACAAGCCGGCTCCCCTGCTCAATCCCGGAACTCTGCAGCCCATGACTGCCGAGGAACTGGCAGGAGTATTCTGCGACGAGCTGATCGCCCAGGAACTGGACAATGACACCAAGTATTTTCCCATCCCTCAGGAGATCCTGGATTTCTATAAGATGTATCGTCCGTCACCTCTGGTACGGGCATATTGCCTGGAGAAGAAGCTGGGCACTCCCGCAAAGATCTACTATAAGTTCGAGGGAAATAACACCAGCGGAAGCCACAAGCTGAACTCCGCCATTGCCCAGGCTTACTACGCAAAGAAGCAGGGCTTAAAGGGTGTTACCACAGAGACCGGTGCAGGTCAGTGGGGAACCGCGCTTTCCATGGCCTGTGCATATCTGGGCCTGGACTGCCAGGTATACATGGTAAAGGTTTCCTATGAGCAGAAGCCTTTCCGCCGGGAGGTCATGAGAACCTACGGCGCTACCGTAACTCCTTCCCCCAGTACCACCACAGAGATCGGCCGGAAGATCCTCGCTGAGCATCCCGGAACCACCGGAAGTCTTGGCTGTGCCATCTCCGAGGCAGTGGAAGCAGAGCTGAAGCAGGAAGGCTACAAGTATGTGCTGGGAAGCGTTCTGAATCAGGTGCTGCTGCATCAGACCGTGATCGGTCTTGAGACCAAGGCAGCTCTGGATAAGTACGGCATTGTTCCGGATATGATCATCGGCTGCGCAGGCGGCGGCTCCAACTTAGGCGGCCTGGTATCTCCCTTCATCGGGGAAATGCTCCGGGGCGAAGCTAAGTATCGCGTCATTGCCGTAGAACCCGCATCCTGCCCCAGCTTTACCAGAGGTAAGTTTGCTTACGACTTCTGCGATACCGGAAAGGTATGTCCTCTGGCGAAGATGTACACCCTGGGCAGCGGCTTCATCCCTTCCGCAAACCATGCAGGAGGCCTCAGATATCACGGCATGAGCCCCATCCTGTCCCAGCTGTATCACGACGGATATATGGAGGCAGTCAGCGTGGAGCAGACCGCAGTCTTCGAGGCGGCTGAGATCTTTGCAAGATCCGAGGGAATCCTTCCCGCACCCGAGAGCAGCCATGCGATCCGCGTAGCCATTGATGAGGCAATGAAGTGCAAGGAGACCGGAGAGGAGAAGACCATTGTCTTCGGCCTGACCGGAACCGGCTACTTTGATATGGTTGCATATGAGAAGTTCAATAACGGGGAAATGTCCGATTACATCCCTACCGATGAGGATCTGGCACCCGGCTTCGCAGGTCTGCCTAAGGTAGAGCTGTAACTCAGTCGCAGATCCTGATCTGCAACGGAAAATGATAAAAACATTTGCCTGAGGAAGGGCCGGCGTGCGGCCTTCTGCGGCACAGAAAGGAGCAGAAATGGCAGAGACTGCAAAAGGAGAAGAACTCTACAATCAGGTCTGCAATGTCCTGAAGAAGAAAAACTGGGATCCGGAGTGCAATCCGGATGATCTGGTGGTGTCCGTGAGCATTGACGGGGAAGACCTTCCCATCTCCATGAACATCCGGATCAAGGAACGCTTGGAGGCAATCTCCATCTTCTGTCTTCTTCCCTTTGATATGACGGAAGAGCACCGGATGGATGTGGCAGCGGCGATCAACTTTGTCAACAGCACCTTAGATGAGGGCAGCTTTGATTTCAACATCCAGACCGGAGACGTGGGATTCCGCGTAACCGCTCTGTACGGAGCACAGTGCATCATCGGTGATGAACTGATCGACCACCTGACGGAAGTGGCAGTGAGCAACTTAAACCGCTTTACCGCGTTGTTCTTTGCATTGTCCAAGGGAATGATCAGTCTGGAGAAATTTTTGGAGGCGATGGGATAATTATGGGAAATACAAATAGTGCAGAAAAGGCCGATTCCGTCTACAGAGGGATCGTGGCCTCTTTAAACCGCAGAAACTGGCGTTTCAAAGAAGATCCGGAAAACCGTGTTGTCACCTTCGGTGTTTCAGGCAATGACCTTCCCGTAAAGCTGGCGCTTTCCGTTGACAGCGAGAAGGAACTGGTGTGCTTAAGATCCCCCTTCACCTTCAAGATCAAGGATGACAAGCGGATCGATGCCATCATTGCCATCAGCGTCATGAACTACGCCCTTTCCGTAGGCGCCTTCAGCATGAACATGTCTGACGGCCAGATCACCTTTGTGATGACCACCTCTTACAAGGATTCCACCCTGACCGAGGACGTCTTTGAGAGTCTGATCGACATCTCCGTCAACACCGTGGATTCCTACAACGACCGCATTTTTGCGATCAACATGGGCCTTCTGAGCGTGGAGGATTTCATGGCTCAGGAATCTAATGATTAAGAATTTGGATTGATAATAATCCGAAAACTTAATAACAAATATTGTTCTGATATGCTACCTCCAAGTAGGACACTGAAATATAAAACCTACTTGGGGGTATTTCTATGTCCAAAAAGAGTAAGATTGATCCAGTCCTAAAGGTACAGTTGGTTGAGCAGTATCTGAGGGACGAAATCGGAATACGAGAAGCCGGGAGGTTGGCCGGGCTGTCTGGAAACGGAACAGATTCCTTTCGGAAATGGGTCAACATCTATCGTAACGAGGGACCGGCGGGTCTACTGGAGCAACGCAGAAACAAATATTACTCTGAGAAGACTAAGCTGCAGGCAGTTAATGATTATCTAGACGGAAAGGAATCCCTGATGGATATAGCGGCCCGGTACGGCCTTCGCTCAAAAAGGCAGTTACAATCATGGCTGAAGGTGTATAATACTCATGGAGAGATCAAATCGCGCGGAAGCGGAGGAGGTAGCTACATGAGAAAAGCCAGACAGACAACGCCCGAAGAACGCCTTGCTATCGTACAGGACTGCCTTGCCAATGATAAGAATTATGGTGCAATGGCACTGAAGTATAACTGTTCTTATCAGCAGGTACGCAACTGGGTATTGCGCTATGAGAAGATGGGATCAGCAGGCTTGGAAGACCGTCGAGGCCGGCGTGCCGGTTCCCAACCAGCCAGGACACCGGAA
>JAGACB010000027.1 GCA_017614345.1 Lachnospiraceae bacterium
CCGCATAGATCCCCTTGGCATCCATCAGCATTCGGTGGGTTCCGCACTCCTTCACGGTTTTATCCGCCAGAAGGTACACCCAGTCCGCATTCTGCACGGAAGAGAGCAGGTGGGAAATAAACACCAGGGTATTGTCCCTGCAGGCAGTATAGATGTTGTCAAAGAGATTTGCCTCGGCAATGGGGTCCAAAGCACTGGAGGGCTCGTCAAAGATCTTGAAGGGGCAGTTCTTGACAAATGCTCTTGCCACCACGATCTTCTGAAATTCTCCGCCGGAGAGCACCGCTCCCTCTTCGTCAAACTCCCTCGTTAACGTTGTGTGAATGCCCTTGGGAAGGCTCATGACCTTCTCATATACTCCGGAGAGCTTCAGGGCTTCTGAGACTCTGCTCTCCTTCTCTTCTTCGGGAACGGGCTCGCCCATGACTACATTTTCCAAAACGGACATGGAGAACATCCTATGGTCCTGGAAGGCCGTGGCAAAAAGGGCCCGATACTTCTTTAAGTTGTACTCCCGGATATCCCGGCCGTTCAGGAGAATGGTTCCCGAGGTGGGATCGTAGTATCTGAGCAGCAGCTTGATGAGGGTGGTCTTACCCGCACCGTTGTAACCTACGAGAGCGTAGGTCTTGCCCGCCCGGAATTCCATGTTCAGGTGGGACAGAACCTCCTGATCCTTGTAGGAAAAGGACACGTCCCTGAACTCAATGCTGTGAATGGTATCTCCGGGATCCTCTCCCTCCTGATCCTCCGGGATCTTCTCCTTATACTCCAGGAAGGTACGAAGGTACTCCACATAGAGGCCGTTCTTGAACAGATTCATCAGAGACTCCGTAAAGCCGATGAGGATCCAGGTGGTGGACACCATCAGGGAGGTGATGACGGAAAGGCTGGCCAGATCCATTGTCCCTGATACCAGTGTCCGGTAAGCACCGTAGATCAGAAGTCCCTCAAAGATAAAGGTAAAGGTGAAGTGCACGTACAGCCAGTGGAGCACAGCCGCCTTCAGGGAGTACTTCTTAGTCACATCCCGCAGGCCTTCAATGGCTTCCCGGTACTGCCTCTGCATGACGGAAAATACTCCCGTCAGCCGCATTTCCTTGGCGTAATCCGGCAGATACATCACACGGTTGATATAGGCGATCCGCCGGTTGTGGGGCGCCATATCCTTGTTTCTTGCATAGTCCAGACGGCTGATGGCCGCGTTAAACACAAAGTTTCCGATCACCGGAAACAGAATGAACAGCACCGACATCTTGTCGATCTGAAACATAAAAATAAATGCACAGGCGCTGGCAATGGCGCCGAAAAAGGCTTCAAATACCGACTGCACCGTCTGGGTCAGTCTCTCATCCGCTTTCTCCATGGCCAGGGTATAGCGGTCGTAGAATGCGCTGTCTTCAAAGCATTCCAGTTCCACGTTCCGGGACTTTCGAAAAAGCCTCGTATACAGACCCTTGTTGACCTTTGCCGCGCTTACGGGATAGACATATCCCTCCAGAAAGCGTTCATACAGATTCATGGCGCACATGACCACTGCAACGATCACCACGAACACCATGATGGTTTTGAAGCTGTCCCCGTTCTCTAAGGACCGGATCACGTAGCGCATGAAAAATGCGCTGTAGAACAGCCATTCAAAGTACCCCAGAAACCGGGCCACGCACTGATGCACCACCAGTGAAGGACAAAGCCTTGCAAGCAGTGAGCATGCGAACAGATCGTTTCGCACCGCGCGGCCCGGACGTATCTCAGGCGCTTTTTTCTTTTCCCCGTTTTTCTTCCTCATATTTCTCCTCCTTTAAGACAATGGATACAAAGCTCATATGAGCCTCAGTATCACGTTCCGTTCAGGGAACCATTTCCCTGAAATGAATATAAAAAGAGCCCGGGCAGTACGCACATTGCTGTGGTAATACCCGGGTTCTGTTTATTCGGATCATTCCTTATTCTTGGCATCCAGATCTTCCTGGCTGAAGCACTCCTGAGGAGCTGCTCCGGGAGGACACATCGGAAATACCTTGTCGTCTGAATCGATCACGCAGTCGATCACAACAGGAATGTTCAGGTCGATGGCTTCCTTCAGGACTTCCTCGAACTCACCCTGCTTGGTCACGCGGTAAGCCTTTGCACCAAGGCCCTCTGCAACCTTAACGAAATCAACCGTATCGTTCAGAACGGTATTGGAATAGCGCTGGCCGTAGAACAATGTCTGCCACTGTCTAACCATACCCAGAACGTGGTTGTTGATGACAACCTCGATCACGGGGATGTTGTATCTGGTAGCGGTAGCGATCTCATTCATGTTCATACGGAAGCATCCGTCACCTGCGACATTGATAACAACCTTGTCGCGGTTACCCATCTTGGCACCGATCGCAGCGCCAAGACCAAATCCCATGGTTCCGGCACCACCGGAAGAAATGAAGGATCTGGGATATTTGTATTTGATAAATTGTGCAGCCCACATCTGATGCTGGCCTACATCGGTTGTAACGATGCCCTTACCGCCGAGAACGCGGTCAATGGTCTCCATTACCTCGGGACCTGTAAAGGTGTTGTGATCGTAGGTCAGAGGATAGGTCTCCTTCAGATCCTGGATCCGCTCCATCCACTCGGTATTGTTCTGCTGAGGAAGCTTCTCGTTGATCGCAGCAACAACCTCCTTCAGATCTCCTACCATGAACATATCTGCATGTACGTTCTTATTGATCTCCGCCTCATCGATATCGATGTGCAGGATCTTTGCGTTGGGAGCGAACTTGGAAGCATTACCGATCACGCGGTCGCTGAAACGACAGCCAAGTGCGATCAGAAGGTCGCACTCTGTTACGGCATAGTTGGAAGCCTTGGTTCCGTGCATTCCCACCATACCGGTATATCTGGCGTTGGTTCCGTCAAAGGCACCCTTGCCCATCAGGGTATCCATTACACAGCCGTCAGCCAGAGCAGCAAACTTGCGGATCTCGTCGGATGCGTCGGAAAGGATGGCACCGCCGCCTACCATGATGGCGGTCTTCTTGGAAGCTGCGATCATAGCGATGGCATCGTCCACTGCAGAGGGAAGCACTGCGCCGTGGAACTTTGCTGCAGGGAGGGGAGTCATACGCTCGTACTCTGCCTTGTTTGCAGTAACGTCCTTGGTGATATCCACAAGAACAGGACCGGGACGGCCGCTTCTTGCGATATGGAATGCCTCACGGAGGGTCTTAGCCAGTTCGTTAACGTCCTTTACGATAAAGTTATGCTTGGTAATGGGAACAGTGATCCCCTTGATATCGATCTCCTGGAAGCTGTCCTTGCCCAGCATAGGCACGGATACATTACAGGTGATGGCAACAACAGGAGAAGAATCCATGTAGGCGGTGGCAATACCGGTGACCAGATTGGTTGCTCCGGGGCCGGATGTTGCAAGGCAGACGCCTACCTTTCCCGTAGCACGGGCATATCCGTCAGCCGCATGGGAAGCGCCCTGCTCATGAGAAGTCAAGATATGTGTGATCTCATCCGAATGCTTATAAAGAGCATCGTACACGTTGAGGATGGTTCCGCCCGGATAACCGAAGACGGTATCAACGCCCTGCTCCTTCAAACACTCAACAACGATTTCAGAACCTGTCAAAAGCATGTTTCATCTCTCCTTATTTCTGTATTAATGAAAATTGTGAACATTATAACTGAAAATCTTTATTCTGTCACGAACTTTTTCTTATTCTCACTTGATCTCCAGGATCGCGCCGCGGTTTGCGGAGGTTACCATGGATGCGTATCTTGCAAGATATCCGTCCTTCACCTTAGGCTCTCTGGGGGTCCATGCAGCCTTTCTTCTTGCCAGTTCCTCATCGGAAACACGAACATTCAGGGTGTTGGCGGGGATATTGATCTCGATGATGTCTCCCTCTTCGATCAGGGCAATGGGTCCGCCCACTGCTGCTTCAGGAGATACATGGCCGATGCTGGCACCGCGGGATGCTCCGGAGAAACGTCCGTCGGTGATCAGGGCTACGGAAGAACCGAGACCCATTCCGGCAATGGCGGAGGTGGGATTGAGCATTTCTCTCATACCCGGGCCGCCCTTGGGACCTTCATAACGGATCACCACAACATCACCGGGCACGATCTTGCCGCCCAGGATGGCAGCGATGGCATCCTCTTCGCAGTCAAATACTCTTGCGGGGCCTTCATGTACCATCATCTCGGGAACGACTGCAGAACGCTTTACAACACCGCTGTCGGGAGCGATATTTCCCTTAAGAACGGCAATGCCGCCGGTCTCGGAATAGGGATTCTCGATGGGACGGATGACTTCGGGATTTCTGTTGACTCTGCCTTCGATATTTTCCCCGAGGGTCTTACCGGTGCAGGTCATAACGTCGGTCTTCAAAAGTCCCTTCTTGTTCAGTTCGTTCATAACGGCGTAGATGCCGCCGGCTTCGTTGAGTTCTTCCATGTAGTGAGCGCCGGCCGGTGCAAGGTGGCACAGGTTCGGAGTTCTTGCGGAGATCTCGTTTGCATAATCCAGATTCAGTTCAATGCCTGCTTCGTGAGCAATGGCAGGGATGTGCAGCATGGTGTTGGTGGAGCAGCCCAGGGCCATATCCACGGTCAGTGCATTGTAGAATGCATCTGCTGTCATGATGTCACGGGGACGGATGTTCTTCTTTAAGAGTTCCATGATCTGCATACCTGCATGCTTAGCCAGGATCAGACGATCGGAGTAAACTGCGGGAATGGTTCCGTTTCCGGAAAGGCCCATACCGATGGCCTCGGTCAGGCAGTTCATACTGTTCGCGGTGTACATACCGGAGCAGGATCCGCAGGTAGGACATACCTTATCTTCAAATTCCATCAGCTGTTCTTCGCTGATCTTTCCGGCATTGAATTCGCCTACTGCCTCAAACATGGAGGAAAGGCTTCTCTTTCTGCCGTTTACATGACCTGCCAGCATGGGACCGCCGCTGACGAAAATGGTGGGAACGTTCACTCTTGCAGCAGCCATCAGAAGGCCGGGAACGTTCTTATCGCAGTTGGGGATCATAACCAGCGCATCAAACTGATGTGCTCTCGCCATACACTCCGTAGAGTCGGCGATCAGGTCTCTGGTCACCAGGGAATACTTCATTCCGGTGTGGCCCATTGCAATACCGTCGCAGACGGCAATGGCGGGAAATACCACCGGTACACCGCCGGCAAGTAATACGCCCTTCTTCACGGCCTCGACGATCTTGTCGATGTTCATGTGACCGGGCACGATCTCATTATAGGAGCTCACGATACCGATGAGCGGCTTGTCCATTTCTTCACGGGTAAATCCCAGGGCGTGGAACAGGGACCGGTGAGGTGCCTGCTGAAGACCCTTCTTCACTGCATCACTTTTCATTTTCTTCCTCCTGTATATCAGCCGAAGCGATTCGGCGATTCTATACTAATCATATTTCTCTGTGTATAATGAGCTATCTCTGTCTATTACGTACTTCAGGATCTCTATCTATTACGTACTTCAGGATCTCAGATCATTCAATCCTTTATGATCACAGTCTCTCTGCGATCAGATCTCCCATCTTGGAGCAGCCTACCAGAGTGCAGCCGTCATTTTCCGCCTTGATGTCCACGGTACGATAGCCGTCTTCCAGAACCTGCTTGCAGGCCTTCTCCACTGCATCTGCCTCGGCATCCAGGTCAAAGGAGTAACGAAGCATCATGGCTGCGGAAAGAATGGTTGCGATGGGGTTAGCCACATCCTTGCCGGCAATGTCGGGAGCGGATCCGTGGCTCGGCTCGTAGAGACCCAGCTTGGTGCTTCCGAGAGATGCGGAAGAAAGCATTCCGATGGAACCGGTGATCATGCTGGCTTCATCGGAGAGGATGTCGCCGAACATATTTTCCGTCAGGACCACGTCAAACTGGCCCGGATTGTGTACCAGTTGCATTGCGCAGTTATCAACCAGCATGTGCTCCAGGGTAACCTCGGGATAATCCTTGGCAACCTCCTCAACTACCTTTCTCCAGAGTCTGGAGGTGTCGAGAACATTTGCCTTATCGACACTGGTGACCTTCTTTCTGCGCTTCATGGCTGCATCAAAGGCCTTGATGGCAATGCGTCTGATCTCGTTTTCGTCATAGGACATGATGTCCGTTGCCTTGGAAATTCCATCCACGGTCTCGGTCTTGTGCTCGCCGAAGTAAACACCGCCGGTCAGCTCACGCATGATCATCATGTCAAAGCCCGTGCCGGCACATTCCGGCTTTAAGGGACAAGCTCCGGAGAGCTCATCAAACAGGTATGCGGGGCGAAGGTTTGCGAACAGTCCCAGTTCCTTGCGGATCTTCAGAAGTCCTGCCTCGGGTCTTAAATTGGGAGGCAGCTGATACCAGGAGGACTCACCCACCTTTCCGCCGACAGCGCCTAAAAGCACGGCGTCAGATGCCTTTGCCACGGCCAGAGCCTCATCAGAAAGCGGTACACCGCAGGCATCGATGGAGCATCCGCCCATCAGGATCTTCTCAAAGTGAAAGGTATGTCCGTACTTTTCACCGATCTTGTTCACTACTTTCACTGCTTCTGCAGTGATCTCAGGTCCGATCCCGTCACCGGAGATCAGCGCGATCTTAAATTCCATAAGACTGTTCTTCCTTCCCACGCATGGTGCGTATTCGATTAATGATGTCCGCCTTGGTGGCGTCATCATGTGCAGTTTATTCATAATATGATAAATCAAATTGTGCCGAATGTAAAGACCGGTTTTGGGAAATCGGAACAAAAATCTGTCCTTTTTCCCTCCGCCGGTCAGGTAAATAGTTCTTCTTTTTGAAAAATGATCACTTTTTCTTTTTGCTCTTGTCCTTTTTGTCGGATTTGTCACCCTTGTCAGGCTTTCCGGATTTGTCGCCCTTGTCGGATTTGTCGGATTTGTCTGCCTTTTCGGGCTTGTCCGATTTACCGGACTTGCCTCCATCCTCAGGCTTATCGGTCTTTCCGGCCTTGCCTGCATCCTCAGGCTTATCAGTCTTTCCGGCCTTGCCTGCATCCTCAGGCTTTGCAGCCTTGCCTGCTTCTTCCTCACGAAGAGCGGGGGGTGCATCCTTTTCATCCACCAGGTAGACCATGTCGCCGAAATAATATACGGACAACAGGATCTGCTGACCTGCATAGATCCGGTCCTTCTTGAACAGCTCGCCCTCGAACTTCGCGGTATTGAAGCCGTAGCTTGCTTCCACGATCTCGAAGGATGAACCTTCATACTTCTTTAGGAACTTCTTCAGTTCGATCCGTTTTCCGGAAAGCTTGCCCTTCTTATCTGCCTTTAACAGTGTCACATCACAGAAGTCCGGGTCAATGTCTTCGAATTCCACCCGTCCGAAGACTCTTCTCACCGGCCCTCCGGGCACCTCAGGCGCCTCTAAGAAGCCCTCTGCAAAGAACAGTGCAAGCTTGCCGTCACCTACCTCAATGCGGGTCACTACGCAGTCATGAAAGCTGTACAGCTCTCCTGCCATTTGTCTGGTTACTCTTTTGATCATATTTTTTCCTCATTTCCAAACTGCAGACATTTGCCTGCTGCACGGATCCTGATGATCCGGCGTTTTGTATAACATTTTCCTTGATCAGGAATGGTGATCTGATTTCGATCACATTTTCCTTGATCAGGAAGTTCCATCTGCTTTCGATCACATTTTCCCGATCAGAATTCGATGTCAAGCTCCACGGGACAATGGTCGGAGCCAAGCACGTCCGTATGGATCTTCGCATCAACGATCTTGTCCTTCGCAGACTCACTGACGATAAAGTAGTCGATGCGCCAGCCTGCGTTCTTCTCTCTGGCGTGGAACCGGTAGGACCACCAGGAATAGATGTCCGTCTGATCCGGGTAGAGATAGCGGAAGGAATCCACGAAGCCGCTTGCCAGAAGCTCCGTCATGCAACCACGCTCCTCATCCGTGAAGCCGGCGTTTCTCCGATTGGCCTTCGGATTCTTCAGGTCGATCTCCTGATGCGCCACGTTCAGATCCCCGCAGAGCACCACCGGCTTCTTTGCGGAAAGTCCGGTCAGATAGTCCTTGAAATCCTTCTCCCACTGCATCCGGTAATCCAGTCTTGCCAGCTCGTTCTGGGAGTTAGGGGTGTAGCAGACGATCATATAGAAGTCACCCATGTCCAGGGTAATGAGCCGTCCCTCCTTATCATGCTCCGCAATGCCCATGCCGTAGCTGACGGACAGAGGTTTCTTTTTCGTGAAAATGGCAGTGCCGGAATAGCCCTTCTTCTCAGCGTAGTTCCAGTACTGATACCAGCGGGAGCCGCCTGCAGGGGCTTCGGAAGAAGCTTCTTTGGAACCGCCCGCTGCGGAAGGATCCGTGCCTTCATTGCTCTCCTCTATGGAATATAACGGCAGCAGATCGGGATCGATCTGGCCGGCCTGAAGCTTGGTCTCCTGCAGGCAGAAGATGTCCGCATCGGCCTTCTGAAAGAATTCCGTGAAATATCCCTTCTGCGCACAGGCGCGAAGACCGTTGACATTCCATGAGATCATTTTCATTCGGGTGTTCCTCCTTGGCAGAACTTGTATTTCCTCAAGAATTATAATACCTTAGGCATCTTTAGTAAAGATATTCTTAGGTGCGGCTAAGAAAGCGCACCTAACTTGCTTTTTCTTAGCTCGGCGAGCCTCAAAACATGGCTCCATACCACTGTGCGGCTAAGAAAGCAGCCCTAACTTGCTTTTTCTTAGCTCGGCGAGCCTCAAAACCAGGCTCCATGCCAATGTGCAGCTAAGAAAGCAGCCCTAACTTGCTTTTTCTTAGCCCGGCGGGCCACAAAACCAGGCTCCTTGCTACTTTGCGGCTAAGAAAGCAGCC
>JAGACB010000204.1 GCA_017614345.1 Lachnospiraceae bacterium
AGACAGGATGTCCTGAAGGGACTGGATTTTACGGTGGGAAAGGGAGAGTTTTGTGTGCTCCTCGGGCCCTCCGGTTCCGGTAAATCCACCCTCTTAAACATCCTCGGGGGTATCGACAGCGCCGACAGCGGTGAGATCTACATTGACGGCGACCGCCTGAGCAAGATGACGGAAAAGGGACTGACACAGTACCGGAGAAAGCATCTGGGCTATGTGTTCCAGATGTACAATCTGATCCCGAACCTGAACGTCAAGGAAAATATCGAGACCGGAGCCTACCTTTCCGACAAGTCCCTGGATCTGGACGAGCTCCTGCACACCCTGGGCCTCTATGAGCACAGACACAAGCTGCCGAACCAGCTTTCCGGCGGCCAGCAGCAGCGCGTTTCCATCGGCCGGGCCATTGTCAAGAATCCGGATATCCTGCTCTGTGACGAGCCTACGGGAGCTCTGGATTATACCACCTCCAAGGAGATCCTTCAGCTGATCGAGGAGGTGAATGTCAAGTACGGCAACACCATTATCATGGTCACACACAACGAGGCCATCCGCCAGATGGCGGATCACGTGATCAAGCTGAGGGACGGCCGGATCCGTCACGATGATCTGAATCCCTCGAAGATCAAGGCTGCAGAGCTTGAGTGGTAAGGTGGTGACGAGATGAAACAGGCGAAAATCGGAAATCCGCTCAGGAGGCGCGTCTTTCGGGACTGCCTTCGGGACTGGAAACGTTATTCCATGATCTTTCTGATGCTGGTGGTGACCATCGGTTTTGTTTCCGGTATGTACGTGGCCAACAACAGCATGGAGATCTCCCTGAATAAAGCAACTGACAAGTTAAAGCGTGAGAGCGGTCACTTTGAACTGGCCGAAAAGGCCGACCCGGAGCTGATCCGGGCCATCGAAACCGGCGAACGGGCGGATGTGGTTTCCGTGTTCCGGGAAAAAGCCTACAAGGAAGCGGAACCTGAAGTAGAAAAGGCGGTTCGCGAAGCAGTAGAGGAAAATGTCCGTGAGCAGGTGGAGGCTGCCATCAAAGAGAAGGTAACTTCAGCTGTTGAGGAGCAGCTTGCTGCGGCAGAGGCCATGGGTATGACGGTATCCGCGGAGCAGCGGGAGGAGACTCTTCGGGAAGCTCTGGATACCGCGATGAAAGAAAATTTTGAGAGCGCTGTTTCGGATGCCTTGAAGGAGGCTTACGATTCGGAGGAATATAGGGATGCTCTCTCTGATGCCATGCTTGATGCCAAAAAGGAGATCGATGAAGAGATCGACAAAGAGTATGACAAGCTGGCGGATCGCTATGAGTTAAAGGAAACGGCAGATCCCGTTCCCGTGAAGGTCTATGAGCTGTTCCGGAAGGAAGCTTCGGAAACTCTTCCGGCCGACAGCTCTTACACCGGTAAGGTCCGGGTATTTTCCGAGAGGAAAGAGGTGAACCTCTACGACATTCTGGAAGGCCGGGCGCCTCAGACAGACCGGGAGATCATCATCGACCGGATGCATGCGGAAAATGCCGGCATCAAGGTGGGAGATACCTTAAAGGCCGGAGACTGTGAATTCACTGTTGTGGGCTATGCTGCCTTTGTGGACTACACGACCCTCTATGAGAACAACACGGACACCATGTTTGACGCCATGACCTTTGACGTAGCCATGGTAACGGATGAGGGCTTTGAGCGGATCCACTTGCCGGTGCGCTACAGCTACGCCTTCTGCTATGAAACCACTCCTCCTGATACTCAGGCGGAAAAGGCTGCTTCCGACAACTTCATGAAAGCCCTGATCACTCAGGTGGCGGCAGCAGATGAGGAAAATGAGATCAAGGACTATGTCCCGGCCTATGCGAATAACGCCATCACCTTTGCTCCGAATGACTTCGGAAAGGATAAGACCATTGGCGGCGTGCTTCTCTATGTCCTGACGGCTGTGCTGGCATTTATCTTTGCCGTGACCATTTCTTCCACTCTCGATAAGGAGTCCACGGTGATCGGAACCCTTCGGGCCTCCGGCTACACCAAGGGCGAGCTTCTGCGCTATTACATGAGCGCCCCCCTCCTGATCGTGGTGCTGGCCTCCATTGTGGGAAATGTTCTGGGCTATACCTTCTTCAAGAATGTTGTGGTGGGAATGTACCGGAACAGCTACAGCCTTCCGGCCTATGAGACCTATTGGAATGTGGATGCATTTGTCAGGACCACGGTGGTTCCCTTCGTGCTGATGCTCCTCATCAACGTAGTCGTCATCATCCGGACCCTGCGTCTTTCACCCTTAAGGTTCTTAAGACACGACCTGAAGACCACAAAGCGGAAGAAGGCCATGCGCCTTCCCAAATGGAACTTTTTCTCCAGATTCCGTCTGCGTGTGTTCTTCCAGAACATCCCCAATTACGTGATGCTGTTTATCGGCATCTTACTCGTTATGCTTCTTCTTTCCATGGCGGTGGGCATGCCTTCCACCCTGGCCTTTTATCAGGACACCATCGTGGAAATGGTCTTTGCCGAGGATCAGCTGATCCTCCATTCCACCGAGGATGAGGACGGAAACCCCATCACCACGAAGACAGAAGGTGCGGAACGCTTCTCAGCCACCTCTCTGGAGCGGAAATCCTCCGTTTACAATGAAGAGGTGATGGTCTACGGAATCGAAAGGAACAGCCGATATATATCATTTTCCTCTGAGTTCGAAAACTCTTCGGATGGTAATTCAGATGATTCTTCGGACGTTGTTTCGGTCTATATTTCAAAGGCTTATGCCGAGAAATACAACGTCCGGAAGGGCGATACCATTACCCTCTCTGAAAAGTACGAGAACGTGGATTATGTCTGGAAGGTTTACGATATCTATGACTATTCTGCAGGCATTGTGGTCTTTATGCCGAATGACCGGTTCAACGAAGTCTTTGACTTGGATCCGGATTCCTTTACCGGATACCTGTCAGACCGGATGATCGAGGACATTGACCGCAAGTATATTGCCAAGGAGATCACCGCTGACGACCTGATCAAACTGACCCGTCAGCTGGACCACTCCATGGGTGCTTACATGGTCTACTTCCAGTATGTCAACGTGATCGTTGCGGCCATTATCCTGTACCTGCTGACCAAGATCATCATCGAGAAGAATGAGAGGTCCATCTCCATGGTCAAGATCCTGGGCTATGACAACGGCGAGATCGCCTCTTTGTACATGCTTTCCACCGCCGTTGTGGTCTTCTTCTCCGAATTCGTCGCCATCTACTTAGGCTACCTTCTGATGACCGTCCTTTGGAAACTCATGATGATGAGTATG
>JAGACB010000205.1 GCA_017614345.1 Lachnospiraceae bacterium
CAGATAGAAATAAATACCCAGCAGAACGAAAAATACCGTAAAAATATCGTACTGGCAGAAGATAAACTGGCTGTACAGAGCAAGAGGCACCGTCAGAGCCGCATAGCCGAGGAGACTGCGCCGCCTCATCTGAAAGCCGAGGAGCTTCGCGATCTCGCAGAAGACTGCCGCACTCAGTACATAAAAGGTCACCGGAAGCATCTCATAATACAGATAGCTTCCGAAGGACGTCTTTAAGGTGCCCTCCACATCCGGCAGCCAACCGAAAAGATGCGGGAAAAAACACCACACCGAAAAAAGCCAGTAGGTGCTGGGCAGATAGTTATCGGTCATACCGATCGAATGATTGTATGTATAAAAATCCCAGATGTGGCCTCGAAAGACCGCCATGGACGAATGCGCCGTATGTACCAGATCCGGCTGGTAGAACAGCAACAGACAGAAGAACAGCACCAGAGCAAATACCACCATCTCAATGGGATGGATCCCGCCCTTTACATCTGCGGAAAAGAGACTCTTTACTGCCTCCTTTGCACTGCCTCCCTGCTCTTCCTTGTGCGCCATGTTCCGGGAGCGTTTTGATTCTTTCATCACGTTCACTCCGTAAAAGGAATAGCCTGACATAGAATGTCAATCTAGGATTTTACCATAATTTCCCTTTTTTGTCATTATGTTTTTCCAAAGGCCGTTTTTGTCCCGGTTTTACCGCTTCCCCAAAACGAAATGCTGAAAACGAAAATGCTTCTTTTCCTGTGATTGTTGTTGCGGAAACAGAAAAAAAACCTTATAATATAGTAGAGTCGTGAGAACTCTCAGACTCACGAACGACAGTCCCTGACAGATAGTTACCCGGACAACCGATCCGGCATAAAGAGAGGTTTCGTATGGAAGGTTTCGCCATTGGTCTGATCATTTTTTTCGCTTCTCTGATCAGTATTGCCACGTCCGACAGAAGAGAACGTAAGGCTTATCAGAAGAAGATCCGCGATAAAAACAAACAGAAGCTGAAAGCCAGAAAATTAAAATACCGCCTTGCCAAGTATGACAGCAAGGAGCGGAAAATGAACCAGACAAACCGGGAGAAGATCTGGCTCATCCATCAGAAGAATCAGTTTACTCTTGATACCCGCAAGCAACGGGAACAGGATCGCCGGACCGTAAGAACCTCAGAAAAGGCTCCAAAGCGAAAAAGGATCCCTCTCTTCTCACCTGTATCATCGTCATCATCAAGAAGGTTTTCTTTTGATCATTCAAAAACACGAACAAAAACAAAACGGCCGATCCTATACGAAAGGACCGGCCGTTTATTATGTTGCTTTTTTGCCGGGTATCACATGCTCGAGAGCATGGATTCTCTGTCAGTCTATACTGATTTCTTTTTCCGAACCGTTATCAAGATCATACAGAGTGAAATTGGTTTTTAAGCGATCATAAGAGATTTAGAACCTAAAAAACCGGCTGACCGCCGGTTTTTTCGTCTCAGACATCATCATGATCATCCGAGAAATTGAGACGCTCCTCTTCAATGACCAGAGGGCGATGCATCATTCGATTGTTGATACTCATAATGTACTCACCGGTGAAACCGGTAAAGAACAGCTGCAGGGATCCGAAGATAAATACACCCAAAAGGATGGGGATGGAACCTGCAGGATAGCGGGACCAGAAGATCAACTTCAGGATCAGATAGCCGAGAGCCGTCAGGATACTGAGGAAGGACAGGGAGAATCCGAAAAAGGTACAGATCCGAAGGCCTATCTTGGTGCTGGAGGTAAAGCCCAGCATAGCCGCATCATAAAGGCTGTACCAGTTGTTGTGAGTCTTGCCCGCCCGGCGCTTCGGCTGGGTGTAGGGAATGTCCTTGCGCTTATATCCGAGTTCCGCCACGATCTCCCGAAGGAAGGGGGTCGGATCGTCAAGATCCTTTAAGACCTTGATAAAGCTTCTGTCGTAAAGACCGAAACCGGTAAAATGCTCGATCTGCTGAACCTCACTCATCCCCTTGATCATCCGGTAATAGATGGTCCGTAGAAGATAGTAGATGGGATTCTCCTTGCTGTGGGTCTTGATCCCGCAGACGATCTTGTAGCCGTTCTCCCACTCTTCCAGGAAAACGGGGATCATCTCCAGAGGATCCTGGAAATCACAGACTACGCAGATCACACAGTCACCGGTGGTCTGCAGCATTCCGTAATACGGGGAATTGAACTGTCCGAAATTACGAGCATTGAAGATCACCTTGGTCTTCCGATCTTTTGCGGCGATCTCACGAAGCCGAACACGGGTCAGGTCCGTCGAGCAGTTGTCGATGAACAGGATCTCGTATTCATAATTCGGAAGTTGCTCCTGAAACAGTTTTGTCAGTTCATCATGCATGGGCACAACATTTTCCTGTTCGTTATAACAGGGCACCATAATACTGACTTTCTTCATACGAATCTCCTTCAATCAAGGATTTGCCAACGATTATACTATAGTTTCCGAAAAAACGCAATCCCTGTACCATTTCACCGTCTTTCGGATCCCCTCCTCAAAGGAAAAGGAAGGCCGAAAACCGGTGCTGTCTGTCAGCTCCGTCAGATCCGCCGTGAGCACCGGATAGGGCTCCTCCGGCCCCGGGACTGCTCCCAGAAGAACGGTTCCCTCGGGATCTGCCGCATCCCGGATCATGCCGATATATTCCTTTAAGGGTCTTGCCTCTCCGCTACCCAGCACATAGGCACCTCCCGGTGCATGAAGCGCGGTCAGATACAAAGCTTTGGCAGCATCCTCGCTGTACAGATAATCCCAGATCTGCTCTCCGTGGGAGAACTTTGCCTCCCCTCCCGTAAGCAGTGTCCGGATGGCGTAATCCACCATGGTCCCTTCCGTATCCCCGGGTCCGTAAACACTGAGAATGCGGCACCAGGAGGCCCGGATCCCCTGCTTCTTTCCCAGGGAAATGATCTTCTCTCCGGCTTCCTTTTTGGCCTTTCCGTATTCCGTCACCGGATTCATGGGGGTATTACTTGTAAGCGGCACTCTCACAGGTCCGTATTCCGCCTGAGAACCGGCTCCCACAAAGGCCTCACAGCCCAGCTTCTTTGCAAGATAAAGGGCTGAGACCGCACCTTTGACATTCTGTTTCTGGATCTCGGGGTCATTTCTGAAAGCCCCGAAAGTACCGCCCCAGGCCAGATGAAAGAACAAGCCCGGTTCTCCGGAAGTGCTTTCTGTAAGTTCCGGATACTTTTCATCAAAGCGATCATACTCTTCGATCGAAAGTTCTTGATACGTAAAGGAGGGATTCTCGGTCCACTGACGGGCAGCCCGAAGACTTCTCTTTGATCCCGGATGCGTAAACCAGGTCACAGAGCAGCCGTTCTCCAGAAGGAGCTCCGTGAGCGCAACGCCGATAGAACCGCTTCCTCCCGTGATATATGCCCGCATAAGCTACTCCTTTTCAGGTCTCATTCCGATTTGAAAAATTCTCCCTTATAAATCGGGATATACATATTCTCCCGCAGTTCCACGTCCGAAAGGAAGGGATACAGATCTTCTAAGGGGGCGCTGATCATGCGGCCGTCCTCCAGTCTCCTGCTGGCTGCTTTGGGTTCGAAATTCTGATCGGTGGAGGTCATGACCTCGCAGATCACGGGACCTTCCTCACGAAGGGTCAGATTGAGGAGTGCACACTTGCGTTCCATCAGCCGGTTCATGGAGTCGATCCGGACAAAGGGAAAGCCGTAGGCTAAGGAGATCTTCTCCAGATCCGGGAAGCTTAAGTCGTAGCTGTCCGGACCCACACCGGTGAGTTTCCCGTCAAAGTAATTGGTCTGGGTCTGACGGATCGAATGATATCCGTTGTTGTTGATCACAAAGATCCGGATGGGGTAGCCATGGGAAATGATGGTCTGCAGTTCCTGGATGTTCATCTGAAGACTGCCGTCTCCCGTTACAAGGATGATCTCCTTCTTATCCGATGCCACACAGGCACCTATGGCAGCCGGAAGATCATAGCCCATGGAGGCCATGCCGGAATTAATGAGAAATCTGGTTCCTCTCTTGATCTCGTAGGCGGCACTGCCCACCACGCAGGCGGCTCCGTTCCCCACCACCGTGATCCGGCTCTCGGGAAGTCTGGAGGACAGCTCCTTGATAAATGCATAGACATTTACCTGACTGCGCTCGTAATGACGCTTTTCCACCACCGGATACTTGTATTTCCACTGAAGACACTGCATGAGCCAGTCATACCGGGTGAATTCCGGAGAAAACTTCCGGAGGATGAACTTGCCTTCCAGTGCCCTCTTCTTCCGCTCTCTCTGGGACATCTTGTTGATGGTCCTGAAGTCTTCGGAGAGTCTCGGAAGCTTCTTCAGCATTTTTCTGATAAATTCTCCTGCATCCGCCCAGACCGGAAGGTCCACGTGGATCGTAGGCTTCTTCAGTTCGGCTTCATCGATATCCACCATGATCACATAGGCGGATCTGGCCCAGGTATCGGTGGAATACCCCACCTGGCGGACGGAAAGACGGTTCCCCACTGCAATGATCAGATCCGCATTCTGCACCGCAAAGTTTCCGGGCCTGTCTCCCATGATACCGCCGCGTCCGCAATACAGCGGATGCTCATCCGGCATCAGATCGATACTGTCCCAGCAGGTAACCACCGGGATTCCCAGACGCTCCACCAGTCTCATAAAGCTCCGATAGGCTCCGGAGATACGGATACCGTTTCCGGCATAGAATACCGGACGCTTGGCAGCCTTGATCTTATCCAGCACCGTAAGCACCAGGTCATCCGTCAGGATACCGCTCACCGGCTCATAGGCCTGGATCTCCGGAATGTAATGCCGGAGCTGATCCGTCTCGATCATCGCACTCTGGACATTCAACGGGATATCCAGCCAGCAGGGGCCGGGGCGTCCCGCTTTGCAGACATAAAGAGCCTTCTCCAGGCAGTAGCTGATATCCAGAGGATCCACCACCATCTCGCAGTACTTGGTCATATTGGATACACTGCCGATAATGTCGAATTCCTGGTCACCTAAGGATCTGAGGCCGTAGTCTCCCGACCCCCGGACCGTAAAATCATACCGAACCTGTCCGGAGATCACGATCATGGGCTGGGAGTCAATGTAAGCTCCCGCCACTCCGTTTAAGGCATTGAGTCCTCCGGGGCCTGTGGTTACGCAGACCAGAGCCGGTTCATTTTTCACACGGGCATAGCTCTCCGCCGCCATGGCAGCCGTCTGCTCATGGTGTACGTAGATCATCTCCAGGCCTTCCTTGGTCCCGAAGCTGTGATTTAAGTGCATGGCTCCGCCGCCGGTTACCGTAAACCCGTGGCAGATCCCGTGTTCCACCAAAAAATCCGCGATATAATCAGAAACCTTCTGTTCCATGCTTATATTCCCTCTTCTTACTTTTTCCCTTAAGCCTTCTTAAGTCCCTCCCGGATGGAATCAGCCATATACTTCAGTCTGGCCTGATCCATGGCCGGCGAAACGCCGATCCAGAAGGTATCACGCATGATCCGGTCTGTTGTCTCAAGATCCCCGCTGATGCGATAACCTTCACCGCTTCTCCGCATCTGATCAAAGCAGGGATGACGGGTCAGATTCCCGGAAAAGAGCATTCTGGTCTGGATCCCCCGATCCTCCAGAAATCTCACCAGGTGATTTCTGTCCGTGCCGGAAGCCGGATCCACCGTAATGAGGTATCCGAACCAGCTGGGTCTGGAATGAGGCTCCGCCTTCGGGAGAATGATCTTGTCCGAAAGGTCCTCCATTTCCCCGGTCAGAAAGTCGAAATTGGCTCTTCTGGCCTCGGTAAAGCCGGGGAGCTTCTTAAGCTGTGCACACCCGATGGCCGCCTGAAGATCCGTTGCCTTCAGATTATAGCCGAAATGCGAATAGACATATTTATGATCATAGCCTGCGGGGAGTTCCCCAAACTGTCCGTCATAGCGGTGTCCGCAGAGATTGTCCTCTCCGGAAGCACATCTGCAGTCTCTTCCCCAATCCCGGAAGGACCGGCTGAGCGCGTAAAGAAGCGCATTGTCCGTGTAAACTGCTCCGCCCTCTCCCGTAGTCATGTGATGAGGCGGATAAAAGCTGGAGGTTCCCAGATCTCCGAAGGTTCCGGTAAAGCCTTCCCTTCCGTCCAGCTCATAGACTGAGCCCAGAGCATCACAGTTATCCTCGATGAGCCACAGTCCGTGATCCTTACAGAACTCCGTCACCGCCTTCAGATTGAAGGGATTCCCCAGAGTATGGGCCAGCATCACGGCCTTGGTCCTGGGACTGAGGGCCGCCTCCAGACGGTCCACATCAATGTTGTAGTAAGGAATGGTCACGTCCACGAATACCGGAACGGCTCCGTACTGAATGATCGGAGTCACCGTGGTGGGAAATCCCGCCGCAACCGTGATCACTTCATCTCCGGGACGGATCTGACGCTCTTTTAACTCCGGGGCAGTCAGTGTCATGAAAGCCAGGAGATTGGCAGAAGACCCGCTTCCCACGAAGGAGGCGAAACGAACCTTCAAAAATGCGGCCAGTTCTTTTTCAAACTGAGCCGTATATCTTCCGGAGGTGAGCCAGAATTCCAGAGCGGCATCCACAAGATTCGTCATCTCCGCCCGGTCGTAAACACGGCCGGCATAGGGGATCCGCATTCCCTCCCGGAATTCCTCTCTCTTTCCGTGAAAACGGTCGCAGTACTCTCCGACCATCTCCAGGATCTTTTCTCTGGCCTGGGCCTCCGTCATATTGTCAAACATGTATTGTTCCTCGTTAAAGTTTATTTTCCCGTCTGATCAAGATATTGAAGGATCTGACGATCCATCACCGCTCCTACCTCTTCACTACCGGTCAGATAGGCACGGTACCATTCCACAGACAGTTCCACTGCTTTCCTTACGGAAAAATGGGGCTGGCAGCCGAAGGTCTCGCTGATCTTCCTGCAGTCCAGTTTCAAAAAGCCGGCTTCCTTCGGACCTCCGTCAGGACGGTTCACCGCTTTTGCCTCAGGTCCCCAGGTACTGCAGAACAGCTCTGCCATCTCCCCGGCCGTAATGCAGTCGGAAAGGGAAGGACCTATATTGTAACTTCCCGCAAGGGAAGGATCCTCGTAAGTCCTCTGTGCCACGTACAGGTAGGTCATTACGGCCTCCAGGACATGTTCAAAGGGCCGGATCCCTTCGGGATGACGGATCACGATCTCCCGTCCGTCACGAACGGCACGGAAGCAGTCCGGGATCAGCCGGTCTGCGGCAAAATCTCCGCCGCCGATCACATTTCCGGCTCTCATGGTCAGCACTGCCGTTTTCGCCTCCAGAAAGGCCTTGGCATAGCTGTAGGTCACCAGCTCCGAGCAGGATTTCGAAGAGGAATAGGGATCCTCTCCCATGAGAAGCTCTCCTTCCCGGAAGGGCTCCGTCCTGCCGTCGGGATTATAATATACCTTATCAGTTGTTACGTTCAAAAACACCTTGGGCGGATCCTCGAGAAGTCTTATACTCTCCGCCAGATTGACGGTTCCCATGACATTGATCTCAAAGGTCTCAGCCGGGATCCGGTAGGATTCCCGGACAATGGGCTGAGCCGCCATATGGATCACCAGCTCCGGCTGTGCTTCCTTCACAAAGCTGCCGAGCCTTTCCCGGTCCCGGATATCCGCAAAGCAGGAATGCACTTTGTCGCTGACACCTGCGATGTCATAAAGGTTCTCTCCCTCTGCCATCAAAGCATAGCCGTAAAACTCGGCGCCCATCATCAGAAGAGCCCGGCACATCCAACTGCCCTTAAATCCGGTATGACCTGTCACCAGGACCCGTTTTCCGCGGTAGAACCGCTTCATTTCCTCAAACTGTTCCATACACTTACTTCCAAACCTTCCAGGGAGCCTGTTCACTGTCCCAGAGCTCCTCCAGCTGTTTCTTGTCTCTCTGGGTATCCATGCAAAGCCAGAAGCCTTCATGGCGATAAGCCATGAGCTGGCCCTGAGATGCGACCAAAGGAAGGGTATCCTTCTCAAATACGGTTTCGTCACCGGCAATGAGATCAAAGACTCCGGGGTTACAAACCATGAACCCGGCATTGATCATACTGCCGTCTTCGTCATTTTTCTCACGGAAGGCGGTAATGCAGCCTCCATCATTAATATCCAGTACTCCGAACTTCTGTCCTACGTTGACTGCGGAGACCGTCACCATTTTCCCGTGCTGTTTGTGATAGGTCAGCAGGGCATGCAGGTCAATATCCGATACTCCGTCTCCATAGGTCAGCATGAAGGGCTCGTCTCCCACGTAGTTCTTGATCCTTCTGACTCTTCCGCCGGTCATGGTATTTAAGCCGGTGTCCACCAGGGTGACCTTCCAGGGCTCCGTGGTGTTGTTTAACACTTCCATCCGGTTCTGGGCCAGATCGAACATCACGTCGGAGGTGTGGAGGAAATAGTCCGCAAAATACTCCTTGACCATATATTGTTTGTAACCTAAACAGATCACGAAATCCGTGAATCCGAAAGATGAATAATACTTCATGATGTGCCAGAGAATGGGCTGTCCGCCGATCTCGATCATGGGCTTCGGTTTCAGGTGACTTTCTTCACTGATCCTGGTACCGAATCCGCCGGCAAGGATTACTACCTTCATGGAACTACCTCGTTTTCATAAGAAATAGTTTGTGTTGCCGATTCTTCGGATCGACAACGATACGATTCTTCGACAACTATACGATCCTGAGCCTTCTCATATAATCCCGGTTCGTGGTTATGAGAAATACCACCGTCCTCGGAAGCTTTGTATAGGCCTTTCCGAGCCGGTAACCCAGGAACTTGCAACCGCTCATGACAAAGAGCTTCGGCAATCTGTCACTGTGCCCGGTCTTTACCAGGTAAGC
>JAGACB010000206.1 GCA_017614345.1 Lachnospiraceae bacterium
CCCTTTCCCACCGTAAAATCCAGTCCCTTCAGGACATCCTGTCTGGTGTCTCCGCTGCCAAAGCTCTTACACAGGGCTTTCACTTCCAGAAATTTTCTTTCTGCTTCGCTCATCTTTATTTCCTCCTTATAGTTAGCCCCCGCTAACTACACCCCTGTTTTTTCACCTGTCCTTTTGTTTCGGACAGGTGAAGAATAACTGAATCATTTCTCCTGTCTGTTTTTCAGATCAGGATTCTTTCAATGCTCTCATGGAGTTTAAAATGGCAAGCACCGCCACTCCTACATCTGCGAATACCGCAGCCCAGAGAGATGCAAAGCCCAGGGCTCCGAGGAGCAACACCAGAAGCTTTACTCCCAGGGCAAAGACTACATTTTCCCGGACGATCCTTCTGGTCTTGGCGGCGATCTTCACCACTCTTGCGATCTTCCGGATGTCATCGTCCATCAGGACTATATCTGCTGCCTCAATGGCGGCATCTGACCCCAGGCTGCCCATGGCAATGCCCACGTCTGAGCGCATGAGAACAGGAGCATCATTAATGCCGTCTCCCACAAAGCCCAGTTTACCGTCGGTGACGCCCATGTCCTGTGCCATCATCAGGGCTTCCACCTGACTCACCTTATCAGCCGGGAGCAGATCACTGCACACCAGATCGATCCCCAGCTCGGAACCTACTGCCTCTGCAGCCTTCTTCCGGTCTCCGGTCAGCATCACGGTTTTCTTGATGCCCACCTTCTTCATGTCGGCAATAGCCTCGGCTGCGCCCTCCTTGATGGTATCGGAGATCACAATGCTTCCTGCAAAGACACCGCTTTGAGCCACGTAAACCACGGTTCCGGCGTCTTCATTGGTCGTATAGACAATGTTCTGGCTGTCCATCAGCTTGGAGTTGCCGATGTACAGTTCTCTTCCGTTATAGAGGACCTTCAGGCCGTGCCCCGGGATCTCGGAGACCTCACTGACCCTTCCGGGCTCGATCTCTTTCCCGTAGGCATTCAGGATGGAACGGGCAATGGGATGAGTCGACAGACTCTCGCCGTGAGCCGCAGCTTCCAGAACCTGCTCCTTTGTAAAATCATTTTCCGCGAAAATGCTTTTTACCACAAACTCACCCTTGGTCAGGGTTCCGGTCTTGTCAAAGACAATGGTCTTTAACTCCGAAACCGCCTCCAGATAGTTACTGCCCTTCACCAGCACACCGATCCTGGATGCAGCGCCTATGCCTCCGAAGAAGCCCAGGGGCACAGAGATCACCAGTGCGCAGGGACAGGAAACGATCAGGAACGTGCAGGCTCTGCGGATCCATTCGCCCCAGTCCTGATGAAAAAGAAGGGGCGGAACTATGGCCAGAAGCACTGCGCCTATGGTAACCACCGGGGTATAATACTTTGCAAACCGGGTGATGAAATTCTCCATCCGGGACTTCTTGCTGCTGGCATTCTCCACCAGATCCAGGATCCTGGCAACGGTGGATTCCTCGTAGGGCTTTAAGACCTGAACCCGGAGCACGCCTTCTCCGTTGATACAGCCGCTGATGACTTCCTCGCCCTCATGCACTCTGCGGGGAACGGATTCGCCCGTCAGCGCCGAAGTATCGAGAAATGAAGATCCCTCCAGCACTCTGCCGTCAAGGGGCACCTTTTCACCGGCCCGGATCACAATAACGGAGCCCACCTCTACTTCATCGGGGTCCACCTCTTCCGTAGAGCCGTCCTCCTTCTCCAGGTTTGCGAAATCCGGGGCAATGCTCATCATCTCCGTGATGGACTGGCGGGACTTGCCCACCGCATAGCTCTGGAACAGCTCGCCCACCTGATAAAAGAGCATGACCGCACAGCCCTCGGTGTACTCCTGAATGCCGAAGGCGGCAAAGGTTGCCACCATCATCAGGAAGTTTTCGTCAAATACATGTCCGTGGGCAATGTTCTTTGCCGCCTTCAGGATAATGTCATAGCCGATGATCAGGTACGGAACGGCAAACAGAAGGAGCCTGCCCCAGATGGGCAAGCTCTCCAGGACATGGGTCTTCTCTAAGATCAGTAATATAAAAAAGAGTACTCCGGAAATAATGATCCGATATAATGTTTTCTTCTGTTTCTTCGTCATAGATCATTTTCCTTCCATGTACAACAAATGTTATCGGTGCAATACGGCTACATGATACGCTTTCAGCCGTTTTCACAGATGGCAAATGTTTTAAGCGATGGTTACTTCGAAATCGGACTCTGCCTTCTTGCCGGCCTTGATCGCCTTCTTCAGAACCTCTTCAAATACATCTTCCTCAGCCTCTAAGGTAAACTTCTGGGTCAGGAAATTAACGTTGGCATCCTTAACGCCGTCCACCTTCTTGATGGCCTCTTCTACCTTTGCTGCACAGGCTGCACAATCGATCTCACAAGCAAACTTCTTCTTCATGATAAATCCTCCTGAATATGTGGTTTTTGTTTCCCTCGTTACAGATAAGGAAATGCTTCTTATGTGTATTATGGTGACGCGAACGGCGTCAACCAAGCCGAACTTTCGGGCTAACATATGAATGGTTGTTCATATGTTCAACTACATAATACCACATTTCTTCCGGTTGTCAATCATTTTTTTGAATTCGCACGAATTTTCGCAGACCGCATATCAGGAAGCCCCTCAAACCCCTCTTTACAATGTTTTTTGTTTCGTAGTATAATGAGCTGGATTAAAAAAAGCGAAAGAGAGCCAACATGACACAGGAAGAAAACATTTCACTTATGAGAGATTTCCTGGAAAAGGAACTCGAAGCATCTGCTTCAGATCATAACCCTCTTTTGTCCGTAGTCATTGCCTATTACAATACCGAAAAGTATCTTCCCGAATGCTTGGCCAGCGTCTATACCGCCCTTTCCGGGATCCCTTCGGAAATGATCCTGATCGACGACCTCTCAACAGACGGAAGTCATGATCTCGTTGAGGCATTTATTGATCAGAAACGAAAAGAAGCAGAACAAAACGTAACAGAGCATAATGCAAAAGAGCAAAATGCAACAGAAGCAGGTTCCTATCCGATCCGATTTGTCCACCTCACCGTTTCCACGCCTTCCATGGGCCCGGGAATCGCAAAAAATCTCGGGGTGAATTCTGCCCGCGGAAAGTACATCGGCTTTGTGGATTCGGATGACATGATCCTTCCTGATATGTTCCGAAACATGCTCAGTTCCATCATTTATCAGGAAGCAGATCTCTGTGTCTGTGATGTCAGTCGCTACAAAAACGGAAAGCATACCTTTGCGCCCTTAAGCGGAGCTGCATTTTCCGGGATTCATACCGCCTGCACAAGTCTTAGAGACGATCCGGAGCTCATCTATTCCTCGATCGCACCGGATAAAATCTTTCGAAGGGAACTTCTCGACCGGTATCAGCTCCGCTTCGATGAGAACTGTTTCTATGAAGATATGTTCTTTGTCTTTCGTGCTTACTGCGTTTCGGCAAAGATCGCCGTAAACCGCAGCATTGGCTATCTGTGGCGGGTTCGGGATTCCCGCGATCCATCGATCACACAAAACATCATCGACGAGGAGACCATCACCTCCTTCATCGCTTCTATGGCTCGTATCATGCGTTATATGAATGAAAACGGAATTGACGAGGCTGTTCAGCGCACGACGAAGCAAAGGATCCTGCGATTCTCCCTCGGAGTCTATTTCAGTCAGCTGGATAGTCTCTCTCCGGAAAGATCTGTGAAGTTTCTCTCACAATGGCGGCAGTTTATCACCGAATATCAGGTGTTCTGCGAGGATATTCCTCTGTCGCTCTATGATCGGCAGCGATACCAATACCTGATCGCAGAAAACTATGAAGCAGTGATCCGGCTTTCCGTCTATAAAGAAAAAAACTATCACAACGTTCCGATCCTGAATCAGGATCAGAACCGGGAACCGATCCTGAAGGTAAAGGACGAATTCTTCTCCATTACCGATCGCAGTGCGAAAAATGAGTTTCTCCTTCCTACTCCCCCAACCTTCCTCAAAAAGATCGAATCAGAGGGAGATACCCTCACTTTGGAAGGATGGTTATACTGCCCGAGGGTCAACATAACCGATCCGCAGGATCAGAAAATGAACTGTTTCCTCCTGAACGATATTACGGGGGATATTCTTCCTCTTGATACGGTTTTCGCAGCCACACCGGAGTTGACCGCCAAACACAGCAAGGTCTTTAATTATGACGACTATACGACCTATCAATACAACTACGACGGTTGCGGTGTCCAGGCAAGACTAAATGTTCAAGAACTCCTTGCTCAAAAAGAAGGGCCTTACCTCCTGATGATCGAATATGAGAACCATCTGATCCGGGGATACCGGGTGCTTCGGGGGCTCAGCCAGAACGTACTCGGCATGCTGAAGACTCTGACCTTTTCTTCCGAAGAAAAAACACTACACCTGTCAACCGACCCCAGGTCCACCCTGATCTTTGAACTTCTTCCCAAAAAATGATACCCCCAAAAAAGAGAGAGCTGCCGCACTGAGAAATCATGCGGCAGCTTCCGTGAATAACTGTTTTGATTCTTTACTTTTCCGAATCCTCATAACGCTCGTCGATGACTCTCTTGGTCTTCTTCTCGCTTCTCGGAAGCACGCCTTCCTCAACGACCTTAACCAGGGGAGTGAAGCCGATCTTGCTCTTAACGGAGGCTGCAATACGGCGGGCAATGTCTTCGAAGTCCACATGTCCGTTGGTCTCAACGTAGATACGCATGGTGTCCTTGCCGTCAAGGTGGGACAGGCGGATCTGGTACTCGCTGGAGAGCTCGGGGAATTCACGAAGGGCTTCCTCGATCTGAGCCGGGAATACATTTACGCCGTGGATCTTCATCATATCGTCTGTACGGCCGCGGATCACGTCAATTCTCGGGAAGCAGCTGCCGCAGGTACATTTTTCAGGGATAATTCTGGACAGGTCGTGTGTACGGTAACGGATCAGAGGAGCACCCTCCTTCACCAGAGTGGTGATCACGATCTCGCCCCATTCGCCGTCCGGAAGCACCTCGCCGGTCTTCGGATCCACGATCTCAAGATAGAGATAATCATCCCAGTAGTGCATATATTCGCTCTCGGGGCAGTTGATACCGATACCGGGGCCGTAGATCTCCGTCAGGCCGTAGATATCGTAGAGCTCAATGCCCAGCATGGAGTGGATCTTCTCACGCATGGTCTTGCCCCAGCGCTCGGAACCGATCACACCCTTCTTTAACTTCACACGATCCTTGATGCCTCTCTTCTCGATCTCCTCGCCCAGAAGCAGTGCGTAGGAGGAGGTTGCACAGATGACGGTGCTCTCCAGATCCTGCATCATGGTCAGCTGCTTTTCCGTGTTACCGGGACCCATGGGGATAACCATGGCGCCGAGCTTCTCCGCACCAAGCTGGAAGCCGATGCCGGCAGTCCACAGACCGTATCCGGGAGTGATCTGAATGCGATCCTTCTTGGTGATCCCTGCCATTTCGTAGCAACGTGCAAACATGGTTGCCCAGTCATCCACGTCCTTTGCGGTATAAGGGATAATAACGGGAATTCCCGTAGTTCCCGAAGAAGAATGGATGCGGACGATCTCCTCTTCCGGCGCGGTCATCAGACCCAGGGGATAGGCGTCACGTAAGTCATTTTTCTCGGAAAAGGGCAGCTTCTCGAAATCCTCTGCCGTTTCCACGCGGGTGATCCCCGCTTCCTCCAGTTTCTTTCCGTAAAAGCTTCCGGCCTTTACCATTGCCTCGATCCGGTTGTTGACCAGAGCGAGCTGTTCTTCACTGATCCTCATGCTTTTTTGTTCCCGTATGATGCAGCCGCTTCAGGCAAACGGGCCTTAAACCTGCGGATGCATCATCCTTCCTTTCTTATTATTTGTATGATTGTTTCGTTGCTTTCTCCGGCAACGATATCTTTCTGTTTCACTTTGCAGCGGCAAATGCCTTCTCATTCAGCTCCAGGAAACGAGCCGGAACTATTCTTTTGATGGCCGCCAGCACATCCTCTTCCGTAAGGCCTATCTCTCCGGTCCGAACGGCTGCACCCAGGAGCACCACGTTTAAGCATCTTGTGGAGCCCAGCTCCGCACAAAGCTTCTCGCCATCTACAAGATAGAGTTTATCCTCCGGGATCACCTGCTTTAAGTAATCCACCATCTGCTCTCCGCAGTAGTCGGAGCCGCTTAAGGAAGCTGTGGTGGGCTTCACTGCCTTCAGGTTGGTGACCACTGCTCCGCCCTTCTTTAAGAAGGGAAGCATCCGGACTGTCTCCCCGGGCTCAAAGCCCAGGATCAGATCAGCTTCACCCTTGCGGATCATAGGTGCGTACAGCCCTTCTCCGATCCTGATGTTACTGAACACGTTTCCGCCACGCTGAGCCATTCCTATGGTCTCGGCGCTCATGACCTGCAGGCCCTTCTCCATGGCCGCTGCCGCGATCAGCTTGGACGCCAGAACGGTTCCCTGACCGCCCACTCCGCAGAGCACCAGATTCTTTTGGATCCCTGCCGCAGCAGGAGCATTTTCCATCATTTTGTTCTGAATATCCGTCACAGTGCTGCACCTCCCTTTCCGTGGGAAATAGCCTGTACCGGACAAAGTCCCGTGCAGAGACCGCAGCCGGTGCAAAGGGACCGGTCGATCATTACCTCTTTCCCCTCTGTATAGATCGCAGGGCATCCGATCTCCCGGATACATTTCTTACAGCCGATGCAACGCTCCGCATCAATGTTGCAGGGCTCGCCGCTCTTTACAATGGCCACGCAGGGAGATTTGAAGATGACTGCCTTCACGCCGGGAGCTTCACTTGCTCTTTTGATCACATCCACGGATGCCTTCTGATCCAGCGGATCCACGGTCTCCACAAACTCAAGGCCGATTCCCTTTAAGATACCTTCGATACTTACCTTTGCCACAACCTCTCCCATCATGGTCTTTCCGGTACCCGGATGAGGCTGATGTCCGGTCATGGCCGTGGTGGAATTATCCAGGATCACCACCGTCAGGCTTGCCTGATTGTAGACCGCATTCACGATCTCCGTGATGGCAGATGCAAAGAAGGTGGAATCACCCACAAAGGCAAAGCAGTAGGTATCCGGCTCCACATGCCATACACCCTGGGCAATGGAGATGCCTGCGCCCATGCAAAGACAGGTATCGCACATATCAAGAGGTTCAGCATTCCCCAATGTATAACAGCCGATATCTCCGCAGAAAATGGTCTTCTTTCCCTTCATGGCCTGCTTTACCGCATAGAAGGATGCTCTGTGAGGGCAGCCTGCACAGAGAACAGGGGGTCTTACGGGAAGGGCGAGAGCTTCGGGGGCTGCGCTCGTTCCTGCGGATGCGCTCGTTCCTACAGATGCACTCGCTCCTGCAGAAGCTGCATTCCCTGATGCTTCACCGGTTGCAGCAGCTCCGACAAATCCCTCCATGGCAGTCTTCACCAGATCTGCCGTATATTCTCCTGCGTAGGGCAGGGTGTGAGTCATTTTTCCGAGGATCTCGGTCTTCAGATGATATTTTCCCGTGATCAGTAAGAGCGCACGCTCGATGACGGGATCCAGTTCCTCCACCACCAGAACGCGGTCCACGCTCTCCAAAAACTTCACCGCCAGTTCCTCGGGGAAGGGAAATGGAGTTGCCACCTTCAGAACAGAGGGACGCTTCTCCTCAGGGAGTGTTGCGAGAGCCTCCATGGCATAAGCATAGCCGATACCGCCGGCAGCCACACCGATCCGAAGACCGGATGCGCCCTCAGTAAAGGCATTTCTCCGGTACTCGGAGAACACGGCAGTCAGCTGCTCGTTGCGCTCCTCGATCTTCTTATGATTTGCCAGGGACAGCCTGGGGAAAATAACCCAGCGGCTCGAATCCTTCACAAAGCCTGAAGGCTCATTGGTCAGGTATTCGGAAGGGTCCTTTACCTCCACGGAGGAATAAGCGTGGCAGATCCTGGTAGTAGGCCGGAAGAACACCGGCGTCTTATATTTTCTCGAGGTGGCAAATGCCTCCTGGATCATCTCATAGGCTTCCTGGACGGAAGAGGGATCAAAGCAGGGGAGCTTCGAAAAGATCGAAAACTGTCTGGTGTCCTGCTCCGTCTGGGACGAAATGGGGCCGGGGTCATCCGCCACCATCACTACCATTCCGCCTTCAATGCCCAGATATGCAAGGCTCATCAGCGGGTCCGAAGCCACGTTAAGGCCCACCTGCTTCATGGTCACAAGCGTATTGGCGCCCGTATAGGAAGCACCCGCAGCCAGCTCCATTGCGGCTTTCTCATTCACGGACCACTCCACATAGACCTGCTCCGGTCTGTGGGCAGCCACCGTTTCCAGAACCTCCGTAGACGGAGTTCCCGGATAACCTGCGACTACATTGACTCCCGCAGCTATGGCGCCCAGGGCAATGGCCGCATTTCCCATCAAAAATTCTTTCTGCATATTTCCTCCCGGTTGCACTTTTGTGACTGACAGTATATACTCTTTGTGTAGTTGTTTTTTACACTGTCTGTGCAGGGATCGGCGAATAACAGCGCCGAATCTTATATATTTTACCACTGTACAGGCAATATGGAAAGAAGGAAAATGATACATGAAGAAAAATGATATATTTATGCGCCGGGTTCGCAGGCAGTTTGCGAGAGGTGTTATGCTCACCATGCTGGCCGGAGCCCTGCTCCTGCAGGAAGGCTGCTCAGAAACCGGAGGCTCCGGAGAATCCTCCGCTTTGACACAGACGGAAGATCCCAGGAGCGGTCAGACCACGGAGCCCGCAGAAACACCCACTCCCACCCCGGAACCTGCATCTACACCGGAGGAGACTTCAGATCCGGAACCGACGGAGTCTGAAACCGAGATTGCAGCTCCGACTCCCGCAGAGCTTCCCGCCATTTCCCCGGATTATGATCTCTACGGAGCAAAGGCCTACAGCTATTTAAAGGAGCTGGTGGGCAACTACCCCTACCGCACCTGCGGCAGCGATCAGGAAAAGGCCGCCGGCGAATGGATCAAGGGAAAGCTGGAGAGCTTCGGCTATGAGGTTCGGCGTCAGGACTTCCGGCTGATCGACAAAAATTGGGATAATTATCCGGACGATGCCATCGGCCTTGATCAGGCCACGGAGTATCCGGTCCTCGGCACCAGCCGCAACTATTTCTGCACCAAGCCCGGCAAGACCGGGAAGATCCTTGTGATCAGTGCCCACTACGACTGCGTGGACACCACGGGAACCGATGACAACGGTTCCGGCGTAGCCGCTCTCTTAGAGCTGGCCGAGCACTACAAAAACATGGATCCCCTGGAGTACACTCTCCTCTTCGCCTTCTACGGCAGCGAGGAGCCCGGAATGATGGGCTCTGTCTACCACGTCAGAGAGCTCATGGGAAATGGCGGTTTCGAGAACATTGCAGGCGTGATCAATATCGACAGTATTGCTGCCGGCGACAACCTCTACATCCACGGCGGAATGCCTCAGGAGGACGGAACCATTTCCCAGTACGGACTTGCAGCCCTTGCACTGAAGCTCTCGGATGCGGAAGGCCTCGGCATGACCACCCATCCGGACACGGACAAGATCCCCGAAAAGACCAGGGTCTACGGCTCGGATCAGTTCCATTTTGCCGCCAACGGCAAGCCCTATGTCTACTTTGAGGCCAATCTTTACTCCAACACCCAGCCGGATAACATCCCTCAGTGGTACCAGACCGCCGATAAGCGTGTTCCGGGAGGCCAGATCATGCATACGGAATATGACAACTTAGACACCATTGAAACGCTGTGGCCCGGCCGCACCCGGGACCACCTGAGGCGCTTCGAGGTCCTCTTAAACCTTCTGCTTCCGAATATCACGGATTCAGTACTGAATTCGTGAGCAATTGAACCCTTTGGATACCGGGTCTCAGAGAAACCATTCTCCTGCAGACAGATAATTATACATTGTCAGGCTGTATTCAACTGAATGATCACAGCAAAAAACGATTATAAGTTTCGGTGAACGCACTTTTTTGGTTGCTCACCGAAACTTATAATCGTTTCTGTTTTTGGATCATATCTTTAAAAACCGTAAAAGAGAATCAGGAAAACAGTTGGTCGATCGTTACAACCTGAACAAAATCACCGAAATATCCTTTTTTCTTCAATCCATAGGTAGTGATCAGCGTAATGTGGATCGTGGCCTTTTTCGGAAGCATTTCCCTCAGCATTTTCTTGCGTCTCTCCAGTATCAGATGATAATCCTTATCCACTTCGAATTCATCACTGTAAAACTTGATCTCGCACAGATTGACCACATTGTCTTTCCGTTCGATGATCAGATCGATCTGAGTTCCCTTTGCGGTTTCATCTCCTCTTTTGGACCACAAAGATTCTACAGTGGATACCCCTCCGATCTGAAGGGCATTTCGGATCTGATCCACATGGTTCCAGCAGAGATTTTCAAAGGCATAACCTTTCCAAGTCGTAACCTTTTGTGAATCCTCTATATTGATCCAATTGACCTTTGCTCCCTTTCTGCCACCGTCAATAAAGTTCAGATAAAAGATGCAGAACGGATCCACCAGTTTATAATGTTCATTTCGTTTGCTGTCACCAAATGAAGCGTATTTGATCACGAAGTCACCTGCGATCAAGGCATTCAGTTGCTTGGACAGCACTCCGCTGTCAGAGATTCCGAGTGCTTCCGTGATCTCCGCACGGGTCAGCCCCCGGTGCTTACTGCCTATGGTCCTGACCAGTTTCTTCATCGTATCCGCATTATTGAACAAAGAAGAAAACATCCTGTTAAACTCATCTCTCAAGTGGGCCGTTTGAGAAAAGAAGATTGCATCAATGTTCTGGGGTAAACTTAAGCCCCTCTCAAAATACTTCAGATAGTACGGGATCCCCCCAACCATCATGTAAGCCTGGACCACATCGTACCTTGACATCTCGATCCCCATTGATTCAAAGAAACGCTCACATTCTCCTAACGAAAACGGTCGAAGTTTCATCTCATATGTCACTCTGCCGTATAAGCCTCCGTGATTATTGATGATCTTATCGAGGATCCACGAACTGGAACTACCGCACACGATCACCATCACATTTTTCTTATGGCATGCCCAACCGTTCCAAAAAGCCTCAAACCCCGTCATGAAACTTGCCTTCGGAGTATCAAGCCATTGGATCTCATCAATAAATACAAGAATCCTGCTGTTATCATCATACTTTTCGATCAACAGATCCTCCAGCATGTAAAATGCATCCTGCCAGGATTGTGGTTCCTTCTCGGATTTCAGTCCGAAACTCACAAGAGATCTGTGAAAATGGCGGAGCTGGGCTTTTATTCGGCTCTTTTCATTCGTCTGCGCATCCGCATCGATCGGAGATAAGCCGGAATGCCGAAAACAGATCCTTCCTTCAAAGGTCTCATCGATCAGAAAAGTCTTTCCGACCCTTCTGCGACCATATAAAGCGACAAGTTCCGCAGCTCCGCTGTTATAGAGCTCATTCAATTTTTTAATCTCTCTGTCTCTTCCAACGATCATGATCCCGGCCTCCACATAAATTATAATTAGCGGTGAACGGACTATTTTATCTGTTCACCGCTAATTATAATCAATATTAGTCATCCGGTCAACAAAAATGTGATTATAATTTTCGGTGAACGCACTTTTTTGGCCGTTCACCGAAATTTATAATCAACTCTCATGTTCAGTAGAAACCGGCAGGATTGATTTCACTCCTGCCGGTAAGATCGGTTCATAAACATAAAGATGTGTAATATAAACTTAAATCCTCAATCAATACAGATATAGCAAATATGTTCCCGTTCTGTCATGTTTTTTCTGATCTGAGAATTGTTACCGAAATCGTCCAATGTCATTTCGGCAACAATATGATCCTTATACATCAGAAACCACCTGTTTATTCGTCTGTCCATATGATATCACTCCTTGTATCTTCTTCACAGTCAAATAAAAACAATTCCCTGGCATGGTTGACGGATTCAAAAAGATCTGACAAATACAGCGGTAGGTTTTCCACCTTGACAAGGCGAATTATTTCCGAGATCTGTATCGTGTTGCCGTGCATATCGGAAATACTGCCTGACGTGTCGTTGTATATATATTTTTCCCCATTCTTTCCAGTGTAATACACCGGAGCTTCACACTCCGACAGAATTGTTTTTTCAAGCAGATTGATGAAGTATTTTGGAGGCGATGTGTAATCCCTTTCCCAATGCTGAAGTGTAGGAAGGGGAATGGAGTATTTTTCTGCAAATCTTGACTGTGATAAACCTGTTAATTTGCGCATATCCCGAATCTTCATAAAATCCCTCCATATATAGTCAGATTGATTATATTTGCACAGCTATAGTCAATTTGATTATATGATAAGTGCCAACAGGAGTCAACATCCGGGAACCTCATAAAAAAATCCGATTATAAGTTTCGGTGAACGTACTTTTTTGGCCGTTCACCGAAACTTATAATCGATTTGTCATTTCATATAACTGTGAAACAGGGATTGTTAGCACTTACTCTTTCGTCTCTTCAGAATGCCGGAAGGATCCAGATCAGTCTGTATGCGATCCTTCTGTACAGCTTGTCGCCATTGTCCTCAAGATCTACTCCGTCGGATACGCTGCGATATACGGACTTGAAAAGCTTTACCCCGCGAAGGAAGCCGGGAACAAAACGGAAGTTGTAATAAACATAAGCATGTGCGAAGATCTCGCAGGACAGTTGGCTTAAGGTCATGCCGCTGATCTTGTCTTCTCTTGCAATCTCCTTTGCGAGTTCCTTGCAGTAGGAACGGCTGTAAAGCTCGTGTGCCATAGGGATGTTCATTGTCTTTCTTCTCATTGTCTCGTTCATTGTCATGTCCTCCTTTTCGGGTTTTGTTTTCCCTTCCTGTGATCTTAAGATACCATATCGCGCCCGGGCCTGCCATCGAGTTACCTTTCAGGTACCTTACAGTTTTGTAATAGTTGTAATAGTTGCAGATCAAAGATCTACAACCTTTCTGTGTCTTGATCATATCAGTTTTTCATTACAGGAAGCGTAAACTGTTCCGAACGGTAACAAATCTGTTGCGAATGGTATTTTGGAGATATCTTGAAAAGAATGTCTTCTTGTGATATCATGTGTTACATAATGATCCGGGCTGATCGGATCAAATCCAAGTTAATTCGGGGGTAATGGATAATTATGAAGAAAAATGTTGTTTTCTTGATCGCGGGTATCATTTCCGGATTTTTTGCGTTTCCTCCGGGAGTTATTTCCGTAACCTTTCTGATCATCGGATTTGTGTTCCGCGCATTTCCGAACTCTGTTCATATCACGGTAAACGGTGTTCAGCAGCAGGGAGCCCAGGCAGTTGCAAGTGCCATCCGGCTCGGAAACATTTTCCTTGCAGTAGGCGGAGGAGCCATAGGACTGGCATTTATCTTTCTCCTGATCGCCGCCGTTCTTCTGATCGCGTATCATTTCAGCGGACCCAAGGCGGTTCCGGTTGCAGAAGACAATATGAACGGAATGTACTGATTCTCCGATGTAAAACAGTACGTATTGCAGAAAAACACACGGGCGGCTTCGTTTTGCGAAAGCCGCCTTCTTTTCTTTTCCGATTTAAGATATCGGTAAAATTTCGTTAATCAATTCTCAGTAACTTTTTGATATAATGACCGAAATCAAAAAAGAAGCGGATGAGAGAACGGATGACCTGGTTGCAGGTCGTAGACCTGCAACACCGGAGACGGATCGGTTGCAGATCTGCGACCTGCAACATTGTCATCTCTTCACCACTCATACGCGGAAAGGAGGAGGCTTATGGCAAGAGGTGGTTTTCATGGCGGCAGCACCCACAGCGGTGGGTTCCACAGCGGCGGAGGTTTCGGCGGTGGGTCCGGTGGCGGATTCGGCAGCCTGGGCGGTTTCGGCGATTATGTCAGAGGCGGACATTCAGACGGCAGCAGGGTATCTCCCATTGAGTATACCATCGGCTATGTACTCCTTCTGAATCTTGCTTTGATCGTAGGAGTATCCATCGGACGTGTTCCCGGGATGACCATGGTCAATCTGCCGATCTTTTTGATCAGCGAGATCCTTTATTTCTGCGCATTCGGTGATCTCACCGGAAGGACCGATGCAGCAAAAAAGCTGTTTCACAATCCGCCTTATGAGGTTGACGGATGTGTTTGGCATTTCAAGGAGTATCCAAAAAAAAGGATCATGTTCGGAGATACCTGGTATGAAAAAGGCAAAAATCATTACTATATCTCCTTAGGCGAGAGAACAAAAAATGCAGAGATCGTCTGGGCTGCCATGAGAAGAGCTCCCCGGATCATCTGGGTAAATAAGTTTCTCTGGCTGATCCTGGGAGCACTGGGACTGGTCCTGACATTTTTCTTCTATGAACTGGTCATTCCGGTTTTCGAAAATGCGATCATGACAGACATTGCTTTTGCGTTCATTGATGTGACTGTGTTTCTTTTCCCGTCACTCATTACGCTTCTTTCCGCGATCCTCTGTCTGGCCTGCGCCACGATCCGCGACCGGCTTCTGTATCACTGTGCAAAAAGGATCGTCATGGACGGTCAGGCAGAAGAACAAAGGATCCTGTCAGAAACAGGCATCGATCGCATCATGAAGAAAAAATGGTATCATGATTTCTGTCCGAACTGCGGTGCGGTTGCTCCCGACACTGCAGTGACCTGTCCCTACTGCAGATCGTCCCTGGAGGCGATCCTGTTTCTCGGGGAAGAACCCGACAACTGCCATCATCTGGCAGAACCGGAATTCTGATCAATGATATGATGACAGAGGAGATGACTCGGTTGCCGTTCTTTAACCGGAGCGGAACCGTCCCTCTGTCATCTGCATATATTTGCTTTTCGTAAGCGGAAAGGAGGAGGCTTATGGCAAGAGGCGGTTTTCATGGCGGTGGACATCATTCCGGAGGACATCACAGCGGCGGATTCCACGGCGGTGGTTTTCATGGTGGTTTCGGCGGAGGGTATCGTGGCGGTCACGGACACATCGGCGGGACATACCACGGAGATTACGGAGATGATCCGGAAAATGCAAAGGGAATGCTCATTTACATCGGCATTCGGGCGGGGATCCCGTTAACGTTGCTTCTGCTGATCGGTATTTACGAGAATGCGATCCCGGGACTGAACTTCGTGAATCTGGCAATTTATATTGTAAGTACCATCCTGTTCGCTTACACCCTGGTAACATCATGGGGAAGAACAGCCTGTGTAAGCCGACTCTTCCGTTATCCGTCCTATGCAGTATCCGGATATATCTGGAACTACAAGGACCTGCCGGTGACGAAGGATTCCTACGAAAGAACCTGGGTTTCAACAGACAAGAAGGCATATCAGATCTGCCTGAACGATGATAACAGAACCGGAGAGATCATTCAGGAAACCCTGAAGTCCACTCCCCGTATCATCTGGATGAATTCATTTATCTGGCTGATCCCCGGAATTACGGGCCTCCTGGCAACATTTCTCTTCTATGAAACGGTGATCCCTTTCTTTGAGAATGCAGATATGCCGGACTGGACCTTCAAGTTCGTGGATGAACTGGTCTTCTATGCACCTTCACTGCTCTCGCTCATCTCCGCTCTGGCATGCTTCGGTCTGAACATGCTCCGGGACAATCTTCTGTACCGGTGTGCAGTAAGGATCGTGAACGAATGCCCTGCAGAAAAAAGAATTGAGAAAACAGAGCAAAAAATCGGTGCTATCCAGGCAGAAAAATGGTATTATGATATTTGTCCGAACTGTGGTGCAGTAGCATCCACAAAAGTAATATCCTGCGCTTACTGCGGTTCTCCTCTGGAGGTACTGACAGTTACAAGCGGAAAAGGGATCCATCGTTTGAACGGAAATAAATCCCGCTGAGCCATTTGCCTTGAGGTTCCTCAGGCAAATGGTCCCGGGAGGGAAAAGGAGATCAAAGATGAAACTGAAGAAATTTTTTCAATACTCCCTTCCCATCGGCCTGGTGGGCCTGGTCATAAATATTGTTCTGTTCGTGACCAACTTCTTCTACGAGCTGGTGGTTCCGATCATTGAGAATTCCGGTCTGGATGGCTTTGCCTTTCATTTCTTCGACTACCTGATCTACTTCACGCCATGCATCTTTATGGTGCTGTTTGCACTGTATCTCATAGGCGGCCTGGTGTATAAGCGTTACTACTATCCGAAGGTGGAAGAAAAGATCTCCGGAGAAATAGCTCAGAAGAATGCGGAGCGTCAGAAGGAACTGGACGACAAGCTGGAATTCCTGAGCCACACTTATTACAGGAACTGCCCGAACTGTGCCGCACCCAGAGGTGCGAACGAAACGGTATGTTCTTCCTGCGGCACTTCGTTGATCATTAAGTAAAGGAGATAAGTTCATGGCCAGAGGCGGTTTTCACGGCGGAAGCTCCCACAGAGGAGGTAAATTCTCCTTTACTCAAACGGCCCCCTTTGGTATAATATACTGTAATGCCTATACGGACCATGGAAGGATCGAAATAATATGCAGACCCAACTGAAGAATCTATTGGACTTTGTCCGGGCGGTCACAAAGGAATACGGTGACCGGGATGTGTACCGCTTTAAGCGGGGCGGACAGACCATGTCCAGAACATATAAGCAATTTGAACATGATATTGAAGTCCTTGCTACGTGGATGATCCGCAAGGGCTGGAAGAACAAGCACATCGCGATCCTCGGCGGCACCAGCTACGAGTGGGTCACGACGTTTCTTGCTGTGTGCATTTCTTCGAATATCGCAGTGCCCATCGACCGGCTTCTTCCGAAGGAAGACATCCTGAACCTGATGGTCATGGGCGACATTGACTACGTCTTTGTGGATGAAGAGTTTGAGATCCTGATGCGGGATATCCGGGATGCGAAGAACCGCGTTCAGGAAGTCTTCAGCTTCACCGGCAGCGAGTACCGCAGCATCATGCGGACAGAGCCCGCTTCCATTCCGGCGCCCGATCCCGACGCCTGCTGCGAGATCCTCTTCACCTCCGGTACCACCGGCCACAGTAAGGGCGTCTGCATTACCCAGCGTAATATCGTGGCAAATATCATGGAGATCGGCCGCATGGATTATACCCAGGGCGTTGACGGGGATCCCGTGGTCCTCAGCGTGCTGCCCATCCATCACACCTTTGAGCTCACCGTCGACAACTTAGGCGTTATGATCTCAGGTGCCACCATCTGCATTAATGACAAACTGGAAAATATCGTCACAAACATGCAGGAATTCAAGCCTGCCGTGATCCTCATCGTTCCGGCCATTGCGGAAGCATTTTACAAAAAGGTGGTAGATGCCACCGAACACGGAAAGAACCGCAAGAAGGTGCGCCGGGCCAAGCAGCTGGACCACATGCTGCAGGCGGTTCATATCGATGCAAGAAGAAAGCTGTTTAAGAGCCTGTTGGAGCGCTTCGGAGGGAACTTAAGGAGCATTGTGGTAGGCGGAGCAGCCTTAAGACCCGAGATCGTAAACCTGTTTGAGGAATTCGGTATCAACGTGTTCCAGGGCTACGGTCTGACGGAGTGCGCTCCCATCGTGGCAGCCAACTATCCTTATCACAATCGTCCCGGCTCTGTAGGCCAGGTCGTATCCTACATGAAGGTCAAGATCTCCGAAGGCGAGATCTTAGTCCGCGGCGACGGCGTGATGCAGGGTTACTATAAGAATCAGGAAGCTACGGATGAAGCCGTGAGGGACGGATGGTTCCACACCGGAGACCTGGGGTACTTAGACCAGGACGGCTATCTGTACATCACGGGCCGTTCCAAGAACCTCATTATCCTGGATAACGGAAAGAACGTCTATCCCGAGGAGTTGGAGGATCAGGTAAATCAGATCGACCATGTCAAGGAATGCATGGTCTATGCAGAAGACGGACGGATCAACGTGCTCATTTACCCGGAGAATCCCCGGGACAATCAGGAGACCTACGAGATCAAGAAGAGCATTCGTGCCCTGAACGAGGATCTCCCTTCCTACAAGCGCATCACCGCAGTTCGGTTCATGCATCAGGAGTTCCCGAAGACCACCACGTTAAAGATCAAGCGTAAGGAAGTCATGAAGTGGCTGGCGGAGAACCGTCAGGAGGACACCACCGATTACGCACCGCCTGTGACTGCAGCACAAAAGCTCCTGGCCGACTCCTTCGAACGGGCGCTCTCCCGCCGTAAGATCGGTATCCGGGACGATTTCTTCGCTCTCGGCGGAGACAGCTTAAGTGCCTGCATTGTTGCGGCTGAGACCGGTCTGTCCGTACAGGATATCTATGAGAATCCCACCATTGAACAGCTGGCAGGTGCTCTTTCCTCCAACGGAAAGAAGAAGGAATCCGAGGAAAGCCACATTGATGTCAATGCCCTGATCCGCCGCAATTCCAACCTGCAGTACAATGTGAAGCCTCAGTACGTGCTCCTTACAGGTGCCACAGGCTTTTTGGGCTCCCACATCCTCAGGGAACTGAATAAACGCAACATCAACGTAGTATGTCTGGTGCGTGACGAGTCCAAACTCCGTCCCACCCTGAAATACTATTTCCCCAAAGAATACCAGTCCTTCCGCTACAAGGTGGTGAAGGGCGATATCGAACGCCGTCACTTCGGTCTGTCGGACCGTCTGTATAAGAACATGTGCAATCGCGTGGATATGGTGATCCATACCGCGGCAAATGTCCGTCACGCCGGCAATTACGAGGATCTCGAGCGCATCAACGTCCGGGGTACCCAGTATGTCATCGACTTCTGCAAGGATGCCAATGCCGTTCTGCAGTACACCTCCACCGCCAGCGTCCACGGCGCAGGAACCGTTCACCAGACCCATCCGGAGAAGGTGTTCGATGAGTTTAACTTGGACATCGGTCAGGAGTACACCCAGAACGTGTACATCCACTCCAAGTACGTGGCTGAGGAGCGGGTGCTCCAGGCCAGAGAACAGGGGCTGAAGGCCAACATTTTCCGGATCGGAAATCTGACCTGGCGCTTCTCCGACGGTAAATTCCAGAAAAATGCCCGTGACAACGGTTTCTTAAACCGCGTAAAGGGTCTTCTGAAGCTGAAGATGTACAGTGCGGAGATGGATGAATATCCCATCGATTTCACCCCCGTGGATGAATGTGCGGATGCCTTTGTGCGTCTTGCGTTCCACGACCGGGTCAACAACATCTACAACCTGTACAACCCGGATCTCTTCTACATCCGGAACCTCTGCAACAAGTTCCTGGTTCATGTGAAGAAGGTGCCGAAGGACGTTGTGGAACGCAACATGAGGGAAATGATCGAGGATACGGAGATCGCCGTACTCTCCTTCTACTCCACCATTGCAAGCAACTCCAAGAACATCCGGATCAACAACGACTATACGGTCAATGAGCTGAAGAAGCTGGGCTTCAAATGGTCCAAGATCAATCTGAGGTATCTTTCTTTCTTAAAGAAGATCTGAGGAAAATGATCCCGGTAAAGGCCGGGGCCCTTTCCGAATGGAAAAGGAGAAATAACGTAACAATAACTTAAAGGAATGTGACATATCGTGAAGATCGGTATCGATATCGGATCCACCACCATCAAGTCGGTGGTGCTGGCAGATGACGGAAGTATCCTGCATAAAAGCTATGAACGTCATTTTGCAATGATCACCGAAAAGACTCAGGAGGTACTTCGCCGCCTGATCGAAGAACTGAATATTACAGAACCTGTGGTCTGTGCATTCTCGGGCTCGGCGGGCATGGGGCTTGCCGAGCGTATCGGTGTGCCCTTTGTGCAGGAGGTTTATGCCACAAAGGTTGCCATCTCCCACCGTCTGCCGGATACAGACTGCGTCATCGAGCTGGGCGGAGAGGATGCGAAGATCCTCTTCTTGAAGGGCAATCTGGAGGTCCGGATGAACGGAACCTGCGCCGGAGGAACCGGTGCCTTTGCAGACCAGATGGCCAGCCTCATGCAGGTGACGGCTGATGAGATGAATGAGCTTGCGACAAAGCATGAAAAGATCTACTCCATTGCTTCCCGCTGCGGCGTGTTTGCCAAGACGGATATCCAGCCCCTTTTGAATCAGGGTGCCCGGAAGGAGGATATCTCCGCAAGTATCTTTGCAGC
>JAGACB010000207.1 GCA_017614345.1 Lachnospiraceae bacterium
AGCGGGTTCAGATCCTTCGAAAGAAGCTTTGGAATGACAGGAGAGAGGAGCAGGGACCTTTTGATATCATTGGGGATATTCACGGATGCTGTGATGAGCTGGAACTTTTATTGGACAAGCTTGGATATGTAAAGCAGGATGGAATTTATAAGCACCCTGAAGGAAGGCGGGTAGCTTACCTTGGAGATTTTTGTGACAGGGGCGATCGAAATGCGGATGTACTCCGGATCGTTATGGATATGGTTCAAGCAGGAAGTGCGGTAGCAGTTCCTGGAAATCATGATGTAAAGCTTTTGAAGTATCTGCAGGGAAAGAAGATCTCTAAGACCCATGGGATCGACAAGACCATTGAAGAATTGGAAGAGAGGGGCGAGGCTTTCAAGGAAGAAGTGGCTGCCTTTATTGATAGTCTGGTCAGTCATTATGTATTTGACAATGGAAAGCTTGTGATCGCCCATGCGGGTCTTAAGGAAGATTATATCGGTCGTGCGTCCGGAAGAGTCAGAGAGTTCTGTCTCTACGGAGAGACCACGGGAGAAATGGATTCTTACGGACTGCCGGTCCGTTTGGAGTGGGCAAATGATTATCGTGGAAAGGGTACGGTGGTCTATGGGCATGTGGCTTCCAAGGAAGTCAAGAATGTGAATAATACTTTTTGTATTGATACCGGATGTGTATATGGCGGAAAACTGAGTGCCTTTCGTTATCCGGAAAGAGAGATCGTGGATGTGGATGCACTGAAGCAGTATTATGAGCCGGTGAAGCCTCTGGAGGAAGAGACTTCCATCGATCAGAACATGGGCGACATGCTGACGGTAGGGGATTTCAATAAGAAGATGCATATCGAGACATCCCTGTACCATTCCATTGACATTAATGATTCGAACGCGGCAGCAGCCCTGGAGATCATGTCCCGGTATGCGGCAGATCCCCACTGGCTGATCTATCTGCCTCCCACCATGTCTCCCTGTGAGACCAGTGAAATGGATGGTTTCCTCGAACATCCACTGCAAGCGTTTGAATACTACAGAAGCAAGGGTATTCCCAATGTTGTCTGTGAAAAGAAACACATGGGCTCCCGGGCAGTTATCATTCTTTGCAAGGATACAGATTCGGCTCAGAGACGCTTCGGTGTGACAGATGGCTCCAGGGGAATTATCTACTCTCGGACCGGGCGGCGGTTCTTCGACAATACTGAAACGGAAACCGCATTGCTTGACCGGTTGGACAAAGTACTGACGCAGACAGGTTTCTGGAAGGATTTCGAAACTGACTGGGTCTGCCTGGACACGGAACTCATGCCTTGGAATGAGAAAGCCCAGGGACTGCTCCGGACACAGTACGCAGCCACAGGTAATTCCGGACGCGGTAGCCTGAAAGCGGTTGTCAATGCCCTGGAACAGGCCTGCACACGGAGGAATCTGTTCTTTGACGTGGGAGATACCACCTCCGGTCAGAACGTTGATCCCAAGGAACTCCTGACTCGCTTTAAAGCTAAGCAGGAAGATATCGAGAAGTATATCGATGCATACAGGGAATACTGCTGGACCGTGAAATCTATTGATGATTTCCGGATCGCACCGTTCCATATCCTGGCTACGGAGGGGAATGTCTTCTCCGGAGAAAAACACGTATGGCATATGGAAACGATCAAAAAGTATATCACTGGTATTGATCCTGTTTACATGGAGACCCCGTATATCTGCATCAATACCGAAGATGAGGCAAGCGTGCAGTCCGGCATACAGTGGTGGCTGGATCTGACCAGGACCGGCGGAGAAGGCATGGTTGTCAAGCCTGAAACCTACATCGCCAAACAAAACGGGACCCTGCTGCAGCCTGCGGTCAAGTGCCGAGGCAGCGAGTATCTCCGGATCATTTATGGTGCGGAATATCTGGAGCCGGATCATCTGCAGCGGCTGAAAAAGCGCGGGCTGAACCGGAAACGGATGTTGGCTCTGAAAGAATTCTCTCTTGGCATGGAATCCCTGGAGCGGTTTATCCGGAAGGATCCGCTGTATAAGGTCCATGAATGTGCATTCGGTGTACTGGCCATGGAGAGCGAACCAGTAGATCCACGACTGTAATCCACAATGGTGGGCCAAGCCTGATAAGGAGGTGAACCGGATGAAATTGTTTGGTGATTTTGAGGCCGTAAAGTTCCCTGAAGAGAATGTTATCCTTATTACCCAAAGAGGATATCTGTATTATTACTATCAACCCCGGTACGAACACTGGGAAAGGCATAAAAACGCCGGGAATGATATGATCACAGTCGGCAATTATCCGGATGTCAGTAAAAAAGAGCTGTCTGATGCAATGGGAGGTAAATTCCCGGAAAAGGTTACTGACATTTTAAGATTGCTTTATCCGAGCCAACTGTACATCGTGGATATGATGCATCTGCTTGAAGAAGACTATCCGGGTTATATGTCCGATAATGTGATCTATCGCGCTATTCATTCTATTTTGCTGGAATCGGTTGTCTGCTATAAATCTTATCTGAGAATAAGAGAATTGCTTGATAATGCTCTCGAGCTCCAACAGGATAAGGATCACGTACTCAACCGGATTAAGGATTTGAGTTTTGAGATCCTCGGCAGGGATATTTTCAGAAGAGAAATTGGTATTGTTGACGGGCACGACAGTTCCTCTTATTTCTGGTTCATGCCGGTCAGGGTGATTGATTATTCAAACACTTATGCGGTTGATAATGTAGCTGAAATGAGAAGCGCCGAGATTTCGGTAGAGGAAGATGACGTTGCCCAATATCTTACGCCTTTCCTCTATAAGTATTTTGACGCTGACCTAAAAGCAAATAAGTGCAGGATACATGATCGCTGGACGGATGATGATGGTATCGAGCATATTGATTACATCACTGGCTTCGAATGGTATCTGACAGAAAACTTCTATACATATGATGCTATAGAGCACATGCTGTCAGATATGAAAGATACGATGGAAGCCTTGGCCACCGGAAGGGAAAACGAATATACTGCAGAGCTGAAAATCAAAAGAGGCACTGCAACACATCAGCTGATCTATGCAAACGGCCTCACCGATGAGCAAATCAAAGAATATAACAATAACCGGCCTACAGAAGATGATACAGAAGCAGATTTGGTTATTGACTTTTATCGTCGTTTCATCTACCGGATGGAATACATGATGAAAGCAGGAAAAGAAAATGGATTTGATTTGATGTGCATTATGGGGC
>JAGACB010000208.1 GCA_017614345.1 Lachnospiraceae bacterium
ATGGTTTCCGTCAGCTCCATCATACCGTAGTAATCGGTATAGGCCTGATAAAGTTCCATCAGGGTAAATTCCGGATTGTGCTTCGTATCGATGCCTTCATTGCGGAAAACACGCCCGATCTCATAAACACGCTCCATACCGCCTACGATCAGACGCTTTAAGTAAAGCTCCAGGGAAATGCGAAGCTTTAAGTCCTCGTCGAGTGCGTTAAAGTGAGTCTCGAAGGGACGTGCAGCTGCGCCACCGGCATTTGCCACCAGCATGGGAGTCTCAACCTCCATGAAGCCCTGGTCGTCCAAAGTACGACGGATCACGGAAAGGACCTTGGAACGCTTGATAAATGTGTCCTTTACGTCCTCGTTCATGATCAGGTCCACATAACGCTGACGGTAACGGATGTCCGTGTTGGTCAGACCGTGGAACTTCTCAGGCAACGGAACCATGTTCTTGGAAAGGAGGGTTACCTCCTCGGCATGGATGGAGATCTCGCCCATCTGGGTGCGGAACACAAAGCCCTTTACGCCCACGATATCGCCGATGTCCATTTTCTTGAAATCCTTGTAGGGATCCTCGCCCAGGCTGTCTCTTGCAACGTAGATCTGGATGTTGCCGGACTTGTCCTGAACGTTGGCAAATGAAGCCTTACCCATGACACGCTTGGCCATCATACGGCCTGCAATGGTCACATGCTTGCCTTCATAGGATTCAAACTGCTCCTTGATGGGTGCGGTGTGGTCCGTTACATCGTACTTGGTGATCTCAAAGGGATTCTTGCCCTCTTCGATCAGAGCGCTCAGCTTCTCCATGCGGACCTTCTTCAGCTGGTTCATGTCCGGTTCGGGCTTTTGATTCTGACGGTTCTCGTTTTCGTTCTGTGGCATTGTATTCGCTCCATTTATCTGTATTTAAAAGAATAAGGAATAGTTTGCCGCACACTTGTGCAACTTACTCCTCTGACTCGATCGATACGATCTTGTACTTGATGCTCTTTCCGTTGGGAAGTTCAACAACTACGCTGTCGCCCTTTTTCTTCTTCAGAAGTGCGGAGCCGACAGGGCTTTCGTTACTGATCTTGCCGTTTCTGGAATCAGCTTCCTGGGTACCTACAATGTAGAAGGTACGCTTTTCTTTGGTCTTGGAACCATCCTTGGTGTATGAAACAACGACCTTCTTGCCGAGGCTGACCTCGTCAACGCCGAAATCTTCATCATCAACCACTTCGATGTTGTGCAGGATCTCAGTCAGCTCTGCGATACGCTCCTCGTTCTTACGCTGAGCTTCTCTTGCAGCTTCGTATTCTGCGTTCTCTGAAAGGTCACCCTGTGCCTTTGCTTCCTTGATGGCCTGATTGATCTCTTCACGGTCTTCGTTTTCGTGACGTCTGAGTTCCTCTTCGAGGTCTCTTAAACCGCTTCGGGTGATCTGCTGCTTTTTCTTTTCCATTTTGAAGTAACCTCCTGTTACTGAGAAATCCGGGGAAATGTCCGTGTTAACGGGACTTTCCCGGTCGGCAAAAGCATTTTCCTGCTTTCGACCTTTCCTGTTTTAACTGACATATTATATAAGAAAAGTCCTTTAAATGTCAAGATGGAAATCAAAGCGGGATCTCGGTACCGTAGTCGGAATCCTTTATCAGGTCCGGGATGGTGATGTGCAGATTGACATCCGGAGCTGTTTGCGGAGCCGCAATGGTGATATGAACCTGCTCGCGGGAATTAATGGTAATGGGTGCATAGAAGACCTGATAATCGCCGATGAACCAGACCTCGAAATCGCTGCTGTAGGTGAATGCAGGCTCCCCGAAGGTCTTTCGCATCTGCCCGGAATTGGTCAGGTCCGTAAGATCCTGCATGGGTTCAAGGATCTCCTTCAGCACATCCCGGTCACGCTTTTCCACCAGAGTAAAGGCAAATCTGTCCTGACAGGCGAAGGAATTCTCGTTCTCGGTATCCTTTACACGCAGGGCGGTCAGGCCGATGATCTGATACTCCTCGTAATTCCAGAGGTACAATTCTTCATACTCCCTGTAATATTGATAGTTTTGCCCAAGGATATCGGTCACCTCGTCACAGAGGAGCTCCGTGATCTTTCCCTGCTCCGCTTCCGCCTTCAGGCGGGCAAATGCTTCCTTCGGGTCGATGTCAGTGTCGGAAGCGGCAGGATCCTTTTCCTGCTCAGCATCAGGCTTTGTTTGTTCATCATTTTCAGTTGGTGCATCGGGGTTTTGCTGTTTCTGTGAGCCATCAGCACCATCTCCTCCGAATAGAAAATCGGATAAGGTCCAGGGCTCGGGAATCCCGGTCCAGTTAAAGGAACCGTTGTCGTAAGTGATCCAGGCGTTGGTGAGTCTTTCATTTTCCCCGTCGGAAAGGAAGTAGGCGTAGATACGGTACTCGTCCGTCACCTGCCAGATGAGGGTGGTAAAGGTGTAATCCGCAAGGTTTTTCTCCTTCCGCTCAAATCTGTGATCCGGATCGCCCAAAAGCTCTGCAACCTCTTTGGTTGTGCAGGTTTTATACTCTAACTTTGCCAGCATCTGAACTGCTTTTTTATAGTCCTCGTCGTTGTAGACAAAACGCTTGGAAGGAGTGTTCTCGGAGCCGGTTTCGGATTCCGGGGCGGAGGATTCACTTTCTGAAGGATCGTCAGAGGATTCATTTTCCACCGACTCTTCAGATGATAACTCCTCAGGTTCAGAACTTTCCTCCTTGGGTTCGGAACTTTCCTCCTCAGGTTCAGTATACTCCTCCACAGGTCCTTGAGAAAGGATCTCACCGTGCATGGCATCGAACTTGTCATCCAGGGCCTTCATAAGCTCCATATCCCGATCGGAGTAATTCTGATACTGGGAGAAGCTGTAATCCACTCTCTTCTCTCCTCCAACAGAGGCGTTGTTGAAAATAAAGCTGTAGCCCCAGGGGCGGTAGTCCGTAACGAACAGGTCACTCTCGCTGCGATCCTTCAGGGCAAGAACATTCTTTTCCTTCACAAAGGTCTCAAACTCTTTGACATTTTCCTCGGAAACCGCATAGATCGTTACGATCTCAGGCTCCTCAAAATTGTTCCTGTCATAGGCAGTGATCACCCAGTCTCCGTTTTCATTTTTCTGCAGCTTTTCCGAATGATAGCCGCCGTCCATATCGCTGTAGCCGGGATGATAACTGAACTCGATCAGATAGCCGGCTTCAACGACAGCATCCGTCTCCGGCGCCGGAGTCGGCGTCTTCGGAGTACAGCCGGTCATGATCATACTGCCGGCGACCAGAGCCACGGCACTGATGAGCCATGTCATTTTCCTGATTTTCTTCTTCATATCGTTCCTCCTTTCGAATCGAAAAGGTGGTTTATTTATCTATAGTTTTACTACAGTAGCTATATTGTGTCAATGCTGACACCCTGCCTTATGACAGTTCACAACAACTTTTGAACCATTCGCAACGGTTTTTGTCCGCGAGGGCCATGTCTGAGGTATCATCAGCTCATCAAGAAAAAACACAGCGACAGATCACTGAAATCAAAGGAGGAATTCAATTATGAAGAACACAAACAACACAAACAAGAACATGGTGATCACAGGTGCAATGGTAACTAAGGCAGTTACATGGATCGGAATCGCAGCTTCCACGCTGCTGATCGGCTCCGGAGTTATCCTTTCAAATATCCGCTTCGTAGGGATCGGATCTCTGTTCGTATGCTTCCTGGCAGGCTTTCTTGCAGCTAAAAAGCTGAAAAATGACAGCGACGCCAAACTCTCAGCGTGACAGAAGGGACGGTTCTCACTGTCACAATTCTTACAGAGAAAGCCTCCGATTTTTGCATTCCGTGCAAAAATCGGAGGCTTTCTCTGCAATATGTGTTTTTTGGAACCGTCCCCATTTACACATTACTCGAAGTGGAGGTCGTTAATGTCCAGGTAGTAGAGGCGGTCGGGAAGGACTTCGCCGTCCTCGGCCTGGTAGCCCATGTCAAGAAGGAGCTTGCCCCTGCTGTTTTGAAAGGCGCAGCGGAAGGTGTAGAGGACGTTGTCGGCGTAGAAGTCGGCGGTCTGGATGGAGTGATCCGCAGGGCTGAAACGGTAGAACAGGTTGCGTTCTGTCCGTTCCGTGGAATCGTCCCCGTAGATCCGAAGAAGCATCAGATCCGTATCAGCGTAGGGGGTGGAAACCATTTCGATCAGGTCGTCGGTTCCCTGAAAGCGTTCAAGCCGGTTGTCCTTGAAAAGACCCAGAAAGGTGGTTACGCTGAAGTTCTTGTAAAAGAACATCTGATCCTTGATGGCAAATGCGCCCACAAACTGCATGCGTTCATTCTGTGCATCACCGCTGTCAGGATTATTTTCATTGAACGAGGAAAGGCAGGTACTCGTGATGTCCACGGTCTTTAAACGCTTCAGATCGTGATCATAGGTGTCCAGGGTCAGGTAGTATTTTTCATTTTCCCAGGAAAGGATCAGCATGTAGACGTATTCGTCGTCGGAAATGATCCGGCGAACAGAGCCGTTCACAAAGACATCGGCCTCGCTGTAAGCATGGTAAATGGGCTTGTCCGGCTTGTTTTTCAGGTCAATGGTGATCAGGTCCGACTTGCCGGTGTCCAGAAGCTCCGCCAGGTACAGCTTGTCGCCGGCAATGGTGTAGGAATCATAAGGGATCCCGCCCTCCACCACCAGCAGGGGATTCATCTCGTAGTTTTCCAGGTCAATGTCGTAAAGGGTCAGAGTGCGGTTCATCCGCTCCACATAATCCCCGGTGGACACACCAATGTAGAGGTGATCATCCTTTTCCACCGCCTCGTAGGACGCAGTATAAAACCAGTCATCCACGGTGGTCAGATAATGGTCTTCTTTGTTTTCGATATCGTACAGGTGAAATTCAACCCGTGAGGTGCCGTTTCGGGTATCATCGCCCTCCGGGATCTTCGTGTAGAGGATGCCCTGATCCG
>JAGACB010000209.1 GCA_017614345.1 Lachnospiraceae bacterium
ATCATGGACCATGACGGTCATGTGAAATGGCAGAAGAAGCTGGATCTCGGATATAGCATTGAACAGGCACATATGGTTGTGAGCGGAGGAGACGGCACCTGGGCGGTGTTCGGAATGTGCTCCAAGCTGCGGGGGCCCACTCAGCACTTTTTCTGCAACCGTTTCGATCCGAACGGCAACGAGCTCGGCACCACCATGTTCGATCTAAACAGGTTTAACGTCCAAAACGGCCTGCCTTCGCCGGAGGGTTTTCTTCTGAGTCTTCGTGATCCGGAAAGATATGAGGAAGGCTCGCTCCTGGGCCGTTTCGATCCCGAGGGGAATCTCATAGATTGCCTATTGTACAGGGAAAATGATTATGATTACTGTATCAGCGACATGCTCATGGTTGAAGGAAAATTGTATCTCAGCGGTTACTTTTACCCGACGGTGGATGATGTGGAAGGGAAAAGCGAGTTTGGAGAAATACTGGATTATATCGCGGAATGGTGCGAGAGTGAGGGGCTGCAGGGTAGTATGTACACCGCCGAAGTGCCTCCGTCCGAAATAATCCCAAGTGAGGTACTGACTCCAAAGATCCGTGAACACTACACTGCAGTCCTGTTGGTATGCGACCCGGAGACATTTGCTCCCGAGAACTTCTACACTGTTCCCGGCTCCCTGGGCTCCAAGCTGGCATTAAACGATGCAGGCCGCCTTACCTGGAACGTTGAGAGCGTGTCTTACTCGTTCTTTTCTCCGCAGACGGATTCATTTGTCCTGGGCGGGAACTCCGGGGTATATCAATACACCTTCGATGAGAAGGGTACTTTGATCGACAGGAATGACACCGGATATTACGTTGAATTCAGACGGTGATACAAAGAAAAAAATGAAGTATCAAATAATAACGTATGATACTGAATATGAAGAAAAATAAAAGAAACCGAGGCTTAATAACAAATGTTCTATTGGATGAAGCCTCTGCCGCCGGCAGAGATCGATCACAGCAAAGCAGTTCCTTTTATCCATAACGAGTGGTTTCGAAACCACTTCATGATCTTCGTGTATATACTCCAGGGGAGTCTTCTCCTGGCATCCATCCTGGTGGGAGCGTGGCGGTTTACAAATCTGTTTGTCGAGATCGGATTGTATGCGCTGGTGTTCCTGATCCACGAATGCCTGCACATCCTCGTGGTCTTCCGTCGGGGGGATCTCAGCATCACCCATTCCGGTATCTTCTTCTGGCTGAACTCCGATGCGAGAATGTCAAAGCTCCGCTTCCTGACCTTCATGTCGCTGCCTCTGGTGGTGCTGACGGTGGTACCGGCGATTGTGATGTACTTGCCTGTGTGCCCGGCAGAGCTGGTGCCGCTCTTAAAGTTCGTAGCCTGGATCAACGCCATCATTGCCGGCGCAGACATCATCAACGCTCCGTTGATCCTCATCAAACCCGCCAAGGCGGTGTTCCATCGGGGATTCTATACAGTGTAACACAGGAGGTTTTGGACATGTCCGATGAATACAGATTGTACCTGCAGCTCTTTCAGGGGAAATCCTCCGAAGAACTCAGGAAAATAGCAGACAGCTCCGATTACGCTGAGCCCGCCCGCTCAGCTGCACTTCACCTTCTGCAGGAAAAAGAACTGCAGGCATCCCGCCCCGAAAGTGGCAGTGCGTTTTCACCTGCACGCAAGAAGCCACAGCCCAACAATCTTACCGCCTTCGGACTTATCTGCAAGATCCTCGCAGGCAGCACCCTTCTTACAAGTATAGTTCTTGCAATCACCAACACCGTGTTACTTAACGTGATCGAAGTTGTGATCCTGATCCTTATGGGCGTTGGCGGCTTCCTTCTGTTCTCCGTTCTCGGCATGATCCTCTGCCACCTCGGCAAGAAGGCAGATGCAAAAAAACAGTGATAAAGCAGTTAAATGAGGTATCAATATGACACAAAAACTACCCGAAGAACTTTCAAACAACATGGTCTTCTACTGCAAGAAATGCATCAGTGGATTCATTCTCTCAATTATATTTTCCTTCCTTCCGTTGCTGGCAGCGTTCAGTCATGAACTTCAAAGCAATCCGTTATACCTTATGATCTATTGTGTTATGGCCATTGGTCTGTATGCGTTCGGCATCGTTTTGTCCCTGATAGGCCTGAAAGATGAAAAGAACGTGAGAGTCCTGCTTACGACCAAAGGCAAAGAACTGGGATATATCGGCATTGGCATTTCGGCGGTAGGGATCATCGCCTGCATCATTTTGATCGTAGTTGCGGATTTATCCTCATAAAAGTGTGATGAAGCCGTGAAATCATCCTCATAAAAATGTAAAAATAGGCACAAAATATCCTCATAAAAATGTTGACGGTCTCCGAAGCAGATCTAAGAGCCCCATTTTCATGTTACCAGTGTACCCCCCAGCGCTTCCGAAGTGAGTCCAAGGGCTCAGGAGGCGCCGGGGATTTTATTTTTTTATGGTGTGAGCCGCGTGAGTTTGCTCCTCACGAATCCTTTCGTTTAAGAGGGCTTCGAAACGCTCTTCAAAATGGTTTTGGAAACTTGCTTCGTCGGCGGGAAGGCTGACCCATTCGTCGGTCCAGGCGGAGAGGTAGGCGGCGTTGGAGATCATGAGGGAATTCAGACCCTCGCGGCCCTCGGCAATCATGTCCGTTCCGTCCAGAACAGACCGGGCAAATGCTTCCAAAACCTCAGGATGTCCTTCCGGAGCGGGGGCGCTGTATTCCGAATACTCGATTTCCGGCATTGCAAAGCCCTCGGTGGCTTCAAAGCAGAACTTTCGTTCCGCTTCTTTCAGTTTCCAGAAGCAAAGCTTCCCGTGCTCGATGACGATCTTGCCTCGGTCGCCGGAGATCTCCAGACGGTTGGTCCCGGGTGCCTCGCCGGTGGTGGAGATAAAGACAGAGGTGGCTCCGTTGTCGTATTCGCCGTAAATGGTGACATCATCCTCTACGGCGATATTGTGGTACTTTCCGAAACTGCAGAAGGCGCGAACGCGCTTCGGCATCCCGAAGAGCCATTGCCACAGATCCAGGTTGTGGGGCGCCTGATTGAGAAGCACGCCACCGCCTTCGCCACCCCAGGTAGCACGCCAGCTGCCGGAATCATAATAGGCCTGAGTCCGGTACCAGTTGGTAATGATCCAGACCATACGCTTTAACTCGCCGAGCTCGCCGCTTTGAACGAGGTCCCTTGCTTTCGCATAAAGAGGATTGGTCCGCTGATTAAACATGATCCCGAAAGTGACGCCGGACTCCTTGGCCGATTGGTTCATTTCCCTCACCTGTCTTGTGTATACGCCCGCAGGCTTCTCGGTCAGCACGTGGATCTTATGGGAAAATGCCGCCTTCGCAATATTCGGATGGTCATAGTGAGGCACGGCAATGAGGACGGCATCCACCAGGCCGCTTTGGAAGAGCTCTTCCGAATCCGTGAAACAGGTGATTTCGGAAGCAACAGAATTCCGATTGATCTCCTCCGCCGCAGTCAGCTTTTGCGGATCGATGTCGCATACGGCGGTGAGCTTCACGGAAGGGGTCTTTCCCGTGAGAATATTGTTCATGTGTCCGCGACCCATATTTCCAAGGCCAATGATTCCGAGTCTGATCTGGTTCATGTGAATCCTCCTTCGATGATCGATATTGATCTATATTTCTCTATCTTGTTCGCTCAATTTCCTTAACGCCTCCACCGCAACCCGGAAAGCCTCCCGGGAGGATGCGTAGGTATATCGGTGCTTTGCTTTTTCGACGGCTTCCAGTTTCTCAAAGCCGGGAAATACGGTAAGATGGGGCTCTACGGTGAGGACCTGCCCCCGGTACTGCCCCAGAAGATAGGGCAGTTCCCCGATCCCTTCCCCGGCGGGAACTACGGAGCCATCTTCCAGGGCGTCCTTAATATGCATATATTCCACAAAGGATGAAAGGAGGTTCCAGGCCTCTTTCGTATCCTGGCCGCACTGAATGAAGTTGGCCGGATCGAAGACTGCCCGGATCTCGGGGAAGGTTTCGTGTATTTTAAGACAACGGGCCGCGTTGCTGCCGAAGATACCCTTTTCATTTTCATGGCACAGCATCACACCGCTCCCCTCCGCAGCCCGAACCATCCGGCTCATCGCCTCCATTACAGGCCCTTCAAAGTCCTCCGGATGATCCTCCGGAACGTAGAAACTGAAGAGACGGATGTGCTTCGCCCCGAGGACCTGTGCCAGCTCCAGCCCGCGCTTCATCTTTTCGATATGAGCGTCAATATCGCCCTCGATCCCGATCTTTCCGTAGGGAGAGCCGAGGGACCAGACCGCGAGGCCATGAGCCTCAAGTTTTTTGCGAACCTCCCGGGCCTTCTCCGGGGAGATATCCGCAATGTTCTGCCCGTCCACGGTCCGAATCTCTAAGAGCGTGACGTTGTTTTCTTTCATGGCGCCGATCTGCTCGTCGATCATGCTGCCCGCTTCGTCTGCAAATGCTGCTATGGAAAATGCCATCTTGTAACCTCCGGATTCTTTTCATTCGGATTATATCATCATCCGTTTTGCAAGGTAATTGTGAATCTTGTCAGAAAAGATTGCATATCGGCTGATAAGATGATAGGATCGGATTGGAAACACTTTTCAGGCGGAACACAGAAAACGGAAGACAGGGGAGGAAGAGAAGATGGACATATTATTGGAAGAGTATTCCGCACCGGATCAGTTGTTTGTGCGGCACGCAGTGAGCGATGCCCCGGATGACCGGTACTACACGATGCATGTGCACAGTGAATGTGAGATCTATCTGTTCCTCGGCGGAAGGTGTGATTATCTGGTGGAGGGCTCGCGGTACCCGCTGGAGCGGGGAAGTATCCTCATCATGCGGCCGGGAGAGTCGCACCGGGCAAGGATCCTGGCGCCGAAACAGTATGAACGGTATGTCATGAA
>JAGACB010000210.1 GCA_017614345.1 Lachnospiraceae bacterium
CCCTCCAGTTCCTCCCGGAGAATGGAATAGGCATGCTCCGCCGTCTCACTCCGGGTCTTTCCGGCCAGAGGGAACAGGTTCACGGCGTAGAGAAAATCAAGTTTAAAGAAGTCGAAGCCCATTTCCCTGTGGGTCCTCAGGCACCGTCTGACGTAGGCCTCCGCCTCCGGATGATTTAGGTCAAACGGCACAAAGGAGCTCCAGTTGGAGCCACCGTAAAGGAAGGTACCGTCAGCTGCCTTGGCAAACCAGTCGGGGTGCTCTCTGAAGACCCGGGACTTGGTCTCCGCCACCAGGGGCGCCAGCCAGATCCCGGCCATCATGCCCCGTTCATGGATCCGCTCCACAATGGGCGTCAGGCCATTTGGGAATTTGGCCGGATCGATCTCCATCCAGTCTCCCACAAAGGTCTCGAAGCCGTCATCGATCTGGAACAGCTCAAACCGCTCATCCGCGCCGCCTAAGGCATCCAGGATCAGTTCCTCGTTGATGTCCTGATAATGGTTGTACCAGGAGGTGTAGCCGAAAAGCTTCTTTTTAGTCCTGGGGGTAAAGCGTGAGAAATATTCTTCTCCGTCCTTCCCGGTCACATAGTCGAATACGGTGAATTCTTCCCCTGCCTTCAGGCTCCGCCCTGCCACATCGCTTTCCAGGAGGATCCGCTTTCCGTCCTTGTCAAACCGGATCAGCAGATAAGCCCGCCGGTAGTTCAGATTCCCGAAAAATACATCCTCATGCCCCGTCACAGAGCCGAAATCGAACCCCACTGCCTCGTGCTTTCGATACTTCCAAAAGGCCTGGGAGCCGTAGGATGCAAAATGATACTTCTCCTTGAGAGCTCCGGGAAGCTTTGTGACATCGTTCAAAAACTCCCCCGGGGCAAATGGATGCGTCTCCGTCCAGGACTGGTAACCATTTGGCAGGATCCGGTCCGCAGGCTGAAACTCATAGGGATAAATGATCTCCGCGTCCGCTAAGGTCACTTCCTTAAGGGCCGTTACGGTAACGGAGGTTCGGTCGGAGGCATGATTTATGCTGACAGAGATATTTTCGTCAGAGAATCCGGAAGCTTCGGCGTTTTCAGGCATCTTTTCTTCAATGTTTCCATGCGCCATTGTTTCGATGGTTTCAGGCACCTTTTCGCCGGCGTTCTCAGGAGTATTCTTTGATCCTTCGGTTATCTTGGAAAACTTCGAATCATCGATTTCTAATGAGAACGCTTTTCCGTCTCTTGTATATTCGATCCTCATGAAGTACACCTCCATTTGATTTTTTATTCACCACCATTTTCCTTGTTATTCTCAAGCTTCTTGTGCGATCCCTCGATCACATCCATCACGGACTTCTCGTTGTAGAACAGGATCACCACCAGGGCGATCACGCACAGCACCAGAGCGATCACAAGGCTCAGGCGGTAGCCGGTGCCGGTATTCTTCACGATCTCTTTGCCGGCGGCGTCGAGCTCGGTGTACTGGCCTATAACGGCCAGGGAGGTGAAGATGATCATGGCAATGGACTGGCCCAGCTTGAAGGCAAATGTTCTGGCTGCGTAGAACATGGCGTCACGATTTTCCCCGGTGCTTACGCAGTCGCTCTCGGCGATATCCGCCACAATGGCCTGAGGGATCACGCCCAGGATGGAAAGGGGCACGCCCACGAGAACGCAGATGATGAAGCCGTAGACCACGTTCGGGATAAAGGTCACCATGCCCGCCACGCTGGACACCAGAAAGGCAAAGCCGAAGAGGCCGAAACCGACCACAAGAAGCTTCTTTTTGCCGAATTTGCGGGACAGGATATTGACCACGGGGTAGCAGATAAAGGTGACAAATGTCATGAAAATGAACAGAACCATGTAGTTGTTCAGTTCAAGAAGATTTTCCACATAATAGATGAAGCCGGTGTTGAAGATGGTGATGCCGATCCAGTAAATGATGTCCGACAGCACAAACACGCGGAAATGCTTGTTTTGGAAGGTCTTGGTGAGGGAGCGGAAGGCATTTTCCCGGCCGGGGGGCGTGTCGTCATAATCCTTCTCGCGGATCAGAAAGGCCGGCAGCAGCATGCAAAGAAGGGCAATGGCCGCAAGAACCCCAAGCACCAGGCGGGCACAGAGATAGTAGTCCAAGCCGGTGGCACCTGCGACGGCTTCCCAGATCATTTTCCCGGAAAATGCGATCCCGGTTCCCACAATGTAGGTCAGGGAGATGTAGGTGGAAATGTCCATGCGGTCCTTCTGGCTGCGTCCCAGTACCGGGATCAGCGCATTGTAGGGCGTGCAATAGGCCGTCATAAAAATATAGAACAGGATCATGGTGACGGCGAGCCAGATGATGTTGACGGTGGATTCGCCGCTTATGGGGCAACAGAAGATCAGCACGGTCAGCACCGCAAAGGGTACGGACGCGATCCGCATGAAGGGGATCCGCTTGCCGTTTTTGCTGGCGCAGTTATCCGACATTCCCGCGATCCACGGGTCCGTCACCGCATCTACGATCCGCCCGAAGGCCGTAATCAGCCCGATCACCGTGAGTCCGATGAACGTGGCACTGGTAACAAACGTTATCTTCCCACCCTCCGTAGAATCCGGCAGGTAGAAATTCACCAGCAGATTGGACACGATTCCCGCAAGGATGGACCACCCCATTTGCCCGATGGCAAAGATCCATTTGGTTTTCCCCGATACTTTTTTCATAGGCGTACCTCCTGAAACTATAACAACCGAAAACGGAAACAAATAACAGGAACAAATACAGAACATGATATGTTCTCCCCACGAAAACCGCCGTTTCATGGCATATCAGATAACTAACATATATATTTATATTCTAACGCAATCGGGGATTTTAATCAAAACAATTCTAAAGAAAAAGTATAAATCTTTTCTGAAAACGTGTAAATGTGTGTTTTTGGGGACGGTTCCAAAAAACACAAAAATGTGTAAATGGGGACGGTTCCGAAAAACACAAAAGTGTGTAAATCAGAACCGTCCCCAAAAACACAAAAACGTGTCAATCAGAACCGTCCCCAAAAACACATTTCAGTCTTTCCACACGTAGCCCGCCTTGATGACGGTTTCGATGTGGTGTTCGGCTTTGCCCTGGGCTTTGCGGAGTTTCTTGATGTGGGTGTCAACGGTGCGATCGTACCCTTCGTAGTCGGCGCCCCAGACCCGGTCCAGGATCTGGTCGCGGCTTAAGACCACGCCCTTGTTCTCGATAAAGTAGATGAGGAGGGCGTATTCCTTGGGGGGCAGGTCTATCTGCCTGCCGCCGACCTTCACCAGGCGGCGGGCGGGTTCGATCTCCAGCTCATCTAAAAGGATCTTACCCTTTGTCACCATGAGGCCCCGATAGCGCTTGATCAGAACCTTGATCTTCGCCAAAAGAATTCCCGTGGAAAATGGCTTCGTGATATACTCATCCGCTCCTATCTCGTAGCCGCTCACAATATCGTCCTCGGCGTTTAAGGCCGTCAGGAAGATCACCGGGATATCAAACTTCTCCCGCACATATTCACATACCTCTTTGCCGTTCTTCCGCGGCATCATGATATCCAGGATGATCAGATCATACCGGGTCCGGTCGATCAGCTCAATGGCCTCACACCCGTCACAGGCGGCATCCACCTCATATCCGTTCTTCGTGAGGAAGATCGTGATGACCTCCCTCAGTGTCCGCTCATCCTCTGCGATCAAAATTCTGTACTTCTCGCTCATTCCTCTGTCCTAACCCTCTTGATTCTGAACCAAAACTCGGTTCCCTTATCAAGTGTTGTGCATGTATAAGGAAAATGCTGGATCCTCAGCATCTGTCCTACTGCAGCCCAGCTGCAACCTTCACTTCCGAAATCCTTCACCCGGACCAGATCATAAAGACGTTCTGTATACCAGATCCGACGGGCCTCATCGGCTGTGACCCAATAATCCATGACGATCATGTTGAAGATGAGTTTTCCGCCGTTTTCAGGCGTTAACAGGAGTACGATTTCCGTTTCGGTTTCTTCGGAAGCCAGCCGGATCATATTTCCGATCAACAGTTTCATGATATCAGGATCCGCGACCACAATGCAGTTCTCAGGCTCGGGAGAATCAACGGTGATCTGAAGCTTTTTGTTTCCTAATGTGGGTTTGATCTTTTCAACCAACTTCTGAGTCATGTAATACAGATCGATCTCTTCCGGATGAAGGTCAATGGTTCCGTTAGCAATATCCTTCACCTTCATCTGCTTTCTGATCACCTCATCCAGGATATCTACTTCCCGGATCACCGCCTCAGAACAGGCACTCCGCTCTGCTATCCCCGCAGTCTTCCACGTAGTAACATACTCCTTTAATCTGCCGATATGCCCTGTCAGATCATGGGACAATCCCGACAGCAAAATGTTTGTATTCATTTTCTCCCGGATATGTTCCCGGCCACTATAGAGGGCTCTGCTTGCCACAACCAGAATGAACAGAAAAAAGCATACTGCCCACCTGATGATATTGATGAGGTTTTTGCTTTTCGTTGCAGTGATAGCAAGCGGATAGTCCATGACCTGCCAGGTATAACATCCGTTTCGATCCTCGAATATCCCACGATATAGTTCTCCGCGGGATTTTACTTCCCCAAGACCCTTCTCATCATATCCGGGAAAACCTCCGTAGTTTTCCTCGATCCATTCCAGATCATCATAATCGTAGAACACATCCCTAAATTCCAATGTGTTCAGTGCTCTCCCGGTATAAAATCTTTCATCAGCATATTCCTGGTAAAAATATCCCGATTCACGATCCATTGTAGCATAATTAACCACAGTATGGTACCAGGAATATGCTTTTATCACGATAAATGATCTGACCATCACATAAACGGTCAGTGCAAATGTCAGGTAAATGAGACCGATCTTCAGGATCCGTCCTACCGGTGCCTTTTGTTTCTTCATGACAATTCTCCTTGAAGTTCTTCCGAATACTAGATCTCAAACCAGAACGTGGTGTCGGATGGTTTTGAGATGCAGCCGAACCTGGCCCGATGTGCCTCCAGAATACTTTTGGTCACAGCAAGTCCCACGCCGCTGCTTTCAAAGCGGTCTGTTCTGGAAGGATCCATTTTGTAAAACAGATTCCAGACTTTTTTGGTTTCTTTTTTCGAAAGAAACTTTCCGTCGTTTGAAATCCTGAAAAGGACCTTCTTTTCGGCCCTGATCTCGATGCGTATCTCCTTTTCCGAATATTTCACCGCATTTGATACAAAGTTTTCAACTGCGATCCGGATGAATTCGGGATCCGCTGTGATCATACATTTTTCAGGGTGATCCACATTGAAAATAACGTTCAGGTTCTTATCCTCGATGAACACTTTCTGATGCTCACAGGCTTCCCGGACCATTTCGGGAAGATCAACCTTCCTTTTTCTCAGATGGAGCTTATCGGAATTCAATTCATTGATCTCACGAAGCTTCCCCGCCAGCCGGTCAAAATGTTCCACTTCCTTTGTCATCTGCCTCGAATAAGCCGGACGATCCTTTTCATCAATGTAGTCCCAGTTTTCCACCAGAACCTTCACAACCGCCAGAGGGGTCTTGAGTTCGTGGGAGAACCCGGTGATCAGCGTGGAAAGCATCATATTTCCGAAACGATCATTCCGCGTCACACTCTGCAGCTTCACGATCCCGAGTTCCAGAAGAAATAATACCGCAACAACCAATATATATGCTCCGAAATATCTTTTAAGAACGATCCGCATGGGGGAATACACGATTTCCGCATCATACCGGGCGCCGTCACTTAAAGTCCGCTCTATCTTCATAGAAGAGGTAATCTCGTCAAATACGAATTGATACTCGGCCGCAGGAGGTTGTACATATTCTTTTTTATTCGTTTCTTCCGAAGATCCTTCCGCCGATTCGTTATCGTTTTCCCGGTTATAGTCATTATTCTTCGACGAATTATCCGCCTTGATATAGTTGAAACTGATTTCCTCATGCAGTTCTTCGCCGATCCTATCAACTGCGGATCTTAAGTTTTCTTCAGAAGGCTCCTCTTGTTCGGCGATCAAAAGATTGATCCTGACATATTCTGCGATCTCAGCTTGTACATCCCAGACTTTCAGATCGGTATATAAATACAAAAACAGTACTGCAATAAATGCTATCATCATACAGATCAGGAAGGTGCTCCTCTTGTATATGAATCTCACTTTCGGTCATCTCCTTTTCTTTTCAATCCCTGTAAGTATATTTCCATTCACTGATCGGTACCAGTTTCCCATGATCATTAAACGAGGATTCTCTGATCAGATTGCCATGTCGATCATATTTCCTGATCTCTTCTTCTTCGACAATTCCGTACCCGTCATATTCATAAAATTTTCTGGTATTGATCATTCCGTTATCGTAAAAACTGCTATTCAGGCTGACTCTCATCTTATCCCCGATCCGGATCTCGGAATAGTAAGGATGGTAATCAGCTTCCTTTTCATTATAAAAGTTCCAATATCCCCCCATAACAAACTTTTTGCTTCGTTCTTCCTCCTGCAGGATCATTTCTCCGTCCGTATCCGGCTGATAGGTTCGAACGATCCGGACATTTTCCCCGGGATAATCCGGGTCAGAGGCGTTATGATCCGTCTCCCTGCTAAGAGTTTCCAGACCCTCAGTATATTCGACATACAGTATTTCACGACCCTCGGGATCATAGGTTGTCTCCCGGCGGAGTGTTTCCAGACCCTCCTCATACTTGACATACAGTGTTTCATTCCCCTCGGGATCATAGGTTGTCTCCTCACGTAGGGTTTCCGCACCGTCTGTATACTCAGCATGAAAAATGTTTCTGTCCTCAGGATCAAAGACATCCTTTTTCATCATGTTTTCGTCTTCATCATATGTGATCGCGGTGCTTCCGGAACAGTTTTTGTCCGCATCATATTCATACTGTTTGATTTTCCTGGCATCATGATAATCTCCCGATGAATCTTTATAATAGTCATCGTAGTAATAGGTAACTCTGTCATAGTTTCCGTCCGGTGTCAATTGAGCTTCATACCTTTTATCTCGTATATAACAGATAATAGTTCTGCCGTAACGGTTTCTGACATCATATCCTATTACGGTATTTGTTTCCGGATCATACTCCACCGTCACAACCGGTTTACCATAGTTAGCTTTGGGCAGAAAATCATCAAAATCCGTAAATTCATTGTAGATACAGATACCTTTTTCATTGAAAATGCTCTTGTTATATTCATCAAAACCAAGTCCGTAGACTCCGAATTCATTTCCGTCTTTGAGGACCATATTTCCTTCATCATCGTATTCGATATGCTCTTCCCATTTCGCGGAGCCTGCTGTGCAGACCCTGTCCGTTTTCAATTCGGTATCCTTATAATACTTATATTCACAGATCTCATTCCAAGAGGGCAAAACAAAAAAATCTATATCCAAACGAGACTCATATACATCTCTGCCCAGGGAATCATATTGGGTTTCAACAATAAAACGATCTCCGGTATTATCGATCCACCGCTCTTTTATCACTCTCCCGTTTTCATCACAATAATAGTCTCTCGTCTCTTTCCATATTTTAAGCCCGAACATATACTCATACTCAGTATAAGAATAAGAGGGCTTTCCCCGAGAGATCATATACGCCGCGACCAAAATAACGATCAGCCTCGCCAGCATAATTAACGGCAAGAAGATCACAAGAAGAATCTTTTTTATTCTGCTTATTGTTGTCTGTTTCATATTTCTATCCGGCCTCCTCAAATCTGTTTCTCAGCCTCAGTTTTCCGTTTTACATGGCAAGCATATCAGACCCATTTGTACTCTTTATGTACATGTGTAAAAATGTGTTTTTGGGGACGGTTCCAAAAAACACTGTGTTTTTGGGGACGGTTCCAAAAAACACAAAAACGTGTAAATGGGGACGGTTCTGAAAAACACAAAAATGTGTAAATCAGAACCGTCCCCAAAAACACATTAGGCCAGGGGTTTGTAGACTTTTCCGTGGGCGTCGACATTATCCAGGAAGCGGATGGTTTCGTCGACGGTTTCTTCGATAAGGTCGGTGTCGATGTTGTGACCGCAGTTGGAGTAGATGACCAGCTTGCAGTGAGGCAGGCACTTGGCGGTGCGGAGCATCAGATCCGGTGTGCTGATGGGGTCGTCAATGCCGCCGATGATGATGGTAGGTGTCTGGATGGAAGAAAGAGTCTCGCAGAGGGTCTCTTCATTTCCGAGGCGCATGAGGGGGCGGCCGTAGTCGATGGCTCTCTCACGGGGATCCACAGGGGTCTCTCTGGGGCGGCTGATTTGTTCGGCCCGCTCCTGCCTGCGTGCTTCACGGGCGGAGTCATTGTCGATGGGTGGGTCAAAGGGAGGCGGTGACTGGATAATGCCCTGCATGAGCATTTGTCTGTAGGACATGTAGCCGGCGGCCAGACTGTGAGGCCCCGGAACCACTGCTACAAAGGCCTTCACCCGCTCCGGATGACGGATCACCAGATGCCAGCCTACACCTGCACCATGGGATGCGCCCATGTAAATGAAGCGGTCCACGCCCAGGTGGTCTGCCAGGCGGGCAACATCGTCCGCGAAGACATCATACCAGCCGTCCTTGTAGTCCTCCGTCACATAGGAAGACGGCGCAAAGCCCCGCAGTGTCAGGCAGTACACATGATATCCCCTGCGGGCCAGCTCCTGCTGCATGCCCTTGGGGTAAAAGCCCACCTGGGCAGAGAAGATCACCTTGTCACCCTCGCCGTACTCCTCATAATATAACTGTATCTCGTCGTTTACTTTGAAATAACTCATGCAACCCTCCAAGTGTGTTTTTGGGGACGGTTCTGAAAAACACGTTTTGTGTTCAGAAACGTCTCGTTCCTTCTCA
>JAGACB010000211.1 GCA_017614345.1 Lachnospiraceae bacterium
AAAAAAATCCTCCGGGTTATCCAAAAGATCCTGATCCGGGTTAAAGATCACGGATACGTTGCCGTCTTCCGGATACAGGATCCCGTTCTTGTTCGCAGTGAAAACCACAGGTCCCTGTTCTTTTTCAGATGAGTCGGTTATGTTGGAACGCATGGAGTGATCCAGTTTCTTTAAATACTCCAGCTCTTCTTCCGGGGTCGAAGTCAGGTCATATTCTTCGGCATAGGAACGGACTTCAGTGGAATCCGCCCTGGTTTTCAGACTGGTTGTATAAGAAACGAATACATTGGAATATGTTCCTATGACAAAGAGCACTAAGAGAAAAATAACAGTATACAAAATGACCGGCAATACAATGTGATTTTTCGGGAGCTGGTATTTATTCTGATTCTTTTTCATGGTAGCCCTCCTGTCCCTGCAGTATCATATGACATTACGGTAAATAACCGACTTGTTTATAACAAACGTAAATAGGTAAATAACCATGTTATATTATATCACAGAGTGGAGAATATGATATAATGATATGAGGATTTTAGAAAGAATTAATAAATGCCGGAGGCGCCGTGACCACAGTCAAAGGGGATTTCGAAAATCTGCGAATATCTTAGGAGAATCCAACATTTTTCAGATGGGAAAAATGACTTGTATCTGTTATAATGAAAGCGTTCCGGCCATGGAGAAGGATGGGCGGATATTGCAACAATATTGTAGGCATCAGGAAGCATATCAGCCGCGAAAACTGTCCGGGAAAGGGACAAATGGCTGTGAAAGGAGATTTTTCAATGAGGTTTGCAAAAGAAGGAAATGCGCTCATCGCCAAAAGACAGGGAGAAACCCTGCGGATCGAACCCTGGGGGACCAATGCCCTTCGTGTGCGTTCTACGGTGAATCGAGAGTTTACCGGAGAGGTTCACGGACTTACCGAGGAGGTTTTGAAAAACGGTGAAGTCCGGATCGCTGAGGATGGTCAAAGTGCCGAGATCACAAACGGAAGGATCAAGGCAACCGTAAATGAGGTGGGGATCATCACATTTTACAGGGATGACAAGAGAGTACTCCGGGAGTACTACAGCTTTTACGGCGGTTCTCTTTCCAAGGAGTCCATCTGTTTTAAGATCGTATCCCGGGAGTTTAAGGGTCTTGCTTCCGATGACTATAAGCTGACGGTCCGCTTTGAGAGCAGCCCCGAGGAGCAGTTCTTCGGAATGGGACAGTATCAGCAGCCCATGCTGGATCTGAAGGGTACCGTTCTGGAGCTGGCTCAGCGTAATTCCCAGGTTTCCGTTCCCTTCCTGGTATCAAGCTATAACTACGGACTTCTGTGGAACAATCCCGCAGTGGGAGAGGCTGTGCTGGGACGCAATCAGTATAAATTTATTGCCGAAGAGACGGCAGAGATGGATTACTGGATCACCGCGGATGAGGATCCCAAGGCTCTGGTCAGAAACTATACCGAGGCAGTGGGCCGTGCCCCCATCCTTTCTGATGAGTATCTGGGCCTGTGGCAGTGCAAGCTGAGATACCGGACTCCCGAAGAGGTTCTTGAGGTTGCAAGAAAATACAAGGAGCTGGGCATTCACCTTGACGTGATCGTCATCGATTTCTTCCACTGGCCTTATCAGGGTGACTGGCGGTTTGACGAGACCTACTGGCCCGAGGCAAAGGTCCGTGCAATGTGCGACGAGCTCCATGAGATGGGCACCAAGGTCATGGTTTCCGTATGGCCCTCCGTGGATAAGCGCAGCGAGAACTTCTGGTTCATGCAGGAAAACGGCCTTCTTTCCCGGACCGAAAAGGGCTCCCCTCAGACCTATGATTACCAGGGTGACTGCGGGACCATTGATATGTTCCACCCCGAGGCAAGATCATTTATCTGGGAGAAATGCCGGAAGAATTATCAGGACTGGGGCATTGACCTGTTCTGGCTGGACAACTGCGAGCCGGACTCCGTGGTCTATGATTTCGACAATCTTCGTTACTTCACCGGCCGGGGCAGCAAGGTGGGAAATGAATATCCCAAGATGTACCTGAAGGCCTTTTACGACGGTCTGACGGAAAGCGGCAAAAAGGACTTTATCCTGTTGATCCGCAGTGCCTGGGTGGGCAGTCAGAAGTACAGACCTCTGGTTTGGACCGGAGACGTTCAGAGTACCTATGAGGGCTTCAGGGATCAGGTGATCGCAGGTCAGAACATGGGTCTTGCGGGAATCCCCTGGTGGACCACCGACATCGGCGGCTTCATGACGGAGGATGTGAACGATCCGAAGTTTAAGGAACTCCTGATCCGCTGGTATCAGTACGGCGTGTTCTGTCCCATTTTCCGGATGCATGGTGACCGCGGGCCTTATGATATCCCGCCCCTTGACAATCGTGATTTCGGCGGCGGATATCTGCACACCGGTCAGCCAAATGAGATCTGGAGCTACGGAGAAGAGTGCTTTGAGATCATGAAGAAGTATCTGGATCTGCGTCTGTCCCTGAAGGACTATATTGCAGGCCTGATGAAGGAAGCACACGAGAACGGTTCTCCCCTGATCCGTACCATGTTCTATGAATTCCCGGAGGATCCGGAATGCTGGAAGCGTGAGGATCAGTACATGTTCGGACCGGACTATCTGGTTGCTCCCGTATTGGAAGCCGGCGCAACTTCTCGTGAAGTATACCTTCCAAGGGGAACGTCCTGGAAGAATCTTCATACCGGTGAGGTGCTCTCCGGTGGTCAGGCAATCTGTGCAGATGCACCCATCGAGATCATTCCGGTTTATATCAGATGTTGATGATATCGGCTTTTTTCGACCGCCTTTGGGATTCCATTGGCGGTCGATTTTTAGATGCTGTTTTCTATATGTTGTCTTCTAAATCTTGTCTTCTATATTTTGTTTTCTATATGCTGTATCCGGAGTTTGAAAAAATATTTTCGATCTCCGGATTTTTTTCTTGACAAACTGTACATAGCTGTATATACTCCAGTTAAAGGTGAATATACACAGATATTCACAGCTATTCACAGGAGGATTATGGAATGAATCCTTTATTTACCTGCAAAAATCTAACCAAAAGGCTGGAATCGAAGAGCGAGAAGGATGCTCACGCATATTCTCTGAATCAGGTGAGCTTTTCCATTGAGGGCGGAGAAGTGGTCGGTCTGATCGGCAGAAACGGCTCCGGTAAAACGTCGCTCATTAATACGATCTTGGGCCTTTATCATCTGAAGGGTGATTCGGATGGTGGAGAACTTCGGATGCAAGACCATGACAGTCGGAGTGATCAGAAAGAGTATCGTTCCCGGATCGGATTTGTTCTGACGGATACCCCATTCAGCCTTCAAAAGTCCCCCCTTGAGATTGGAGAGACCTATGGTCCGTTTTATCCGGGATTCTCCATGGAACGGTATAAGGAATTGCTGAATACTTTTGGGCTTTTGACAAACGGAAAGCCGAAAGGACGGAATAAGGCTCGTTCGGCGATAAAGAACCTCTCAACCGGTGAAGTTTTGAAGGTGCAGCTGGCTTTTGCACTTTCTTATGAGAATAAACTCCTTGTTCTGGATGAGCCGATTGCCAATCTGGACATCGATTTTCGCGAAGAGTTCTACCGGATCCTTCGGGACTATGTCAGTGATGAACAGCACGGAATTTTGATTTCAAGCCACAATATCGATGAATTGGAGTCGATCTCCGATCAGCTTTTGTGGATCGGAAGTGACGGAAATGCCGGGGAACGGGAAGGGTATGTGAAATACTTCGGAACCCAGGAAGAACTGAAGGAAGCGTATCGCATGGTGGAAGCGGATGGGGACTCTCTGAATTCGCTTGATGATCAAATGATCGTCGGAAAAGATATTTCGGCAGTACATTCCAGGGCTTTGGTACGAATCGATGAAGCCCGCCTTCCGAGCGAACTCAGATCCTGTGCGAGATACTCGGATCTGAAAGAGATCTTTTATTACAGTGAAAGGGGGAATGGCAAATGACAGGCATCAAAGAAGCTTTTCGTGAGTATATTCTTTTAATGAAATACAATCCTCGAAAGATCCTGATCCTGATCTTTCTCGTGATTATTTCTGCTGTTTTTGGGAAATACTTTTCCTTCGTTCTGTTTGTTGCCCTCTTTCTGACTTCCGCCTTCTTCATCCCGGAATCTCCAGCGGATCAGATGCTCCCGTTAAGTGACCGGGAGATCAGAAGTTTATATCTGTCACGTGTCTGGGTGAAGGTGATCCATGTTTTATTTTTTTTCATGATCAATCTGGTGATCGGAATGATCTGGAACCTATGGGGATACCGGGATCTGTTCCGTGAAAATCCCTTTATGGTGGTTCTTTTCAGCATCTTGACTGTTTTGTTCAGTACATTTTTCTTTTTGACGACGATGAATTCTTCCATGAGGCTGCTTAAGTCCTTGTTTTATGAGGGGAAAAGAAGTGTGCCGGTGCTGATCGGAAGAATCGGATGTGTTCTTTACGGTGTTGTTTTATTACTGGTTTGCGTGACAATATTGGAATTTCAGGGGTTAATTGATTCGGTTCTGATCGTGACCGATACGATCCTTCTTTTGATAGGAGTTGTGGGGATATTGTCAAGTTGGAAGATCTCAAAAAGATGATCAAAAGTGCGAGCTTGGAATATCCGTCAGAATGAGAGTGAGGAATCTATGAATATCTGTATCAATACCAAAAGTGCGAAACCGATCTATGAGCAGATCGAAGAACAAATCCGTGAAGAGATCGTAGCAGGGAGATTAAAATCCGGTGATATGCTGCCCTCGATCCGGGCTCTCGCAGGAGATCTGAAGATCAGCGTGATCACGACCAAACGGGCCTATGCCGACTTAGAAGCGGAGGGTCTGATTCTTTCCAGTCCGGGAAAAGGCTTTTTTGTGGATCATCCGGACGTGCAATTGTTGGGTGAAAAGAAGAATGTGGTTTTGGAGAAAAACCTCGGAGATTGGGTGGTCCTCGCAAAAAAAACAGGAATCACACGAGGCGAGGCAATCGATATGCTGGAGATTCTCTGGGATGAAGAGTGATGGGAGAGAAAGAGCATGATTGAATGTCAGAATATATCATTTTCCTACCATCGGGGAGGAACGGGACAGATCTTGGATGTCAGTATGAAGGTGGAAGAGGGGTATCTCACCTGCCTGATCGGTTCGAACGGTGCGGGAAAGACGACGATCTTAAAGCTTTTGAACGGTAGCCTTCTTCCGAAAGCGGGGACCGTGAAGAAAGATGATATCCTTTTGAACAGATCGAATCTGTGCGGTTACCGGAACGGGATCTTTTTTGTGAGCGGGACGGACTTCGGGCAGACAAAACCGATCGGAAAAGATTTTCTGCCTTTGTTACAGACTCTTTACCCCGATTTTTCGGAAGCGGATTTTGCCGCATATCTGGAACAGCTGGATTTCGGAATGAAGCACCTGAGCGGGCTTGCTCAGTTATCAAGGCTTTATGAGGAGTTTTCCACCGGAGAGAAAATGAAGATCGCCCTGTGCTTTGCTTTGGCAACACATCCGAAATA
>JAGACB010000212.1 GCA_017614345.1 Lachnospiraceae bacterium
AAGATCCTCTTCTTGAAGGGCAATCTGGAGGTCCGGATGAACGGAACCTGCGCCGGAGGAACCGGTGCCTTCGCAGACCAGATGGCCAGCCTCATGCAGGTGACTGCGGATGAGATGAATGAACTTGCGGCAAAGCATGAAAAGATCTACTCCAGTGCCTCCCGCTGCGGCGTATTTGCCAAGACGGATATCCAGCCCCTCTTGAATCAGGGTGCCCGGAAGGAGGATATCTCCGCAAGTATCTTTGCAGCCATTGTGAATCAGACCATTACGGGCCTTGCTCAGGGACATCCCATTGAAGGCCATGTAGTTTACCTGGGCGGACCTTTGACCTTTATGTCGGAGCTCCGCAAATGCTTTGACGAAACCTTAGGCCTCACCGGAACCTGTCCGGATGATTCCTTGGTTTATGTAGCCTTAGGTGCTGCATTCTATGCAGAAGAAAGGGTAGACCTGCGTCAGGTCATTGAAAAGCTTGGGGAAAAGCGTGAATTCTCCGAAGCCTCCGGCTTAGAGCCCCTCTTCGAATCCGACGCGGATTACGAAGCCTTCAAGGCCCGCCATGCATCCCATTCTGTTCCCAGAAAAGAAGGGGAACCCTACGAAGGCGGGTGCTACTTAGGCATCGACTCCGGCTCCACCACTTTGAAGGTGGTTTTGACAGATGAAGACGGAGCCATTTTATTTTCCAGATATGAATCCAACCGGGGCAAGCCCATTGATGTGGTGATCGAAGCCCTGAAGGATATGTGGAAGGCTTATCCCAACGTGACCATTCTCTCATCCGCCGTTACCGGCTACGGTGAGGATATGATCCGGGCGGCTCTTTCCATTGATCACGGCGTGGTGGAAACGGTGGCTCACTTTACCGCTGCCAAGTATTTCATGCCGGATGTGGAGTTCATCATCGATATCGGCGGCCAGGACATGAAGTGCTTCAAGATCCGGAACGGCGCCATCGACAACATATTCCTGAACGAAGCCTGCTCCTCCGGGTGCGGTTCCTTCCTTCAGACCTTTGCAGCTTCCTTAGGCTTTGAGATCGCTGAATTTGCGACTCTGGGCCTGAAGGGGCGTCATCCCGTGGACTTAGGCTCCCGCTGCACCGTGTTCATGAACAGCTCCGTGAAGCAGGCCCAGAAGGAGGGCGTTTCCGTGGAGGATATCTCTGCGGGCCTTTCCATCAGCGTGGTGAAAAATGCTCTCTACAAGGTTATCCGTGTTCACTCCGCAGAGGAGCTGGGCCGCCGGATCGTGGTCCAGGGCGGTACCTTCCTAAACGACGCAGTGCTCCGGGCCTTTGAAAAGGAAATGGGCGTGGAGGTCATCCGTCCGGACATTGCCGGAATGATGGGTGCCTACGGCGCTGCTCTTTATGCAAAGCAGATGTCCAAGAGAAACACCAAGGCAAATGAATCCGCAGGCTCAGGCAGCTCTGCAGATGCTTCCCACTCCGTCATCTCCCTTGCCGAGCTGGAGGCATTTACCTACGAGATCCAGAGCGTGACCTGCAAGGGCTGTAACAACCACTGCCAGCTGACCATTAATCAGTTCTCCGGCGGACGGCGCTTTATCGGCGGCAACCGCTGCGAACGCCCCGTGACCAACAAGGCTCAGGACGATTCCCTGAACCTCTACGAATACAAGTTAAAGAAGCTTGCTTCCTACAAGCCGGTGCCCGGAAAGAACGGAACCATCGGAATTCCCATGGTGCTCAATCAGTATGAGCTGTTCCCCTTCTGGTACACCCTGTTTACGGAGCTGGGCTTCGAAGTCAAGATGAGCGGCTTCTCCAACCGCAAGCTCTACTTAAAGGGCCAGACCACCATCCCTTCGGATACGGTCTGCTTCCCCGCCAAGATGGTCCACGGCCACATCCGTACCTTAGCGGACATGGGCGTCGACACCATCTTCTACCCCTGCATGACCTTCAACTTTGATGAGCGCAAGGGCGCCAACCATTACAACTGTGCGGTCATCGCCGGCTACCCCGAGGTGATCGAGAACAATATGACAGACCTGGGCTCCTCCCGTCTGGTGCGGGATTATGTAGGCCCTCACGAGCGGAAACATTTCCCCGGGAAAATGTATGCGATCCTGCAGAAACGTTTCCCCAACGCCACCTTTACGGCCAGGGAAGTCAAGGCAGCCTGCGAAAAGGCCTACCGGGAATACGACGCTTACATGCAGTCCATCCGGGACGAAGGCCACAGGATCCTGGCAGATGCCAGAAGCAAGGGAATGCCCGTTATTACTCTGGCGGGCCGCCCCTATCATGCGGATCCGGAGATCAATCACGGCATCCACAAGCTGATCGCAGGTCTGGGCTTTGCAGTCCTTTCGGAGGATGCGGTTGCCTGGGAGGTTCCGAAATTTCGGACCAACATCCTGAATCAGTGGACCTACCACGCAAGACTCTTCTCCGCTGCGGAATACTGCGCAAATCAGGATGACTGCTTCCTGGTGCATCTGGTAAGTTTCGGCTGCGGCTTAGACGCCGTTACCACGGACGAGGCCAGAAGCATCTTAGAGGAACAGGGCAAGCTCTATACCCAGATCAAGATCGATGAGGTCACCAACCTGGGTGCGGTCAAGATCCGCCTCAGAAGCCTCATGGCAGCCATTGAGCAGCAGAAAATGAATGAAAGCTGACACCGCCGGCAAAGCAACCGGCAAACAAGAAACATAAAGGCAAGACACAGTAAATGAAGGAAAATACGACCCATTACAAGAAGCGGGTGGAGTTCACCCGGAAAATGAAGGATTATACCGTGCTGATCCCCGAGATGGCGCCTCTGTATTTCCGTATGATCAAGCCCATCCTGGGGCGTGACGGATACAAGACGGATCTCATGGGGGATGAGGGTCCCGAGGTTTTAAACAAGGGCCTTCGGACCGTGCACAACGATATCTGCTATCCCTGTCTTCTGATCACGGGACAAATGATCTCAGCGCTGGAATCCGGCAAGTATGATCCGAATAAGGTGGCCATGCTCATTACCCAGTCGGGAGGCGGATGCCGGGATACCAACTACATCCACCTGATGCGTAAGGCATTGGAGCGGGCGGGCTATCCCCAGGTTCCTTTCATCTCCGCCAACATCTGGTTCATGGAATGGAACTCCGGCGTAAGGCTCAGAATCTCCACGCTGTTCATGGCCGTCTCGGCCCTGATCTACGGAGACTTTATCACCATCCTGATGAATCAGACCAGACCCTACGAGGTCAACAAGGGCGAGACAGATGCCCTGGCAGACCGCTGGATCGAAGACATCATCAAGCAATTTGAAAAGGGCAGAGGCTTTACCCGGAAGGCCATTGAAAAGAATCTTCAGGCCATCGGAAAAGATTTTTCCGCCATCAAGATCCAGAAGACCCCCAAGGTCAAGGTGGCCATTGTGGGCGAGCTCTTCTTAAAATACAGTATCCCCGGCAACAACCACCTGGAGGAATTCCTGGCGGAGCAGGACTGCGAAGTATTCATGCCCAGCATGCTGGGCTTCGGCGTCTACAAGACCAACGGTGCCTTGGAAGACCTGAACCGTTACGGCGGAAAGCCCTTCAAGAAGTTCATCATGAAGATCGTGATGCATTACTTCTTTGCCTATGAGGACCTTCTGATCCGCAACATCGAATCCTTCCCTCAGTACACCGCTCCCGAGCGGGTCAAGACCCTGATGAAGCGTGCCGAAGGCATCTCCGACATTGCCAACAGCATGGGCGAAGGCTGGTACCTGGCTGCGGAAATGCTGGAATTCGCCGACCACGGCTACGAGAACATCGTCTGCGTTCAGCCCTTCGGCTGCCTTCCCTGCCACGTTGCCGTGAAGGGCGCTCTGGGCAAGGTCCGCCGCGTGGATCCCCGCATCAACGCCGTGGACATCGAGTACGATCCCGGCGCCACCAGAGTCAACCAGGAAAACCGTATCAAGCTGATGCTGTCGGTTGCCAAGGAGAACCTGAAGAAGGAAAATGAAGGTTGAAACCGGAAACTTCCTGTGAAGCCAAAAATCCCAAAATGATAATAAAGCTCTCATCCTCATGAACAGAGGGTGAGAGCTTTTTGCATTCAAACATTTTTCAGTCGTTATTTTGAGCCTTTCGGAATCATGTCTCCTCTCTCAAAACCTTCACGATGTCTTCGTCCAGATTGATGCGGTCCTGCTTCTTGTTCTTCTCGGGCAGGTCCTCGAAGGGGATCAGGCAGGCATGAACCTTGGCGATCATCTTGCCGTCCTGGCTGAGAGCCGCCTCGTCCACATTGGTCTTGCCGGAATAAATGTAGCCCAGGGTTCTGGTGTACATGTTCCAGCGCATGTGTTCGTAGGTGACCCAGGTCTCATCGTTCCAGAGGGTGTCCCAGCCAAGGCCGTAGCGCTCCAGCACCTCCGCCTTGTATTTCAGGGCCAGAGATCTGGCGTATACGGAATGGCGCTTGTACTCATCGTTGCAGTAGTCGGCCCAGGCCTGTACCTTGTATGTCTCACCCTTGGCCTCAGCCTCTTTCCTTTTGCCTTCCTGCCTGCTGTTATGGAGCTTCTCGCAGACATTATAGATCTTGGACATGGTGATGAATTTGTAGTTATAGATGGTGTCAAAACCACCCACCAGCTCAATATTGGCCTTCAGGGCAGGCATCCAGTTGGTGATCAGATCCGTCCGGTCGTTGCAGATCTGGATCTTGTAGTCCGAATCATTATTCAGCCTGGTCCGCAGGGTATTCAGCCGAAGACCTATATTCACGTTCAGCACATTCTTGTCCGTTGCCACAAAGGCAAATGTAAACTTCGGGCAATGTTCGCTTACCAGAAGCTCCAGTTCGTCGGTATCATAACCTTTCGCCTGGATAAAGTCGATGGAGTAAATGCTCTCTCCGAACTCGCAGATCTCATCCTGCAGCTCCGGAATAGCCCGGTGAAGCACCGCTCTTCCGTTTCGGATACTGATCAGGGTGATCTTCAGCACAAAGCCAGGCATCTGACACAGGGGCAGGAGGGCTCTGACCATTTCGGTACTCTTCTGATTTAAGCCCACGATCAGAACATCGACAATTCGAAGTTCGGCAGGTCCCAAACCCTTCTTTGCATCAGCAAATCTCTCACACTCACTCTTCTCCGCAATTCTCGCACCGTCAAAGACCGAATGGTCGTACAGGTCATTTAAGATGAAGTTCTCGCTGGAGTGAACCAGGTTCACAATGACCTTGTCGGAGGGCAGATCATTTACCTTGGCAAAATTGCCGTAGATGGACCAGGGGGTATCCGTCAGCTCCACAAAAACCCTGGTAAATGCCATGTTCTCGGGAAGCTCGATCTTCGTAAAGTCATTTAATTTGGCCAGATTCTCGTCCTCGGAGCACTCAAAGATATAGAGGTCCAGCTTCTTGGTCTTCTTCCAGAGGGCCGCCAGTTCCTCGTGAAACTCACCGTTCGTAAAGTGCGCCTTCAGCTCTCTGGCCTTTTCCTTGTTCTTGTCCGTGGCTTCCACGTCAAGAAACACAATGCCGTACTGCTTTCCCTCGTACTTTTTATCTGCCCGGATGGATTTTGCAATGCTGAGGGTCTTCTCATTCATCTCGGTAAAGAGGAACACCTCCTCAAACTTCCGTTTGCCGAACATCATGTTCTCGAAGACCACGTCCAGGAACTGCAGAACAAAACCGACAATGGAGATCATCACGGACAGGTTCACCAGGGCCAGCATGGTGACATAGATATCCGAAAGGAAGGGATGTCCATCAATGATAAATGTTTCCGAACCGTCACCGGAGAAGATCTTCAGGATCATAAGAAGCGTTACGGCCACAGACCGGATCACGCCCAGAAGTGAGAACCGTTCCCCCGCCACAAGCTCTGCCGGAAAGATCAGTGAGAAGGCCGCGACGATCTCGAAGAGCGACATCTTCACAAAGGCCGTGTCTTTATTTTTCCGGTCCCGGAAAAATGCGATGATACCCAGCACAAAGAAGATCGCACCGATCACCAGCCCGGTATACCAAAGTGCCATTTCGTTCATGACCTAACCTCCTCTCCTAAGGCTCCATCTGCCCCAGGATATAATCCTTTACCTTCTGAAGCTCACTCTTCTTCCATTCGCCCTTTTCCGCCTCTTCGGCCAGAGGGCAGATGATCAGGAAATCCAGGGCTTCACCGGGAACTCTTCCGCTCCGCTTCGGATCGGAAAAATGTTCCTTCCATTTTTCTTCCGTGGCATTCTTAAAACCTTCGGCATCCAGATAGATCTGCCGGCGTTTGTAGGCTGCCACCATCATTTTGGCGGACAGGGGCGCCAGAAGCTTATATTCCTCCTCCGGTACATCCATGAAAATGTCCGGCAGTTCCTCGCTGACGATCCGGTCCGTCTCCCGGTCTATACGGAGACCCATGGGAGTAAAGTCCCAGCCATTTTCCCGAAAGGTCAGTTTCAGGAGAATGCCCCGCTCGGTATAATACTGGGCTCTCTGATAATCCGTGTCAAAGATGAAATTCCCCAGGGAATAGAAAATGGCCTTCTCGCCCACTCTCTCATAATTCATGGGCACGTGCGGATGATGACAGACCACCAGGTCCGCCCCCATCTCCAGATAAGCCAGGTAACGATCCCTGGTATAGGGGGAAGGAAGGGCTGTGAATTCCTCACCGCCGTGGGAAACCACAATGCACCATCTTGAGCGGCTCTTGATCTCACGGATCCGCTCCCCGATCAGCTCCAGATCACTCCAGTTAAAGCACCCTGCCTTTCCCTCACCGGCAGGCTTGCAGCCTCTCTGATAGCCCACGCCGATCATGCCAATGCCGCCGGCCTCGGGAAGCTCCAGGATCCGGGAAGCTTCTTCAAGATTCATTCCGGCGCCCAGAGTCCGAACGCCGCGTTTTTCCGCCTGATCCAGGGTAGCACGGATCCCTTCCTCTCCTGCATCCATGATGTGGTTATTACAGATGTTCCAGATATCGGCATGCATCCGTTCCAGCACGCCTATGGCCTTGGGATTCATGGTGTGCATCAGTTGCACCACACCCTCCGTGGTCTTGTTGGTGTCCTGATCCACCAGAGGGCCCTCCACGTTGGCAATGACATGATCCGCTCCATGCAGAAACGAAAGCACGTCGGGGGCGATCAGCTCCGGATCATCCCATTTTCCATCCATATAGCGGTCAAAACCGATGTCTCCCGTAAAGACCAATGACAGCGAATCGCTCATTTCGCTCCTCCGTATAATACCCATCACACGAATGACAGTTTTCCGATCTCTGTCCTTCGTGATCTGACAGACTTTTTACGATCATTATTTACACACTCTGGTACACTATCCGTCCGTTACAAATTGTATACCGCACCTTCCCCGGCAGCTCCCAGCCGATGAAGGGGCTGTTGGAAGCCTTGGAGGCAAATTCCTCCTTCTTTACGGTCCAGAGTTCCTTCTCGCCGAAGATCACCAGATCCGCCGGTGCATCCACTTCAATACTGCCCGGGATCATCCGGTAGAACTTTGCGGGGTTCGTGGACATCAGTTCCAAGAGCTTCATCAGGGAAATGTGTCCCGGCTCCACCAGAGAACGGATGCCTAAAGCAAGAGAAGTCTCAAGGCCTGTGATACCGCTGGGGGCCTGAGCCATGGGACGGGCCTTTTCTTCCTCGCTGTGAGGAGCATGGTCCGTTACGATCATGTCAATGGTGCCGTCCTTTAAGCCTTCAATAACGGCCTGACGATCCGCCTCTGTTCTCACGGGAGGATTCATTCTGGCCCTGGTACCGTACTTAAGAACCGCATCCTCCGTCAGGGTAAAATGGTGAGGGGTCGCCTCAGCGTGCAGATCCGCACCAAGCTCCTTAAAGGTCTTTACGATCTTCACCGAATTGGCCGAGGAAATGTGCTGGATGCAGACGGAAGCGCCGGTATGAAGAGCCAGAACGCAGTCTCTTGCCACCATGATATCCTCGGCAGTCCGGTTTGCACCGCCGTAGCCGAGTTCCTCGGACACCCTGCCCTGATTGACTCCCGGCTGCGCAATAAACAGCGGATCCTCCTCATGAAGGCTCACAGGCAGGTCCAGCTCCTTCGCTTTCTGAAAAGCATGTAACAGAACCTCTTCATCCATGATGGGCAGGCCGTCATCCGTAAAGCCGGCAGCGCCGTGTTCTGCCAGCAGATCCATATCCACCAGCTCTTTTCCCTTCATGCCCTTTGTCACGGTAGCCGTCTGAAGCACGTGAACGGGAGCCGTTTCGCCCTTCTTCTGAACGTACTCCAGGGTTTCAACGGAATCCACCACGGGAGAAGTATTTGCCATGAGGATCACGGTAGTCACACCGCCCCGGGCCGCTGCCGCTGCTCCGGTCAGGATATCCTCCTTGTGAGTCTGTCCCGGATCACGAAAATGTACGTGGCTGTCCACCAGTCCCGGTGCCACCACCAGCCCTTCGGCGTCAATGATCTCAAGACCTTCTTTCTCTGCAGGTGTCAGATGCGCAAAGATCTCCTCTTCCGTTCCGACCGCCGCAATGCGGGAACCACAGGTGAGCACATTCATTTTCCCGTCAAAGGATGTAACCGGGTCCACAACCCGACCGTTTTTAATGTAGAGCATGGTTCGTCTCCTTATGTATAAAAGTATATGATCTGTTTTGGTAATGCACTTTCATATCGTATGTTACGATCGTACGAAGCATAGTTGCGATTGTATGCTTTCATATGAATGCGATATGCTCCGATTATACACTACCAGCCCTGTAAATGCAAATCGGGCAGGAAGATTCGCTCCTCCTGCCCGTTCATTTTCAATTCATTATTTTCCGAGTGCGGTCTTCTGTGCAACCTCGGTAGGCTTCTCGTAGCAGGCAAATGATTCATCCACAAGCTTCTGATCGGGCTTGGGAGTAATGAGGCTGACTACGGGAACGATCACGAGACCTGCCAGCATGGCAATGGCACCGCAGTTGATGGGGGACTGCATGATCGTAGGGAAGTAGCTCTTCCAGAAGATATTTGCCACCATCAGGACAGAGCTGAAGATGAAGCAAACCCAGCAGGATGCCTTGGTCACCTTCTTGGAATACAGGGAGTACAGGAACGGCGCAAGGAATGCACCGGCCAGTGCGCCCCAGGATACGCCCATGAGCTGAGCGATAAAGGTTACGGAGCTCTTGTACTGAACCAGGGCAATGACTGCGGAGATCGCGATGAATACCACGATCAGCACACGGATCATCAGCACCTGAGTCTTTTCCTTCATATCCTTTGCAAACAGTTCCTTGACAAAGTCAATGGTCAGGGTGGAGCTGGATGCGATAACCAGAGAAGACAGGGTGGACATGGATGCGGAAAGCACCAGGATCACAACCAGAGCGATCAGCACCGGAGACAGTCCGGAGAGCATGGTAGGGATAATGGAGTCGTAACCATTTGCCTTGATGTCGATCTGATCGGAGAAGAGACGTCCGAAGCCGCCCAGGAAGTAGCAGCCGCCTGCAACCACCAGTGCGAAAATGGTGGAGATCACGGTACCCTTGGTGATGGCTGCCTCGTCCTTGATGGCGTAGAACTTCTGCACCATCTGAGGAAGGCCCCAGGTTCCGAGGGAGGTCAGGATCACCACGAACGCCAGGTTCAGGGGATCGGGTCCGAAGAAGGAATTGAAGATACCGGGGGTTGTGGAAACCGTAGGATCGCTCACCTTAGCCAGACCGTCAAGAGCTTCCATCAGACCGCCCTTGCTCATGATCACAGCTGCAATGATCACAACAATGCCCACCAGCATGATCAGACCCTGGATAAAGTCATTGATGGCTGTAGCCATGTAACCGCCCGCAATAACATAGATCGCAGTCAGAATGGCCATGATCACGATGCAGACCGAATAGTCGATATTGAACGCCATGTTGAACAGTCTGGACAGACCGTTGTAAAGCGAAGCTGTATAAGGGATCAGGAAAATGAAGATGATGACGGATGCACCGATCTTCAAAGGCGTGCTGGCAAATCTCTTGCCGAAGAACTGAGGCATGGTGGCCGAATCCAGATGCTGGCTCATGATCCTGGTTCTTCTTCCCAGAATAGCCCAGGCCATCAACGAACCGATGATCGCATTACCGATTCCGGCCCAGGTTGCCGAAATACCGTACTTCCATCCGAACTGTCCCGCATAACCCACAAATACCACCGCTGAAAAATACGAGGTTCCGTAGGCAAATGCCGTCAGCCAGGGACCTACTGCACGTCCGCCAAGTACAAATCCGTTCACGTCTGTCGCATTCTTTCTGCAGTACAGACCGATCCCGATGAGCACCGCAAAATACAGTACCAGGATCACAATCTTCAATATCATTTCTTTGTCCTCCAAGAATTCGGGTGGTTATCCGACATACACTTTTCTGCCGGGTTTTGCGGTTTCCGAAGGTTCTTCGGCCCTACTCAGCCACATTTGTCGGAATAACCCCTACAAAAGACTATTCTACCCTTAAAAAGACTTGCGGTCAATTGTTTTATGAGATATATTTAAAAAAATTGAGATAATATGGACACAGGAGCTCTAAATGGCGGAAACTTCCAAAAAACCGAACCGCCTGGTGCGGTACTTTTTTATAACAGAATATTTTCCCGGGGACTCCGAAGGGCCAAAGAACTGGTCCTTAGATCACTTCATGACCTGGTTTGCCGCAGGCGTTCTGCTGATCGGTGTGGCCTACTCCGTTTACGCCCTGCTTACTTTCTCGGATGACCGGCCTGCGGTGGTCACCTGTACCTTCCGCAACTTCACCGGGCTCTACTGCCCCGGCTGCGGAGCCACCCATGCACTCTACGAGCTGCTCCATGGGCATATTCTCCGGAGCATCACCTTGAACACCCTGATCCCGGTGCTGATCTTCAGCCTGGTTCCCTACACCATCCTGAACTTTCTTCACCTGCGGACCAAGGGCAAGGTCATCGGCCTCCGCTTCCACACCTGGTACCTGGGCATTTTTGCCGTCATTATCCTGGCCCACTTTGCCGTGGTCAATTACTACCTGATAGTCCACGGAGTACACCTGATCCCCTGACGGGCCGGAAACGATATTACAAACTCCAAACCTGCAGTACCCTGAAAAACAAACACTGTTTTCCCTGAAAAAATGAGAGGGGGGACCGAACCGTTATGAACGAATTCTACGAAGACAAAAACATCAAAAAAGCATGTAAAGAGTTGGGAGCATACGCCTCCGAACATAATATTTTTGCAAAATTCACTTATCTCCATTCGACTGAGTTTCCGATCCATATGGAGATAGGGTATTACGATTATCTTTTTTGTCCCAACATGATCTATGCTGCCCGGCGCATGATCGATCTGTTTCAGGAACAGATCCTGAAGGATCATCAGGACTTAACAAATGGTGCAGCCAGGTTATCCGAAGAATACGGACTGGAGATCCGGCTCCTCTTCAATTTCGGCGAGCCATATAATGACAGATCATCGATCAATGAGATCCTTCACTATTATTTGTCCGTAAACGGCGGAAAGCCCTTCATAATCGGAAGCGACTGGAGCGGTCTTGATGCAGATCCCGACATGAGTGATGTCTCCGAAGATGACGCGAAGTATTACTATGAACTTCAAAAATACAGAGCCATGAAGATGATCCTGAAGGAGAAAAAATATATTCAGTAAACATTTTCAACAGAAGGAAACTGTTTGACTGCTTTGCAGTCAAACCGGTGATAACGCAAAGCGTTATCGCCGATTGTCGCAGATCAAAGATCTGCAACTAATAAGGAGGATCAGATTCACATGTACCTTCACGACGACCTGAACGACACAGAAAAAGTATGTAATGAATTGGAAAAATATGCCTTTGAGCACAATGTATTTGCCAAATTTGCCGTATCAAGCTCGGATTTTTTTGATTTCCACATGGAGATCGGAAGGGTCCGATATTCTCTTTGCTCCAATATGGTCTATGCCACCTATCGCCTGATCGATCTGTTTCAGGAAAATTTTCTGGCGGATAATACCCCCCTGACGGAGGCCGCCGCAAAGCTTTCCGAAGAATACGGGCTTGATATCAGGATCCTCTTTCGGTATGGCACGCCTTACGGAGACGATGATCTGACCATTGAGAACATCGAATATTTTATGTCTGTTGACGGCAGAAAGCCGGCACTGATCGGAAACAACCTGGACAAACTTGAAGAAGATCCCGATATGAAAGAAGTGGATCTCCGTTTAAGTGACCCTGAGTACAATAAGATCCGGACATACAGAGCTTTGAAGATGATCCTGGAGAAGGATCGATATATCAAGTGAAAGGGAAAATGTTATGACAAAAGAACAGATCTATCATCTGGAACTCCTCTCCGCAGGCGGCCACGTGGCTTTGGAGTCACTGGAATACGACGGCTGGGAGCTTCGCTTCACCGAAGGGTTTACCGGAAGGGCCAATTCCGTGCAGATCAAAAAAGCTTCCACCATAGCCCTTTCGGAGAAGGTGGAATTCTGCGAAAAGGCCTACTCAGACCACGGTCTGCCCTGCATCTTCAAGCTGACGGATGCAGACCGGGAATTCATCACATTTCTGGAAGCCCGGGGCTATCATGTCACCAAACCCACGGACGTAATGACTCTGGAACTGAATGACGCCCAAACAAGCTTTGACTCAGACTCCGTTTTGGAGGGTGTCCTCTCCGGTTCCTCTCCCGATGGCTGGTTCGAGCCCTACTTCGAATTTGAAGGACTGACAGATCCCGCGAAGCAGGATCTGACCAGACGGATCCATGAGAAGGTTTCCGTACAAAAGCTCTACATTACCATCCTTCACGACGGCGTCCCTGCTGCCGTGGCTTCCCTTGCAAACGAGGATGGTTGCAGCCTGCTCCACAACGTGGTGGTGGCCCCTCACCTTCGCGGCCTGGGCCTCGGCAGAAAACTGTGTCAGGCATCGATCCTGAAAGCAAAAGCCTGCGGCGCTTCCCTGATGTACCTGCAGGTGATGCAGAACAACCCGATCGCGATGAATCTGTACAATAGCCTGGGGTTTGAAAAGCAATATACGTATTACTATGTGACAAACGAATGAAGTGACGGCAAGGTGACAAGTGGACGGTTCCAATGCCGTTAAGTTAAGAAACGGCCCCTTGTCACCTCCCGATCACCAAAAGAAAAAAGGAAAATGGCCATGACCGAATCCGATTACAAGAAACTGGTATCCGAATACGAAAAGCTCTACGAGGAGCGGCCGGATCTGTACTACCGCTCCTTCGAAGAGTATATCGCCTACCTGACCCGGGCCAAGGAGAAATTTCTTCATAAGGGCAAACGGACCGAGGTGGTTCACAAACTCATGGAAATGTGATATAATACCCGACAAAGGCAGCTACGAAAATCTTGAGATCGCAAAGATAGGAGGTAACTACATGATGAATTATCAAGCGAAATCAATGACGATCAATCCGATCAACTCCGTAAGCACTTTGGCAGAATCCCTGAAACCGGAAATCGAAATGCCGAAAAACGGAACCATGAAGAACAAAAATGGCAAGGCTCCGAAAACCTCTGCCTATGTTGAGGTAGCCCCGATCCTCACTGCCCTGAAATATATCACCGCAGTCACTGAAAGCGTTTTCCTTGGCTTATTCGGGTTCACTTTTTTATATATGGCCATCGATGTGATCGTAAAATTTCATGCGTTCTACTGGACCCTGCTGATCCCGACGGTACTGCTCTTCTTTGCAGCCGTTCTTCTGGTCCCGCTTGTAAAGAATAAGGGATGGTGGCTTATCTTCGTGAACCTGTTTGTTTTGGTTGCCTGTATTCCACTGACCATGTGTGCCTTTTTCTTCGTCTTGTTCACAGCTCCGGAACTCGCTGAACGCGCTTATATCGAAGAACATTTCGGCGGAAGAGAGATCGCCATTGTCCTTGACGGAGAAGAGTACAAGTGGAATGATAACATCGTTTTTTGCGCTTCCGATGAGAGGACCCTATGTTCCTTTGAACAGATCACGGAAATGAAGACCATTGTCGACGGAAACGAACAGGTTCTGTTCAACGTATCCGACCCGTACCGGTACTCCACTTCCATCACGATACCGGTTGACGGAGACGAGTATGAATATCGGATCTATCAAAAAGCAGATTCTTCCGCTTACTATGTACTTGTCAGCTTTCCGGATGATCTCTGCATGGAACTGGAGAAGGTTCAGTAAAGTGATCCGAACAAAAACAACAAGCTCCCCTGCCTTATGGCAAGGGAGCTTGTTTCATGGATTAATATTCATAACATCGAAAACGGAACATAATGAGAAGGTTATCTCTCACTCCACTATGAACTCAATGTAATTCTCCTCCTCATTAGTGTGCTCGGAGCGAACCAGATACAACCAGTAGAAGCCGTCAAAGCTCCCGGACGTCCAGGAAAATGACCGGTACCTGTTATCAGGATCCATGAGTTTCTCAATCAGATTCCTTTGGGGAGTATACATCTGCTGCTGTCCGTACTTGCCTTCCAGAGCATAGTAGGTGCTGAAGAAGTCATTTTCCGTGGCGTTCTGTGTCTTCACGAACTTGACGTTTTCCGCATAACCTTCACGAAAATGTACTTCCACCTGGTCATACTCGAAGGTAATACCGTCGATGGAGATCGGCGGCATGGGGGTCGATGAAGTAGTAACCCACCAGTCCACATCATTTTCCATTTTGTACTTTTTGGTGTAACCGTTGGGATAATAGGTGGCGAGCCACTGATCCACCTCCGATGCTTCCTTGGGAAGCACGTCGTTGATAATGGTGTAGTCAAAGACGCCGGACTCAATGCCGGAAACCGTGTCCGGCCGCTTACTGAGATCCAGGTTGTGGACCGTATTCACATAGGAATAGTCGGTTTTCTGAGGCTTTAAGGAAGAAAAATAATTTTTCAAAGAAGAGATCCCCAGGCTGAGCACACAAAGAAAGATCAGCAAGAGCAGAATGCCCAGAAGCACGTAAAAGTGCCACTTCTGCTTCTTTTTTGCCGAAGCAGTCCCGGACGCACCCTCCGCCGAAGGGCCTTGTACCGAAGCTTCCTGCAGCTTCTCATCAGTCGGATTTTCATGTTTTCCGGTCAGTTCTCTCATAGCCCCCTCCTTTACAGATACGCCTCATACCTTGTTACCGTGATCACATCATTACTCTTAATCTCCGGCTCCGCCTTAACGCGCTTCAGGTACGCATCAAAGAATTCCAGAAAACATCTGCAGAGATTCTCGTGCATTTCCCCGGAGCTGAGCCGCCCCATGGTGTTTCCGGATTTCATCATATGCTTCATATCCGAAAAGCCCATGTGCTTCATGTCACGGAAAATGACTCCGAACACGGGCTCCGTGTGTCTTAAAAACGCTCTGACGGAGGCGTTCCTGTTTGCCCTGCAGTTGATCTGCAGAAAGGGCTTTGTGAGGATGTCTTCCGAATAATCGCCGAAAAGGCCCCCGTCAATGTTGACGCCGCAGGCAAATTCTTCGTTCCTTGCACAAAGCCGGTAGGAGGTATTGCCTCCCATGGAAAGGCCGGCAGCGCCGATCCCCTTCGAAAAGTCGATCAGTTCTGAAAAATGCTCCTTCGCATACCCGAGGGCTGCTTCATTGTCCTTCACCCACTCTTCGATCCGGTCATTTTCCCGCCTGCAGTACAGTCTCTCCAACTCACTGAAGCGGTCGGAAAGTTCCTTATCTGTCCCCTTCATTTTTTCAAAACGTTTTAACTCCAGATAGGCCTTCCAGAAGGGCTGATAGCGACCAGCTGTGACCTTTTTGTCGGCGAAGATCACCGTTCCGTCATCAAGCTCCGCGCAGGATGCCTCCAGAGGATGAGTCACCGAGATCACCGCATAACCGTGAGAGGCCAGTTCAATGCAGAGGAAGGAATTCTCCTCCCGACAGGAATACAGGCCGTGGTTAAACAGGATCAAGGGGAAATGCTCTCCCTCTATAAAAGGTGCATTCTCGTAGCATTCGGAGACATTTTCCCCGGTCTTCTCCATGCGGTCAAAGCTGATGGGAAGGTGGAACACCTTCTTTATGCCGGCGACCACGTTTGGGCTCAGGGTCCGGGGCTGTGAGAGACCGCTTACTGCGTCCTTCCGAACAGGATAATAAACCCGCGCAGGAACGCTCC
>JAGACB010000213.1 GCA_017614345.1 Lachnospiraceae bacterium
CATTGTCATGCCTACCACGACTCCCCTCATCAAGGTGAACCGTACCAAGAGCTACGGCGCAGAGGTGATCCTCTACGGAGATGTCTATGACGAGGCCTGCGATTATGCTTTGGAGCTTGCAGAGGAGAAGGGCTATACCTTTATCCATCCCTTCAATGACCTTGAGGTGGCAACCGGTCAGGGAACCATTGCCATGGAGATCATCAAGGAGCTTCCTACCGTGGACTATATTCTCTGTCCTATTGGCGGAGGCGGTCTTTGCACCGGTGTCAGCACCCTTGCAAAGATGCTGAATCCCAAGATCAAGGTCATCGGCGTAGAGCCTGCAGGCGCCAACTGTATGCAGGTATCTTTACAGGAAGGTCACGTTGTGACCCTGCCGAGCGTTAATACCATTGCAGACGGTACTGCGGTCAAGACCCCCGGAGACAAGTTGTTCCCCTACATTCAGGAAAATGTTGATGAGATCATCACGGTTCCCGATGAGGACCTGATCGTCTGCTTCCTGGATATGATCGAGAACCATAAGATGGTGGTTGAGAATTCCGGCCTTCTGACGGTTGCAGCTTTAAAGCAGCTGGATCTGAAGGATAAGAAGGCGGTAGCTATCTTAAGCGGCGGTAATATGGATGTGATCACCATGTCCTCCGTGGTTCAGCACGGCCTGATCGCCAGAGACCGTATCTTTACGGTTTCCGTTCTGCTTCCCGACAAGCCCGGTCAGCTTCACCGTGTATCCGGTGTGATCGCAGAGATGGGCGGAAATGTGATCAAGCTTGAGCATAATCAGTTCGTTTCCACCAACCGTAATGCAGCAGTGGAGCTTCGCATTACTCTGGAGGCTTACGGAACCGAGCATAAGCAGCAGATCGTGGAAGCACTTGCAGACAACGGTTTTCGGCCGAAGCTGGTAACTGCGAAACTGTGATCACTTCAGACGAAAGTCACATACGGATAAGCAGGACCCAAAAAAAGCCGAAGCTAAGCAAACAGGTTTGAAGAAAGGAACAGAAAGCGATATGTACAGACTGGCTAAGGATATTCAGATCCGCAAGGTGCCTCATGCACAGAACGGTGACGGAGAAGTAACCTTTTATGACTGGCTTCTTGCTGAGGAGGCAAGAGGTCACGGAAGACTGTTCAGTAAGATCGTGATCCCTCCGGGAGCCTCTATAGGAGACCATACCCATCATGAGGAGTTTGAAGCCTTCTATATTCTTGAGGGCGAAGCCTTTATCAACGATAACGGAACACAGATCCATTTACATGCAGGAGATATGCATCTTTGTGCAGAGGGAGATACCCACGGCACACGAAATGCCTCCGAGGATACGGATCTTGTGATGCTGGCACTGATCATGAAGGCCTGAGATCACATTTTTCAAATAAAGATATAATTTTTCACCCTGTCAAGAAAAAATACTTGACAGGGTGCTTTTCCTTGTGTATGATAGGAAAGGTTTTGTATGAGGTACGGATCATGGGGTTTGAATCATGGATGAAGTATACGAGAAAACATTGCTGTACGATTTTTACGGAGAACTTCTGACTGACCATCAGAAACGCCTGTTTGAAGCGGCTGTCTTTGAGGATCTGTCTCTTACCGAGATTGCTGAGGAGGCAGGGATCACAAGGCAGGGCGTTCACGATCAGATCCGCAGGACCACAAAGCTGTTGAATGAATATGAGGCCAAGCTTCACCTGGTGGAGAAGTTTCTGGCAAATGAAAAGATCGCCAGAGAGATCCGGGAACTGGCGGATATGAATGAGAAGGTTGAGACGGAGGAATTATCCCTCCGGATGAAGAAGATAGCAGATCTGGCGGGATCCATGATTGCCGGATTTGAGAATTGAGGAAGCAATGGCATTTGAGAGTTTATCCGAAAAACTTCAAAATGTGTTCAAGGGGCTGAGAGGAAAAGGAAGACTGACTGAGGCTGACGTAAAGGAAGCCCTGAAGGAAGTGCGTATGGCACTTCTGGAGGCGGACGTTAACTTCAAGGTGGTAAAGCAGTTCACCAAGAGTGTGGAAGAACGTGCCATCGGTCAGGACGCAATGAATTCCCTTACTCCCGGACAGATGGTCATCAAGATCGTTAACGAGGAAATGGTAGCGCTGATGGGGTCCGAGAAGACCGAGATCGCGCTGAAGCCCGCATCGGCCATGAGTGTGGTCATGATGGCAGGTCTTCAGGGTGCCGGTAAGACCACCACGGCAGCCAAGATCGCCGGAAAGTTCAAGTCCGGCGGAAGAAAGCCTCTTCTGGTAGCCTGTGATATCTATCGTCCTGCGGCTATTGATCAGTTGAAGATCAACGGTCAGAAGCTGGGGATCGAAGTATTTTCCATGGGTACCGATCATAAGCCGAGAGAGATCGCTCTGGCGGCTATGGAATATGCAAAGAAGAACAGCTTCAACGTAGTGATCCTCGATACAGCAGGTCGTCTGCATGTGGATGAGGACATGATGCAGGAGCTGATCGATGTCAAGGAAGCTCTTACCGTTGACCAGACCATTCTCGTGGTGGATGCCATGACCGGTCAGGATGCGGTAAATGTTGCCGAGACCTTTGATAAGCGCATCGGCATCGACGGTGTGATCCTTGCCAAGATGGATTCCGATACCCGTGGCGGTGCGGCCCTTTCCATCAAGGCCATCACCGGCAAGCCCATTCTCTATGTCGGTATGGGCGAGAAGCTGGCAGATCTGGAGCAGTTCTATCCGGATCGTATGGCATCCAGGATCCTGGGCATGGGCGATATCATGACCCTGATCGAGAAGGCCGAGAGCCAGCTTGATAAAGAAAAAGCTGCGGAGATGCAGAAGAAGCTGAAGAAGAGTCAGTTCGACTTCAACGATTATCTGGATCAGATGCAGCAGGTCCGCAACATGGGCGGTCTCGGTTCCATCATGAAGATGATGCCCGGTGTCAGCGGAAAGGTAGACGAGGCGGAATTTGACCAGGCGGAAAAGCAGCTCCGCAGAACGGAAGCCATCATTATGTCCATGACTCCCGAAGAGCGTGTTAATCCCGACCTTCTGAATCCGTCCAGAAAGAACCGTATCGCAAGAGGATGCGGAATGGACATCGCCGAGATCAACCGTTTCATCAAGCAGTTCAGGGAAGCACAGAAGATGATGAAGAAGCTCCCCGGCCTGATGAAGGGCGGCAGAAAGCGCAGAGGCTTCGGCGGATTCCCCGGAGGCGGAGGTTTCGGAGGATTCTGATTCTTTTACATTGACAGAAATTCCCATAGAGGAATTTCCATATATCAGTCGAAGGAAAGACTTCGACACAAAAATCCATTATATTTATTGATACGGAGGAAGTATTACCATGGTAAAGATGAGACTGACAAGAATGGGCGCAAAGAAGAAGCCTGTGTACAGAGTAGTTGTAGCAGATGCTAGATCTCCCAGAGACGGCGGATGCATTGATGAGGTAGGTTACTACGATCCCAACGTTGAGCCCGCTCTGATCAAGGTAGATGCAGAGAAGGCTAAGAAGTGGATCGCTAACGGCGCTCAGCCCACAACTACCGTTGCCAGATTACTGAAGACAGCCGGTGTTACGGAATAATTAGTCCTCAACATCATATGGAGGTGAGAGCATGAAAGAACTGGTAGAAACCATTGCGAAAGCTCTTGTTGATTCTCCAGACGAAGTCGTTGTGACGGAAACGGTCAAGGCAAATGCGATCCTGATCGAACTGAAGGTTGCTCCCGAAGATACCGGAAAGGTGATCGGTAAGTCAGGAAGGGTAGCCAAGGCCATCCGTTCCGTTGTGAAGGCAGCGGCATCTAAAGAGGATAAAAAGGTTATCGTAGACATCAATTAATGATCGGGGCAGAAGTGAGGGACTCTTTCTTCTGCCCGAGATTTTTTATGGGGAAATGATCCTGCAGGAGGCAAAGACATTTGCCCGTCAGGGATCATGTTTCGGAGCGGAGATTTATGGAAAAATTACTTAGGATCGGTGTGGTCACTTCGACCCACGGTTTAAAGGGTGAGGTTAAGATCTATCCCACCACGGATGATCCCGGACGTTTCAAAAAACTGAAGGAGACTATTCTGGGAGAACGGGAGCCGGATCATTTTTCCGGAAGCGGAAATGCAAATTATACGATTCCCGTGGGGACAAAGCTCCATCCGGAATCCGTGAAGTTCTTCAAGCAGTTTGTCATCGTGAAGTTTAAGGAATTCGGAACCATTGAGCAGGTGGAGCCCTTAAAGGGCCGTGAGCTCTGGGTGGACCGGGACAATGCGGTGAAGCTTGCTCCGGGAGAACACTTTATTGCTGACCTGATCGGCTTGAAGATCGTTTCCGACGAAGGGGAGGATCTGGGTGTACTTTCGGATGTGCTCCAGACCGGAGCCAACGACGTTTATGAAGTAAAGCTCCCTTCCGGGAAGGAACTTCTGATCCCGGTGATCCCGGATTGTATCCTGGAGATCAATGAGGAAGAGGGCTTTATCCGCGTGCATCTTCTGGACGGACTCATGGATCTTTAAAAGAACAGAAGAAACCTGAGGATCTGTCTGTTCTGAAAATCCGATCGTTCGGATGCGAAGGAGAAGAAACATGAATTTTTATGTAATGACGCTGTTTCCGGAGATGGTAAGCTCCGGTCTTTCCGCCAGCATCTTAGGTCGTGCCAGCGAACGGGATCTGCTTTCGGTAGAGACCATTAATATCCGGGATTATGCGGACAATAAGCATAATAAGGTGGATGATTATCCCTACGGCGGAGGTGCCGGGATGCTGATGCAGGCTCAGCCTGTGGTGGACGCACACCGGGCACTTACGGAGCGGATCGGCAGAAAGCCTCGGACCGTTTATGTGACTCCCTGGGGCCGGGTCTTTGATCAGAAGATCGCAGAAGACCTGGCGCAGGAAGAGGATCTCATTTTCCTTTGCGGGCACTATGAGGGAATTGATGAGCGGGCGCTGGAGCTGGTGGCCACGGATTATCTTTCCATCGGCGATTATGTGCTGACGGGGGGAGAGCTTCCGGCCATGGTCATGATCGACTGTATCTCCCGGCTGATCCCCGGAGTGCTTCATAACGATGAATCGGCGCAGACGGAGAGCTTTACGGATGATCTTTTAGAGCACCCCCAGTATTCGAGACCCGAGGTATTTGAAGGCATGGAAGTGCCTCCGGTGCTGCTTTCGGGCCATCATAAGAATATCGAGACCTGGCGAAGACAGCAGTCCCTTCTTCGGACCTTAAAGTATCGTCCGGACCTTCTTCAAAAGGCACAGGGGCTTACAAAAGCCGATCTCGCATTTCTGAAAGAACAGGGTTTTGAACCCTAAAAAAACGCTTGCATTATCCATTCGGGTGTGCTATCATATTCAATGCTGTGTATTGACACTGGCTTTAAAAGCCATAGGGATGGTCCGCTGTACCTTGTCGGTTCAAGAACATCTGAAACAAAGATAAGGAGGAATCATACATGAGCGAAGAGATCAAGCAGGCAGAAGAGACTGCAGAAGCAGTAGAGACCGCTGCTGAAGAGACTGCTGCAGAGGCAGTAAAGGAAGAGAAGAAAGCTGAAACAAAGGTAGAGCCCATCAGCGCTGCAAAGATCATTGCAGAACTGGAAGCAGAATCCGTAAAGGAATCCGTTGATGATTTCAACGTTGGTGATACTGTTCGTGTTTCTTCCAAGGTTATCGAGGGTAGCAAGGAGCGTATCCAGATCTTCGAAGGTACTGTTCTGAAGAGACAGAACGGCGGACTTCATGAGACCTTCACCGTAAGAAAGACTTCCAACGGTGTCGGAGTTGAGAAAACATGGCCCCTTCATTCTCCCAACGTTGTTAAGATCGAGGTTGTTAGAAGAGGTAAGGTCAGAAGAGCAAAGCTGAACTACTTAAGACAGCGTTCCGGTAAGAGAGCAAAGGTTAAAGAGGTAGTCAGATAATTCTCGGAAACTTCAGAGTTTATCTTGGATCGAATGATACGGGCAGGTGAATATTCACTTGCCCGTTACCTTTTTTTGTATAGGCAACGAGCCAAAGTGCCCTTGCTGTGCTTGCACAGAGCAAGGGAGGGAAGTATGAAAGGGTGATTTTATGGGTGATATCCTATCTGAAGACAGCCCCTGGATCATTGTCAGTCACTGGGTCATGGAGATCGCAGTCGTGATCATGCTGGGCATGTTCGTGACCAATTACGTGGGCTCCCTGACTACGGTTTCCGGCCGCTCCATGGAGGATACCCTCTTTGTGGGAGACGTGGTCTTAGTAAACCGGATGATCGTCAAGGTGTCCTCTCCCAAGAGAAATGATGTGATCCTTTATGAGAAGGCCAATGGTGAGAAGGATGTGAAGCGGATCATTGCACTGCCCGGAGAGCGGGTGGTCATTGTCCAAGGACAGATCCTGGTAAATGACGTGATCCCCGATGAGTTCCGGGATGTATCTGTGTTCGTGCCGGGGCTTGCAAAGGATGAGATCGTTCTCGGAAAAGATGAATACTTTGTCCTGGGAGACTGGGTGGAAGGCAGCCTGGATTCCCGGTTTGCAGAGGTCGGAAATATCAAACGGGAGCAGATCCTCGGAAGGATCTGGTTCTGCATCTCGCCCATGGATCACGTAGGTTGGGTCGGAAAGACGGACGAGGAAGAAGAAACGAAGTAGAGGAGAAGACTGTGAAGATCCAGTGGTATCCCGGGCATATGACCAAGGCCCGCAGAGAAATGCAACAGAATATGAAGCTGGTGGATCTGGTGATCGAGATCATTGACGCCAGGATCCCGGTTTCCAGCCGGAATCCGGACATCGATGAGCTGGCGAACGGAAAGCTCCGGCTTGTGATCTTAAACAAGGCGGATCTGGCAGATCCTGCATCCAATGAGCGCTGGGAAGCCTATTTTAAAGAGAAGGGCATTGCCTCCGTTTTGACGGATGCCAGAAACACCGCCAATGTGCGGAAGATCTCCAAGAAGATCGAAGAGGTCAGCCGGGAGAAGGTGGAACGGGACCGGAAGAAGGGGATTCAGAACCGCCGGATCCGTGCCATGGTGGTGGGGATCCCCAACGTGGGAAAGTCCACCCTGATCAACTCCTTTGCAGGAAAGTCCTCCGCCAAGACCGGAAACAAGCCCGGTGTCACCAAGGGGACCCAGTGGATCCGGTTGAATGAACAGGCAGATCTTCTGGACACTCCCGGTATGCTCTGGCCCAAGTTTGAGGATGAAACCGTGGGAGAGCATCTGGCTCTGATCGGCTCCATCAACGATGAGATCGTGGATCAGACGGAGCTGGCTCTGGTACTCATCCGTTCCCTTGAGGAGATCAAGTCCGGCTTTCTGTCGGAGCGCTGTGAATATACGGCGGAGAACACCACAATAGAGATCCTGGAAGCCTACGGACGCTCCAGAGGGTGCCTGGTAAGAGGCGGAAATGTGGACCCGGACAGGGCAGCCATCCTTCTGATGACGGACTATCGCTCCGGTAAGCTGGGAAGATATACTTTAGAGCAGCCGGAGGATAAAAAATTCTAGACGAACAGGGAAAAATGAGGTAATATATCTGAGGAAAGCGGCACAGGCAGTGTCATTTTCCTCAGTTTTTTATTCGGGGGCTTTTTCATGAGTGCGTTGTCTTATTCCGAGATAACTTTGGAAACGGCAGAACTGAATATTGTTGATAACGGGCAGGAGGATCTTCAGGAAGGCGTTACGGAGAACCTCTTTGAAGACGTGGATCTGGAGAGGTCGGGGCTGTATCCTGACGATGACGGATCGGAGTGGACTGCAAAGGAATTCTTCAAGGAGGTACTGACTTATCTCCTGATCATCATCCTTTCGGCCTCCGTGTCCTATCTGCTGGTGACTTACGTGGTTCAGCGGACGGTGGTAGACGGTACCTCCATGTCCTCCACCTTAAGTAACGGAGATAATCTTCTGATCGATAAGATCAGCTATAAATTTGTGAAGCCCAAGCGGTATGACGTGGTAACCTTTGATTATCTGTATGCGGAGGATGACAGCTATATCAAGCGGATCATCGGCCTTCCTGGGGAGAGTGTACAGATCAGGGGCGGCTATGTCTACATTGATCATAATGACGGGAACGGCTATGTTCAGCTGACGGACGATATCTACGGCAATGCGGTCATTGAGCCCCGCCGTTACGGTATCGCAGCTTCCGGCGTGACTCTCGGTGAAGATGAGTACTTCGTGATGGGAGATAACCGGAACAACAGCCACGACAGCCGGAAAGAGGACGTGGGTCCCGTGAAGCTGGAACAGATCGAAGGCAAGGCCATTCTGCGGATCTGGCCTTTATCTTCCTTCGGAAAGCTGAAGCCTCAGGGAAAGGACTATTGATATTATGGCGAAGACCTTAAAAGAGATCGAGCAGGAACTGGAGCAGGCTGAACTCGTGAATATCGAATCAGTCTGTTCTTTTTATGAATCAGATGAACGGGCAAGTGTGCAGAAGCTCCTTGCCAAGTATCGGGGACGGAAGGAAAAGCTCTTAAAGGAGTTTGACCGTGTCAGAGGCATGACCTCCTATGAAATGCATTATCCGAAGGGCACCGTGATCTGCGGTATTGATGAAGCCGGCCGGGGACCTTTGGCAGGACCTGTTGTGGCCGGTGCCGTGATCTTACCGGACTTATCCGGGGATCTTGCGGACTTTCTGTACATCAACGATTCCAAGCAGCTCTCCGAGAAGAAGCGGGAAGAGCTGTTTGAGGTGATCAAGGAGCATGCCGTATCCTACGGTGTGGGCATTGTATCCCCCGAGCGGATCGATGAGATCAATATCCTTCAGGCAGACTATGAAGCCATGCGGATTGCGGTCAGTCAGCTGACTCCCGCACCGGAGATCCTGTTAAATGACGCTGTCATTATCCCGGGCCTTCATCAGGAGCAGGTCTCCATCATCAAGGGAGATGCCAAGAGCCTTTCCATTGCCGCTGCCAGCATCATGGCCAAGGTCACCAGGGATGACATCATGAAGAAGTATGACATCATGTATCCGGAGTACGGCTTTGCGTCCCACAAGGGCTATGGCAGTCGTGACCATATTGAAGTCATCAAAAAGTACGGCCCCTGTCCCATCCACAGAAGGTCGTTCCTGAAAAATATTCTCGGAGAAGGGGAAGAACAGGATTGAACAAACGAAAGATCGGAAGCGCCTATGAAGATCAGGCGGCTGATTATCTTACGGCTTCAGGCTATGAGATCCTGGAGCGGAACTTTCGCTGTAAGATCGGCGAGATCGATCTGATCGCAGCGGTGAGGACCGGCTCGGTACGCTGGATCGTCTTTACGGAGGTCAAGTACCGGACTACGGATATGTACGGAAGGCCGGAGGAGGCGGTGACTGCCGCAAAGCAGAAGACCATCCGAAGGGCGGCTCAGTTCTATCTGCAGAAGAATCATCTTCCTGCGGATACCCCCTGTCGTTTTGATGTGATCGCCATCATGGCGGGGGAGATCAGACACCTTAAGGGAGTTTTCTGACTTCAAATTTTTGTTTAAGGAGAAGGTATGGAGCAGTTTGAACAGGTGATCGGCGGATTTCATTACGTGACAAGTGAACAGGAATCTGTGCCGGTGCTCCATAGGGGAAAGACAAAGGCAGATCTGGCATACTTTACGTATCCTGCATTAGATGACCTTCCATTTGTGGTAAATGCCTTTACCACCCGTGCGGGAGGCGTCAGCAGGGGCTGTTTTTCTTCCATGAATCTGTGTATGACCCGGGGAGATGATCCGGAAGCTGTTCTGGAAAACCACCGGATCATGGCAAAGGAGCTGGGTTACGACCTTTCGCTCTGTGTGCATTCCCATCAGACCCATACCACCAATATCCGCCGGATCTTTCGGGAGGACGGCGGCCTGGGTGTGATCCGTCCCCAGGAGCTGCAGGACGTGGACGGCATGATCACCGATGAGCCCGGAATGGTGCTCATGACCTTTTATGCGGACTGTACGCCCCTGTATTTCGTGGATCCGGTACACCGTGCCATAGGCCTGGCTCATGCGGGCTGGAGAGGCACTATAGGACGGATCGGAGCTAAGACAGTGGAGGAGATGCAGAAGGCCTTTGGTACGGAGCCGAAGGATCTGCTGTTCTGTATAGGCCCTTCCATCTGTAAGGACTGCTATGAGATCAGCGAAGAGCTGGCAGAGCAGTTTCGGGCAGAGTTTCCGGATCATCCGGAGATCCTGAAAGCAGGTGACGCTCCTGATAAGGCCTATCTGGATCTTTGGACCTGTAACCGTATTACGGCCCTTGAGGCAGGGATCCTGCCGGAACACATCAGCGTGACCGATGTCTGCACCAGATGCAATCCGGAGCTTTTATTTTCCCACAGGATCATGGGAAATGACAGAGGAAATCTTACAGCCATCTTAGGGCTCAGAGAAAGTTGAAAAAGTTTAAGAAAAAGAGGAATCTGAAATGATCAGAGAGATCAAGGTAAATGAGATCAAAGAATGCGTAGAGGTGATCCGAAAGAGCTTCCAGACGGTGGCGGATGAACTCGGTTTTACTCCGGAGAATGCCCCCAGATTTACCGCCTACGCAACAGATGAAGAGAAGCTGGGCGCTCAGTTCATGGATGAGAATCATCCCATGTTCGGATATTTTTCCAAGGAACGGCTCATCGGTTATTATTCCCTCACCCTTCAGGGCGGAAAGACCTGCGAACTGAATAACCTTTGTGTACTTCCGGAATTCCGGCACAACGGCATCGGCGCAGAGCTTTTGGACCACGCTTTTGAGACCGGCATTTCCCTGGGCAACAAGCTGATGCGGATCGGCATTGTGGAGGAGAACAAGGTCCTCAGAGCCTGGTATGAAAAGCACGGCTTTGAGCATTGCGGGGAAATGAAGCTGCCCTTCCTTCCCTTTACCGTGGGCTTTATGATGAAGCGGTTGGTGGAGGCAAAGCCCTGGGATGAGAGCGAAAAGGGGCTGTTCCGCTATGAGACACACCTTCATACAGTGGAGGGCAGTGCCTGCGGTCTGACACCCGGAAGGGAGTATCCCGCCATTTTCCGGAAGAGAGGCTATGACGGCATCTTTATCACGGACCATTTCTTCCATGGAAATACAAGACCTTCAAGAGAACTGCCCTGGCCGGAGTACGTGGATGCTTATATGAAGGGCTACGAGGAGGCAAAGAAGGCCGGAGACGAGATTGGTTTCAAGGTATTCTTCGGTATCGAGGAGAACTTTGACGGAGACGAGTTCCTGCTGTACGGCATTGACCGGGACTTCCTTCTGGCTCATCCGGAGATCCCCCACTGGACCCGGGAGGATATGATCAAGGCGGTTCACGAAGCGGGCGGTGCAGTAATGCAGGCCCATCCCTTCCGTGACCGGGATTATATCAAGAAGATCCATCTGTATGCCGAGGACATTGAAGGCATCGAAGGCATTAATACCGCCAACACGGCAAATGATAACCTGGCAGCTCTCTGCTATGCGCTGCATTACGGCCTGATGATCCAGGCGGGCTCCGATACTCACTTTAAGATGAATATCGGTGAGGATAATGCAGGTGTTCTCTTTGAGGAACCCATCACCTCGGAACTGGACTATGCCGGAAGATTACTGCGGCATGAACGCCCCAGGATCTTCTTCCCTGAGGATTTCTTCGGAGGAATGGAGGGCATTAAGGTGAAGCTACCCGTGGAGATCCGCAGAAACGGTGCCTGGGAGGAGCTTTCAGAGAAGGAATATGTTTCCTGGTTCCATGAGGCCGGTGCAACTGCAGGAGAGGAAGGCTCTCAGCCGGAGGGACTGGTTTCCAAGATCGTGAAGGAACTTGGTGCGAAGTAATAAGAGCACAGGATCATCTGAGATTTCGGTGCCCAAAATGCAAAATAACGCATAAAAAATCCCGACTCTGTCTTTTGACGGAGCCGGGATATTTATTTTGGTCTTATTCTTCCTCATCATCAAGAGGTTCATTTTCGTTATAGGCACGAAGGAGCTTCTGGATGCGCTCGGTGGGAGTCAGGGCGCTGGTGGTGGATACGTCATGGTTCATGGTGTTGATGATGGAAGCCAGGAACTTGCTCATATCCGCCTCTAAGTACCAGGGCTTGGAAAGAAGCTCAGCCGGGCGGTAGTTCAGGTTCGTTGTGATGACGTAATCGAAGTAGCCGCGGTTGTAGTACTCATCGAAGCGCTCAAAGCCTTCCGTGAACAGACCGAAGGTGCAGCAGACGATGACCTTGCTTGCCTTACGTTCCTTTAACTCTCTTGCAGTATCCAGCATACTTTCGCCGGAAGCGATCATATCGTCCACGATGATCACGGTCTTGCCGGAAACATCTGCTCCCAGGAATTCGTGAGCCACGATGGGGTTCTTACCGCCCACAACGGTGGAGTAATCACGGCGCTTGTAGAACATACCTACGTCTACGCCTAAGTTGTTTGCAAAGTAAATGGAGCGGTTCATGGCGCCTTCATCGGGGCTGATGATCATCAGGTGATCACTGTCGATGATCAGATCATTTTCCTTCTTTAAAAGGGTCCGGATGAACTGATAGGGCGGCTGATAGTTATCAAAGCCGTGAAGGGGAATGGCGTTCTGAACTCTGGGGTCGTGAGCATCAAAGGTGATGATGTTGCTGACGCCCATGTTCACCAGCTCGGTCAGAGAGGAAGCGCAGTCCAGGGACTCTCTTCTGGTTCTCTTGTGCTGGCGGCTCTCATACAGGAAGGGCATTACCACGTTGACTCTTCTGGCGTGGGTAATGGCAGCGGCTACAAGGCGCTTTAAATCCTGATAATGATCGTCGGGAGAATAGTGGTTGGTGTGTCCGCAGACCGTATAGGTCATGGAATAGTTCATGACATCCGCCATCAGGAACACATCGCAGCCGCGAACGGACTCGTTCAGGATGCCCTTTGCTTCACCGGTTCCGAAGCGGGGACATTCATTTTCCACCAGATAGGTGGAAGCGTCATAGCCGCGGAACTGAAGGGACTCTCTGCGGTCCTTCAGGATCTGCTCGTCATTGTGACGGAAGTTGACAATGTAATCGTTGACCTTGTTTCCCAGTTCTCTGCAGTTCTCCATGCAGACGATCTTCAGAGGAGCGATGGGAATACTGTTACCGAAGGTGTAATCTTTAGACATGTTTACTCCTTAACAGCCGGTTTTGCCGGCAACTCCTTATTACTGATTCCTTTTAATTCACACATGGCCGATGCTTATTTCTCAGCCTTCTATAGAGTAAACAAAAACGGCAAAAAAATCAAGGTGTTTTTCATCCGCAGGCGGTGGAAAATGTTTTTGTTGTTGCGACTTTGGGCGGAAATTGATATAATGAAACAGAAGTTCGGGTAAGAAAGGGGGAGTCCGATTTGAAGGGAAATGAACCGATCCGTATGATCACGGAACGCCTTGAACATGAACGATATTCCGCCTATGCATCCTTTGCGGATCAGGCCGGTGATCGTGACCGACCGGAGGAACCCTGTGAGGTCAGGACTGCCTATCAGCGGGATCGTGACCGGATCCTGCACTGCAAGTCTTTCCGTCGTCTGAAGGATAAGACGCAGGTCTTTTTAAGCCCGGAAGGAGATCATTTCCGGACCCGGATGACCCATACCCTGGAGGTGGCGCAGATCGCAAGGACCGTGGCCAGAGCGCTTCTGTTAAATGAAGACCTGGTGGAGGCCATTGCCTTAGGTCACGACCTGGGACATACTCCCTTCGGACATGCCGGTGAGCGTGCTCTGAACGAGGTCATGAAGTCCTTAAATCCGGAAGGATATTTTAAACATAACGAGCAGAGCGTTCGACTGGTGGAGGTCCTGGAGAAGGACGGAGAAGGTCTGAACCTGACCTGGAAGGTCCGGGACGGCATGAGAAATCACGGGACCGGAAATCTGCCTCATTCCCTGGAGGGACAGGTGGTACGTTTTGCCGATAAGATCGCCTATGTAAATCATGATATCGACGATGCCATCCGGGCAGGGGTTCTGACGGAAGAGGACCTGCCCATTGAATACACGAAGATCCTGGGACACAACGTCAGCAAGCGACTTGACACCATGATCCGGGATCTGATCCACAACAACTATGAATGGCTTTCGGATCCCGAACGCATCAGGCATCTGGAGCGGATCCCCGGGCAGGACATTCCCGTGGAACGGCATATGCTCCTTCAGTCGGAGGAGGTTGGGGCTGCCATGGCAGGCCTTCGGAGCTTTATGTTCCGGGAGGTCTACAGCAATCCCAGAGTAAAGGGCGAGGAGCGGAAAGCGGAAGAGATGCTGAAGTTCCTGTTTGACCATTTTTCCGCGCATCCGGATCAGCTGCCCATTGAGAACAAGAAAATGATCATCGCCGGAACTCCCCTGGAGATCTCCGTCTGCGATTATATTGCCGGTATGACAGACCGGTTTGCCATTGAAACCTTTATGGATCTGTACGTTCCGAGAAACTGGAAGTTTACGGATTCTATTTAGTTGCAGGCCTTCGACCTGCAACAATCGTCGATTAAGCTTTGCTTGATCGGCGGGCTTCGTTTAACTCGCTTTGCGAGTCAAACTATTCCATTTAATGTATTGAAAGGAGGGACTGACAATGCCTTTATATCCTCAGGAAGTGATCGAAGAAGTGATCAGCAGGACGGATATTGTGAATCTGGTATCGAAGTATGTGGCTTTGAAGAAGTCCGGAAATTATTATTTCGGTCTCTGTCCCTTCCATTCCGAGAAAAGTCCGTCCTTCAGTGTGTCTCCCACCAGGCAGACCTATCATTGCTTCGGTTGCGGTGCACACGGAGATGCCATCAGGTTTCTTCGGGAATATGAAAACATGACCTTTCCCGAGGCCATTGAAGAACTGGCAAGAGACGCCGGAGTAAAGCTCCCCGAGCGTGATCTGTCAAGTGAAGCACGGGACCGTGAGGACAGGCGTCTTCGTCTTTATGAGATCAATAAGAATGCAGCCATTTTCTACTGCAATCAGTTATTTTCCGATTACGGGAAAAATGGATTTGCCTATCTGCAGAGCCGTGGACTTAACGCAGATGATATGAAGCGATTCGGCCTGGGATTCTCTCCGGCCTATGATGACATGCTTTATAAGTATCTGAAGAAGAAGTTCGATTATCCGGATGAATTGCTCATGGCTTCCGGTCTGTTCCATGAAAACAAGGGGCAGTTTCGGGATCGGTTCTGGAACAGAGTCATGTTCCCCATCATGGACCGCAACAACCGTGTAGTGGGCTTCGGCGGCCGTGTCATGGGAGACGGAGAGCCCAAGTACTTAAACTCTCCGGAGACGGATATCTTTAACAAGAGCCGGACTCTGTACGGCATTAACGAAGCCAGACGTTCCCGTGCCAAGGAAATGA
>JAGACB010000214.1 GCA_017614345.1 Lachnospiraceae bacterium
GACCAGGCTGAAGGAATACCGGATCATCAACGAATGCTGCGATTCCGGAACCGTGATCCTGTGCAAGAACCGCTCCAGCGTTGCGGCTTATATGGTGGCAGAGAAAAATCATCTTCCCCTTGCAACGGTGATGATGAACCCCACCGAGATCCCCAGCATGCTCCTCTACGAACAGCTGGAGGGAGATCATGACCTGCCGAGGCTCAACGAGCTTCGAAAGGATGTGGAACTTGATGCCGTAGATTCCTGGCTTCAGTGGGAAAGCAGCGCCAAGATGACCCTTGCTCTGTGGCCCGAATGGTATGACGGCGCCGGAGAAGGCTGGCCTGCCAAGATCGAAACCGTAGGCTTTCCCTTTGAGAAGGGGAAGGAAGCATTTGCCCGGGAGATCCCGGCAGACTTCTCCGACTGGCTTTCGGATCATCCGAAGCCCATCGTCATCACAGGGGGAACCACCAAGTGCATCAACGAAAAGTTCTACGAAAGCAGTATTGCGGCCTGCGGCCTGTACGGCCGGCCCACCGTGGTCCTTTCGAGATACCGTGAATTCCTGCCCTCACATTTGCCTGAAAACGTGATCTGGTATGAGTACCTGCCTCTGGATTCCATCCTTCCGGAGACCGGGCTTCTGATCCACCACGGAGGCATGGGAACCCTTTCCGGTGCCCTTGCCGCTGGAGTTCCGCAGATGGTGCTGCCCTGCTACGTGGACCGGCCCTACAACGCTTCTCTCCTTAAGAAACTGGGCGTGGGGGACTACCTCTATCCCGCCAACTGGGAACCCCGGAAGATCGCCGAAAAGCTCCGGGAGCTTCAGGATGCCAGCGTTCGCGAGATCTGCAGTCAGTACATGACCAGGATGCGTACCAATAACGGCATCACCGTTGCGGCAGATCACGTGGAAATGCTGATGAGAGACCGCAGCTACGTCTATTCCGTCAACCTGGATTACAAGCTGACGGTGAAGAAAAAAACCACTCCCGCTCCCTCCGAAAAGCACGGTGAGTCGCGGGAAGTATTACAGAACATGAGCAGGGAGCAGCGCACCCGGATGCTGGCGGCCCTGAGAAATAAAAACGTCAGGAGACAGGGATGAAACAAGCATATCTTACCATCGACGACGGACCTTCCGTTGACAGAAAAGCAAAGGTGGACGTCCTGAACCGCCATCAGATCCAGGCAGTCTGGTTCTGTATGGGCGTTGACATGGAGGCCCGCCCCGAGGATGCCCTCTACACCATTGAAGCGGGCCATATCGTGGGAAACCACAGTTTCTCTCATCCGGATTTTTCCGAGATTTCTTTGGAGCAGGCCCGGGATGAGATCGTCAGTACCGACCAGATGATCGAGGACCTGTATCAGAAGGCCGGGGTTCCCCGCCCCGTGAAGCTGTTCCGCTTTCCCTACGGAAAGGAAGGCGCTGCAAAACCTTTTTTCAACTTTGACTACACTCCGGAGGAGTTCGAACGGGTGACGGAGATCCAGAAGGTGCTGAAGGACTTAGGCTACGTCACATTTCCCTTTGAAGAGATCCGGTACAGATATTTTCAGGGACTCCGGGATTCCGGCCGGGTGGACTGGCTCTGGACCTACGACGCCATGGAATGGTGTGTGTTCCAGGAAAAGCCCCCCTTCGGGGTCAAGTGCCTGGACGATGTCCTTGAAATGATGGACTTAGACCTTCCCGAACGCTTTATGGGCCTTAATTACCCGGATTCCGAGGAGATCGTGGTGATCCATGATCATCCTCAGACCTCCGCCCTCTTTGAGCCCGTGGTCCGGGGTCTGCTGGACAAAGGTGTTCGGTTCAAACGTTTTACATGAAAGATAAAAGGCTCGGATCCGCATCTCTCACGGATCCGAGCCTTTATTTTCGATACTATATTTACGATCCTGTTTTCCCCATCTCCTTTTCAGGTTCATTTGACATTCTTTTCATACCGGTACAGGAAGGTCACCATCTGACATCTGGTGCAGTTTCCGCCGGGCTTGAAGGTACCGTCCGAATAACCGCCGGTAATGCCTTTTTCCGAAGCCCAGAGCACTGCCTTATAGTAGTACGCATTGGGATTCTTCACATCGGAGAAGGAACTGCTCTTTGCGGCAGGTTCGGGGCTTCCCGCCATTCTCCAGAGGAAGGTCACTGCCTGCTGTCTGGTACAGGAGCCGTCGGGACGGAAGGTACCGTCCGAATATCCGCCTACAATGCCGTTTTCCGTTCCCCAGATCACCGCCTTGTAATAGTAAGCTGTTGAGGGCACGTCAGAGAAGGGACACTTATTGCTCTTCGGAGCGGGGCAGCCCGCCATGCGCCACAAAAAGGCCACCATCTGAGCACGGGTACAGGTTCCCTGGGGATCAAAGGTCTCGAAGAGACCGGTCTTGTTGTTCTTCACACCGCCGGTGATACCTTTGTTATAAGCCCAGTAAACTGCGTCATAGTAGTACGGACGGCTCTTCGCTCTCACATCTGCGAATTCCACAGTCACATGGAAACAGTAGCCTTCTCCGTTTCTC
>JAGACB010000028.1 GCA_017614345.1 Lachnospiraceae bacterium
CCATTGCGCCAACTCCGGCGGCGTGCTGTTCTTCCGGGATGAGGGGATGTGCCTGGACATGGTGCGCCCCGGTTTGCTGACCTATGGCGTGTACCCGGATGAGCGGAGCGGCGGCGTGGAGCTCACACCGGTCATGACGCTCAAAAGCCGCGTGGCCGCGCTCACCCATCATAAAAAGGGCGATACGGTCAGCTACGGACGGACCTGGATCGCGGAGCGGGACTGCACGCTGGCCGTGCTGCCCATTGGCTATGCCGACGGGCTCCACCGCTGCCTCTCCAATAAGCTCGAGGTCCTGCTGCGCGGACACAGAGCGCGTCAGGTGGGACGCGTGTGCATGGATATGAGCATGGTGGATGTGACGGACATCCCGGATGTGGCCAGAGAGGATGTAGTCACCCTCATCGGCCGGGACGGAGACGAGTTCATCTCCGCAGAGGAAATGGCTTCCCTGTGCGGGACCATCAACTACGAGATCGTCTGTGCCATCAGCAAGAGAGTAAAGCGCGTGTATCTGAGGAAATAAACAGTTCAGGGTTTTTCTGAACCATGAACAAATGAGAACCTTGAATAAATATGAGCCTTGAAGAAAAAGGAATTCTGATCCATGGCGGAAAGATCCAAATTACGACTGTTGTATCTGTCGAAGATCCTGGAAAATGAGACCGACGAAGAGCGCGGTCTGACCATGAACGAGCTTTTGGACCGTCTGGCCGGTTTCGACATTGAGGCGGAGCGAAAGAGTGTGGGACGGGACATCAAAAGCCTTCAGGAGGCCGGAATGGACATCCGGCTGAAGGGTTCTCCCTCCTGCCGCACCTACCATCTTTGCAGCAGGCTCTTTGAGCTCTCCGAGATCAAGATGCTGGTGGATATCATCTCGGCATCCAAGTTCTTAAGCGAAGAGGAAACGGAGCACATGGTCTCCGGGCTTGAAAAGCTGGTCAGTGCCCGCAGAAGGAGTGAGCTGAATCACTCCATCTACATCTATGACCGGGCGAAAAATGAAAACGAGCAGGTCTTTACTTCGGTGGACCGAATCTCCCAGTCCATGAACCTGAAGCAGAAGGTGGCCTTTCGCTACTTTGACTGGAGGAGGCAGGGGGAGACCCATTACCGGAAGAAGGGACGCTATTATATTGTAACGCCGCGATTTCTCTGCTGGGAAGAGGAACACTATTATATGGTGGCCTATGACAGCGAGGCGGGGATGCTCAAGCATTACCGTGTGGACCGTATGACGGAGGTCACGGTCAGCGAGGAAGCGGCGGAGCCGGAAGCAGAGGAGATCAATATCGCGGAATACGTCCGCAAGAATTTCCATATGTTTTCCGGAAAGCTTCGGAAGATCACCCTCCGGGTGAAGCCCCAGCTGGTGGGCGCCATGATCGACCGGTTCGGTTCGGAGGTCTTCATGCATCCGATCCCGGATTCGGAGGACTATCTGCTCACTACGGAGGCTGCCGTCAGCGAACAGTTTGCAGGCTGGATCTTCGGTTTCGGGGATCAGGTGGAGGTCATCGAGCCGGAAAGCGTCAGAAAGTTTCTCGGCGAACGGGCGGAGAAACTGGCGGTGCGGTATCGTAAGAAGGAATAGTTCAAGTTTCTTTCGAACACCAAACATTAAGGATTGGAATACAAAAGCATTATATATTGAGGAAGTTTGAAAAATGGAGTTTATTACCGGAGTTTTGGGAAACCGGATCATCATGACCGGAGGCATCACCTGGTGCGTAGCCCAGGTGATCAAAATGATCGTCTATATGATCGAGAACAAAGAATTCAATCCGGAGCGGCTGGTGGGCGACGGCGGTATGCCCAGCTGCCATTCCGCAACGGTGTGCTCGGTGGCTGTGGCAGCGGCCATCACCGAAGGAGCCTCTTCTCCGGTCTTCGGCCTTTCCGTGATCCTGGCCATTGTAGTCATGCATGATGCCATGGGTGTCCGGAGAGAGTCCGGAAAGCAGGCGGAGATCCTGAATCTCTTCATGGATCTGGTCCGCCCCTTAAGCCCCGACGAGGTTCCGGATGAGCGCCTTAAGGAATTCATCGGCCACACCCCCATTCAGGTGGCAGTGGGAGCCATTTTGGGGATCGCATCTTCCCTGATCTTGAATCTGCTGATCTGGAAAATGGTATAACAACAGCGCATGTCAGGTGACATGAGCGAAAACGGAGCGAGCAAAAGCAGTATTTACTAACGTAACAAAGGAGGAAACCGGATGAAAAGGAAAAAGATGAGATGGATCATCGTATTGTTACTTGTTTTGTCGATGGTGTTCACGGGGTTCGGAATGAACAAAACGGCTAAGGCCGAGACCCTTGTTCATTCGGGCAGTTCCTTCGACATTGTGGATCAGAATTCGCTGAGCGGCATGTGGACGCATACCCAGCATTATTTCCGGCTGGATCAGACGAGTCTGTTTACGTTCAAATTCACAACGGATGAGGATGCCTCTCTGCATCCCCGCGCGCATATTTACCTGTACTCCTGTGACGGGGCCGGCAAATCCGATCCCCGTTATAAAATGGGTGAACCTATTAGTATATCAAAGGATCAGACGAATGGCATATATCTGTCGAAGGGCCTGTATATGATGGATATATACGGGACGGATAGCCGGTATAACGGAGATATCAGTTATACTCTTCACTGTGAAACAACTCCGGTAAAGGATACCTACCAGACGCTGCTCCATGATGAGATCTCCATGTGGTCAAGCGGATCTCCCGTGACCCATAATGTACCTATGGGAAGAACGATCCGGGGTTCCTTTACCCTGAATGAGGATCTTGACCGGTACACCGAAGCCTTTTCCAAGCCTCTTGACTGGTACAAGATCCATGTGTTTGACGAAGGACCCGTTACCCTGAGTACCTCTACCAACATGAACGGTGAGTTGTGGTTTCGGATCTATTCCGAAGAATCCATAAGAAAGATCCTGAAGGGAGAACCTTCCGATCCGCCGTATGACGTCTTCGAAAAAGTGAACAACGGACGCGGCAGAGCCACCTTCAGCAGCTACCGTTTCAGTGCAAATGGGTCCTGGAACATCGAGCTTCCCGAAGGAGATTATTATATCTGTGTATTACCGGGGAATAACTATTCATTTTACGAGTATCCCATGGGTGAGTACAGCTTCAGTGTTGATCAGGAAAATGCCGACAGGTTGCCGGTTCTCGGAGAGGACGGATATCTCCATCTTTCGGACAAGGATATGCAGTTTCGGGACACTCTGTCCTGTGACCGGACCGATGAGGGATATGTATTATCCAAACGGTATATCATCTATCTGGAAAAGACCATGAGGATCGATATCGGGTATGAATATTTTTCCGATGAGATCAAGGACGCTTCCTGGGAACTGTATGAAACTGACCCGAAAACCGAAGAGTATCCTGAAATGACCGGACGGTCTGCGAAGACCGGGACCATGCCGGACTATGACACTGATGCGGAGTCACAGACATTTTACCTCTCTCCGGGCATCTATTCATTCATTCTTTCCTGCACTTCCGAGGAGGATCCGGGAGAAGAACTGAGGCACTACCTTCTTCATTACAAGGCGACCTCTGTTTCAACCATCGAAAAATCTCCGGAGCCCCGTTTTGAACACATGGAACGCATCGAAAGAAAACTGGATCGCATTCAGACGGGGCAGACAGTGAAGGGTGCCTTTCCCGTGAACTTTGTTCCGGTAGAACTTCAGCCACTGGAGTACGGGAAACATATCGCGACTTATCGGTTTAAAAACTATTACGGAAAGCAGCCCTTAAAACTGACGTTCACGACGAATCTTGCGAGAGCCGATGTTTCTGTGTTTAACATTTATCAGAGCTATAATCCTAATCCGGGAAAGGAAGATGATCCGGTAAGTATCAACTATGAGAAGGATCTGAACGAGTTCGTTTACTACAAGTACTATCAGAATGAGGTCCGAAATGAATCCGGGGATTACAATGTTTTTGAAACACTGACAACCGAGATTGAATTATACGCCGGAGAATATTTCCTTCAGGTGGAAACGGATGATGATTCTCAGGGACAGTTTGAGTTTTGCATTGAGCAGGGCGGAGAAGTGTCGACGATCAATGCAGAACCGGTCTATATCGGTGTCGGAGAGAAGATCATGCTGCCCTGGAAGGAACTGGCAAAGCAGGTCGTTCCGGGATTATCAGTGGATGATCCGACTTTGGCTTCCTATATCTGTTGGGAAGGTGACAGATCCCTCCTGGAATACCATATAGAATATCCGAGGGTTGTGAACGAGGATGAGATCATATACTCGGTAACCAGCGATCCGGATTCACACCATGTCGATCTGAATCACTGTAAGGGATTAAAAGCCGGAAGCACCATGCTCATCGGGCGGGGATTCTTCTGGTACAAGATCACCGATGCTGCGACGGGAGAATCAGAAACAAAAAAGTTTTCCGTTCAGTTTAATATTCCGGTGAAGGTGGAGTTTACCGATGTCCGGCATGACACAGCCACCGGAAAAGAGCCTTATTACTACACCCCGGTTTACTGGGCTGTGGACGAGGGGATCACAGGCGGTGTCAAGGACAAGAACAATCGTTACAGCACCTTCTGTCCTCAAAACAATTGCACTCGTGCGCAGGTTGTTTCTTTCCTCTGGCGTATGGCAGGTTGTCCCGAACCCAAAAAGAAAGTCAGTTTTTCCGATGTTCCGAAGAACGCATACTACTACAAAGCGGTAGCCTGGGCTCAGGAAAAGAAGATCACCGGCGGATATTCCGACGGAACCTTTAAGCCGAATAATCCCTGCACCCGTTCACAGGCAGTGACCTTCCTGTACCGCTATGCCGGATGCCCCAAGGTTCAGACAGACATCCGGTTCAGTGATGTTTCGGCAGGAACCTATTACTACGAGGCAGTTGCCTGGGCACAGCAAAACGGTATCACCGGCGGCTATTCGAACGGTACCTTCCAGCCTGATGGCAAGTGCACCCGTGGTCAGATGGTAACCTTCCTGTATCGCTACGACAGGAAATTCAATCAGTAAATTGACAAAAAACTGCCCTGCAGCGGCCTTGACGGGCAACAGCAGGGCAGTTTCGTTTAATCGGAAAAGTTTTATAGTTTGATCCGTTTTGAAGCATCGGGATCCAAGATCATTTCATTTTCTCTTCCTGGTCTTCAGGGAAATGTATCCGTTCAGCGCTACAAAGGCGATACCGAGAACGGTGATGCCTGCGATCACATGAGAGCGGCGTACGGGAACGGAGTGATCTCCGCGGTTAATGCGGAACAGCTCATCCTTGGGACTTTCCGGATAACCACCGGGAAAGACGATATTGTGGCGCTGTTTCCGGGTCAGATCCTCACGGTCGGAGCGGATATGCTTCGTCAGATCCAGATCCGTCTGGGTTGCCGGAAGGATGGTGGCAATGGCCCGCTGGATATTGAAGCGGAACTTGACAAACTCATCCGGAGCGGTAAAGGGGATCGAGAACAGATACCAGCCCTTTATGTAGAGGACCGGCTTGGTGTGATTCCGGTTTAAGGCAAAGGACTGACGGTTGTTCCAGTCATCACCGAAGATCTCCAGTTCGCAGATCTCGTCGTGACGGTCATTTTCCCCGCCGTTGAGCCAAAAATGAAAACAGTATTCTTCGCCGGGAGAGAGCTTCATCTCGGTGTAGATCGAGGACCAGTTGAACTGCCAGTCACCGAGCTGCCAGCCCATGACCTTACGGCCCGGAGCAGAATGGATTTTTTTGATCACTGCGACCGTAGAATGAGCATCCGTATCGATGTCCCAGTCATTGGTCAGAAAGAACAGATCCTTCATTAAGAATACCTCCTTCAAAGAGTCATTTGACACGATCAAAGAGTTTTCGGGACAGATGTCCGCCACTTCTATTATAACATCTGACTGGCGTTTGTCAAAGAGTGTTTGAGGGAACGGAAGGTTTATAGTATAATCAGAAAAGAAATAAGGAATCGTTTCGGATGCAGACATCCGGGAATGAGGAAGAGAGGCAGCCATGGCACAGACAGGAACCTGCGAGACCTGCGCATATTTCAGCTACGACGAAGACATGGAAGAATACGTCTGCGACGTCAACATGGATGAGGACGATTACGGCAGACTCATGGCGCGTTCCTTCAAGGAATGCCCTTACTACACCAACGGTGACGAATACCTGGTGGTCCGCCATCAGGATACATGAGAGGAGGCATCGGCAATGAGAGATCTTGATTATCTGCGGCTTCTCAGCCATGAATTTCCCACCGCCACAGCGGTTCAGGCGGAAATGATCAATCTGCGGGCCCATCTTGCCCTTCCCAAGGGAAATGAATATTTCTTCTCCGATCTTCACGGAGAATATGACGGCTTTCGACATATGCTCAGGAGCTGCTCCGGTGTCATCCGCAGCAAGATCGATGCCACCTTCGGCGTTCAGATGTCGGAGAAGGATCAGCTGGAGCTGGCCAATCTGATCTATTATCCCCGGAGGGTGCTGACCAGAAAACGCCGGGAAGGCACGGCAGATCCGGACTGGTACAAGACCACCGTGACCAGACTCATCAGTGTGTGCAAGAGTGTATCCACCAAGCACACCAGATCCCAGGTCATGAACATTCTCCCGGAGGATTATGCCTACGCCATCGATGAGCTTCTGAACATTGATGAGCGGGAAGAGGATAAGAAGAATTATTACCGCGAGATCGTGGGTTCCATCATTGATGTGGGGGCCGGGGAGGATTTCATTATATGCCTTTCAGACCTGATCCAGAACCTGCTGATGAACCATCTGCATATCATCGGCGATATCTTTGACAGAGGTCCCCGGGCGGACAAGGTCATGGAGGAGATCATGAGCTTCCCTTCCGTGGACATCCAGTGGGGCAATCACGACATCAGCTGGATGGGGGCTGCCGCGGGAAATGACGCCTGCATTGCCACCGTTCTTCGGATCGCCATCAGCTACAACTGCTTTGATGTTCTGGAGGTGGGCTACGGCATTAACCTCAGACCCCTGTCCATCTTTGCTCTGGAGACCTACGGCTACGATCCCTGCGACAGCTTCAAGATCCACCTGCTGGAGAAGAACAAGTATGACGTGGTGGATTATGAGCTTGCAGCCAAGATGTGCAAGGCCATCATGATCATTGAATTAAAGCTGGGAGGGCAGCTCATCAAACGTCATCCGGAGTATGGCTTAGAGGACCGTCTGCTCCTTGACAAGATCGATTTCAGGCGGGGAACCGTGAAGATCGGCGGAAAGGATTATGCCCTGAAGGACATTAATCTCCCTACCGTGGATCCGGAGGATCCTTACCGGCTTTCCGAGCAGGAAGCTCAGCTCGTGGAGATCCTGCGGGCTTCCTTCCAGCACTCCATCCGCCTTCAGCGCCATATCCGCTACCTCTATTCCCACGGCGGAATGTACAAGGTGATCAACAATAACCTGCTGTTCCACGGCTGCATTCCCATGGATGAACAGGGCGGGTTCCTTTCATTTACCACACAGGATGGTACATTTGCCGGAAAGGACCTGATGGACTACCTGGAGGGCCGGATCGTGGACGCTTACTTCCTGGATCCCGAGGATGCCAAAAAGCAGGATGCGGTAGATCTGATGTGGTACCTCTGGTGCGGACCTGTGAGCCCGCTCTTCGGCAAGGACAAGATGACCACCTTTGAGCACACCTTCCTGGAAGAGAAGGAGCTTTCCAAGGAGAATTACAACGCCTACTACCGCCTTTGTTCAGAAGAAAAATATGTGGACCGGATCTTTGAGATGTTCTCCATGCCCCTTACCCACGCACACATCATCAACGGACACGTTCCGGTGAAGGTGAAGAAGGGTGAGAAGCCGGTGAAGGCCGGCGGCAAGGTCTACGTCATTGACGGCGGAATGTCCAAGGCCTATCATGAGGCCACCGGCATTGCCGGCTATACCCTGATCTTCAACTCCCATCATCTGGCTCTTGCCATGCACACCCCCTTTGTCCCCGGAGAGGAAAATACTCCCGAGATCCAGATCACGGATGTCATGGAACGCCGGATCTGCGTCCGCGACACAGATGAAGGCAAGGAACTGAAGAAACGCCTGGATGACCTGGGCGAACTTCTGGAATCTTACCACAGCGGGCTTTTGAAGGAGCACATCAGGTAACTTTCCCTTGACTGAAAAGCCCACAGGTGTTAGAATTTACTGGTGATGTGTGAGGGAACAAGCCTGCACAGATCCGAAAATGAGATTCGAAAGAAAAGAAAGAAGAGGTATTTTTTCATGGCACAGGATATTAAGTTAGTAATTCAGAAGACAGACGTAGTTAAGATCAATTACAATATTACAGATATCATCACTCAGACCGAACAGCCCAAGATCAAGATCACACAGCCCGGGATCCGTGTATCCTTAAATCCCGAGCGTCCCTTAGAGGCACTGGTAAGCGTTACTGTAGGTCTTGCAGTTCCTTCTGCAGAGGAGGATGGTGAGGACGTTCCCGTATTCACCCTTGAAACCGTAACCAGAGTGGTTGCTACCTCTTTCATTGACAACCTGGACAAGGTTGTAGGCTCCGGCCAGAACGTATTCATCATCGTTCGTAACTCCCAGGAGAAGATGAGAGATATCCTTGCACTTACCGGAACCATGGGCTTCTCCGCTCCTTCTGCTGAGGTAGTTCTCAGAAAGAACGATCAGGCTAACTGATTCCGGATCTCCGGGCATTTGAAAGTTGATGGATCTAAGGCACTCTTCATCCGGTTTTGGACCGGGGAGGAGTGCCTTTTCGCGAGAGATGAGCGTTTTTGAAAGTGCCTTTTCGTGAGAAAAAGAGGTACGGTGAAAGACGGAGTAATACACATGCCACTATACATGGCGGGTTTGTTGTGACGGAAGGAGTATGTTTTGACACGATCCGAATCGGAAAAAAAGAAAAATGAAAACACCGGTTGTTCGTTATGCCCCCGCAACTGTCATACGGAAAGGCGCAAAGGATTTTGTGCAGGCTATGAGAGGACCGATGACGTTCCGACCGCGGATCTAAAAGGCGAAAGGGACATTGTCACCCTCTCCCGCGTAGCTCTGCATTACTTCGAAGAACCCTGCATTTCCGGAACCCGGGGCTCCGGAACCGTGTTTTTTACCGGCTGCAATCTTCGCTGCGTCTTCTGCCAAAACCGTACCATTGCCCTGGGCCATCACGGAAAGGAAGTTTCTTTGGAACGCTTCACCGAGGACCTTCTTCGCTTGCAGGAGCAGGGCGCAAACAACATCAATCTCGTGACTCCGAGCCACTATGTGCCGCAGATCGTGCGGGTTCTGTCCGCCCTCCGTCAGGACGAAAGGCTCCGCATCCCCGTGGTCTACAATACGGCATCCTACGAGAAGGTGAATGCAGTTCGGGCCCTGGAAGGGCTTGTTGACGTATATCTTCCCGACCTGAAATACTATTCATCGGAGCTTTCCAAGGCCTACGCTGCGGCTCCGGATTACTTTGAAGTGGCAAGCCGCGCCATCCGGGAGATGGTTCGGCAGGTCACGGAGGGCGGAGGGCCTTCGGTATTTTCTGAAAAGGAAGGCGTTTTGGCAACGGAGAAAGAGCGCCATAGTGCCTCTCTTCGCACACCGCCGAAGTTCTGCGGCATAGAGGAGGGGATCCTGACCCGTGGGATCATTATCCGCCACCTGGTACTTCCGGGTCATACGGAGGACTCCAAGAAGATCATTTCCTACCTTCATGCAGAATACGGAAATGAAGTCACATTAAGCATTATGAACCAGTACACACCGTGCATCTCCCCGGAGGATCCGATGGCAAAAAAATATCCGGAACTCACGAGGCGCCTTACCGAGCGCGAGTATGATAAAGTCGTAGACTATGCCATTCAGATCGGCGTAGAGAATGCTTTGATCCAGGAAGGGCCTACGGCTTTGGAGAGTTTTATTCCTTCTTTTGAAAATTTGGAGGGCGTGTGATTGGTACCATGGAGGTATTTCCCAAGGGGCTTGTCCCCTTGGGAAAATTTTTTTAAAATATATGTGACCAATCCACATTTTTTACGCTTATAAGGGTGAAAGCGATCGATCCATCCGGATCAAAGGTGTTTGTCGCAGGATGTCTGCTTTCAATAATCAACAACAAGTTCCTGATACAGGAGTTAACATATGGAAGATGACAGAATCGTGGACCTCTTTCTGGAGAGAAAAGAGGATGCAATAACCGAATGCCAGAATAAATATGGGAAAGATCTGTGCAAGATCTCCTTTCGTATGACCGGAGATCATGAAACGACCAAGGAGTGTGAAAACGATACTTATCTGAAGGCGTGGAATCTGATTCCACCCCACGAACCGAGACAGTATCTGTTTGCATTTCTGGCCGGTATTATCCGAAACATAACCTTTGACCGGATCCGGAGAGATAAGGCAAAGAAAAGAAGCGCTCTGTTAGTGGAGCTGAGCAAGGAAATGGAGAGTTGTATTCCGGACCGTTCAAAGACGCTGGAAGAGAAAATGATCACTGATGAGATAAGCGATAAGGTCAATACTTTTTTGAAGTTACTCCCGAAAAAGAAGCGCATGCTGTTTGTTAGAAGATACTATTATATGGACTCGATCAGTGAACTGGCCACCTCTTTCGGCTGGTCTGAGAGCAAGGTGAAGATGACACTGTTTCGGATCAGAAAACAGCTTGCGGAATATATGCGAAAGGAGGGATATCCCTATGAACGGTGAGGATTTATTACAGCAATTATCCGATCTCAGTCCGGAATTGGTCATGGAATGCAGCGACATCGGCAGAGAGACAGAAACGGTTCCGGAATATCGCAGAAAGCCCTCCAAACGAGGGAAAGCGGTGATCGGTTCGCTTGTGGCAGCGGCGCTGATCCTGACCGCCTGTACCTATGGAGCGGGGCAGTTGGATCTGGATGTGGCACTTGCCAATCACATCGGGATCAAGACCGAGGAGAGCGCAAAACTCGGAGGAGGTCTGGTCGAGATCAACGAAAGCCGAACGATTGCGGCAGTGAACGGATTGACCGGAGAGACCGAGGATGTTACCCTGACCGTCACGGAATCCGTCGGAGACAAAAACAATGCCTATATAAAGGTGGAGACAAACATCAAGTTACCGGAAGGATGCACTCAGAATTCAGATGATGAGAACCCGGATTATGTAACCTTTAACTCCATCAGTGTCAATCCCGAAATGGGTCACGGGAGTGATTCCAACTTCCGCTATGCAAATGTGCTTGTGGATGAGGATGGATACGTCTATATGATCGTGGGCATCAATCAGGAGCATATCAATAAGCGAAAAGTCGATCTCAGCTTCCAAGATCTGGTATATGTAAACGGCAGAAATGGAAACGGAGACCCCATCATAAATACCGTCTACAGCGGGGTCTGGAATTTCTCATGGAAATATTGTTATACCTCTGATACAATAAAAATAAGAAAAAATGAAACGATCACATATCATGGATTGGATTATCAAATAAAGACAATCGAATTGACACCTCTCGGGATCATACTCTCAGGAAACTGCAGCGGTGATCCGGGGGATGATCTTCTCGTCATTGAATCCGTTTCGCTCGGTGATACCACCTATCCGATCGAAAACTGGGGATTCTCAAAAAATGTGAAAGACTCTGTTTTTGGTAAGAATGAATTTACTTCCACTTGTTCCATCGAGGGATCCGGTACTCTGATCGATATGAAAGAGATCTCGAAGATCACAGTGGGAGGAGTTGAGATTGAACTGTAAGTATATCAGGCGAAAACGCCTTGTTATGACCGTTAATGGCTTAGATCAATGAATAAGATTTTGAGGACAGGCGCTATTATGATCATTAGCAATTGTGCTTTCATTTTTCCTTGATAGTTATGTATGATGGGATTTTTAATTCCCGGAAAGGAGACCGGCTATGAAACGTAATTTTACAAAGTTATTGTTTTCCGTAATATGCGGACTTTTCTCCGTGATGATGACCGTTTGTATGGCATCCGCGGAAGAGGTGACCGG
>JAGACB010000215.1 GCA_017614345.1 Lachnospiraceae bacterium
GCAGAGATCATCTGCCGGGATTACGGCGGGCATCTGCCGAAGGAAACGGCGCTTTTAAAGAAGCTCCCCGGGATCGGACCTTATTCTGCCGGAGCCATTGCTTCCATTGCCTACGGAATGAATGAGCCGGCGGTGGACGGAAATGTGCTGCGGGTCCTTTCGAGAGTCCTGGGAAGCTATGATGATATCATGGCCCAGGAGACCAGAAAGCGGTTTGAAGAGACGCTGCGGGAGGTGTATCCTCATTTTCCCGGAGAGGCGGGGAACATTACCCAGTCACTGATGGAGCTGGGGGCGCTGGTCTGTGTGCCCAACGGAGCTCCTGCGTGTGAAAAGGGTGAAAACTGTCCCCTTGAAAAGTATTGCAGAGCGTACAGAGAAGGTCTCATTTCAGAGCTGCCGGTGAAGGCGGCTAAGGCCGAAAAGAAGGAAGAGAAGATGACGGTGTTCCTTCTGACGGATGAGGCGGGAGAGCACGTGATCCTGGCAAGAAGACCGGAGCAGGGACTCCTGGCGGGAATGTATGAGTATCCCCATGCGGAGGGGCATTTGAAGAAGAAAGAGGCGGCTTTGGCTGCCGAAGGGCTTCTGCCGGGACTGAAGCTGAAGAGCCTTGAAGAGGCCGGGGAAGCTAACCATATCTTCACCCATATCGTCTGGAAAATGAAGGTATATCGGGGAGTTTACCATCAATCGGACCTCGGTGTTTCGGGAGCGGAAGAGACTTCCCGGATCGTTTCAGCCGGGCTTCAAAACATGAAATCCGAATACCCCATGCCCAATGCTTTCTCGAAGCTGCAGAAGATGATCGGGGCTGAAGGGGAAGCAAATACAAGAAAGAAGAAAAAGAATGATCTATGATCACAAAAACCGCTGCAGGCAGGATGCTAGCAGCGGTTTCATTATGGTTTGAAGATAAGATGTTTTGGTTAATCCTTGGCCCTTGACCGCAGGGTTTTGGCTGCGGTGAAGGCGCTGTCGGCTTCCTCCATGGAGATGCCGTCGCGGCTGTAACGGGCCTTTTCGTAGATGCGGTGGAGGGTATCCCGGTCAGGGACGGAGGGCATGCGGACATCGTTCTCGATCTCGGTGGGAGAGTTGCTTAAGCGGAGAAGCTGATTTTTCTTCTTCAGATGAAGGATGTTCCGTTTGTATAGCTTCCGGACCTGATAGTTGGGGTTGGCCTTTTCTGCGGCGGTAAGTCTCTTCTTGGAAGGAGGAGCTATGCGCTCGCTGGTCTCGGTGTATTCGGATACTTCCTCGTGTGCGGGAAGTACGTGGAATCCGCGGAGGAAGGCGTAAAGTGCGTAGAGGATCCCGCCGATCAGGGCGGCTATGACAATGACTGCGATGATGGTGGCCAAAATGTACGCAACCTGATAAACCCAGGGGGCGACGGCATCTTCCGGATCTGCGATCATCACAAAATCCATGGGGAGGGTCTCCTCGAGCTCTTCGAGAGGTTCTCCGTTAAGGGTTCCGGCATTCGGGAACAGGAGCTTCAGGACAAAGACCAGCATCAGCATCATAAAGCCCTGCATCAAAGTGGTCAGTTTGGCAATGCCGCCTGCGGGAAGCAGGATAATGACCACGGAGACCACAGCCAGGAATATTCCGATGAGGATCCGGCTGGTCCTGCGGATCTGGCCCACAGGAAGGGAAGCGTGGGCTGCATTTACCTGAATAAAGTTCGAAAGCTCACGGTAGTAGATGGAAACGGCGGAGGTCAGGATACACTCGAGGGCACCGAAGATGCACACGTAATTGATGAAGCCCGGGCCTCCGGCAGCGGTATTTGCCCAGCTGCAGCCTAAGCAGAAGAACAGATAATACAGACCGGGATCCGAAACGGGTCTGTCCTGAGGGTGGATCGCATCATACATTTTCACGATCGTAAGAGGGATCATGATCAGCGTATGGGTGATGGCCACCGGAGTCGGCAGATAAAAGTAAGGACCCACAATGGCGGCTGCGTGAAAGAACAGGAAGATCAGGCCTGACCGGATGTTGTAGAACACAACGTAGCTGATCAGGATCGGGATCACGATCATAAGATTCTGGACTATGTTTAATGGCGTGGGAGCTCCGTTGACGACCAGGCAGTAGCCGGTCAGGGAGATCATGATGCCCATATAGATCTGGTTGAACAGAGAAAGAAAATGGAGCTCCGTAACAGCCAGGGGTTTCATGACCTTTGAGGAACCGCGGGGATCCTCGTGGAGATCTCCGGCAACGCGGAAATGACGGTTTACCATGGATATAACTCCTTATTATTCACGATCCCCGGATGGGAAGACAAAGACTTCGGGGATCCGGCTCATTCGTTGATCTTCCATTTTTCAGCGGTAAAATGCTGATGATCGAAGAGGCGCTGAGGCATCTTTTCGGTCAGTGGAAGGATCATCAGGCCTCCGGGATGAAGCTTGCAGAGCTCCTCGAAGGCATCGCCCAGGTCCTCACGCTGGCAGTAGCCGATCATGATGTAGCTGAGCTCGCGGTTCTCGCCCTTTTCCAGCTCTTTTTCGATCATGGTGACGGCGGGAACGATTTCCTGATCTAAGTCGACTCTGGCCAGCATTTCGTAGAGTGCACGCATGTGGCTCTGGTCGGAGCCGGCAGAGGTATCGTGAAGTTCGTGGGTAATGATGTCGCGTCCGTTGGTCAGGATGCTGACCGGAACGCTGGCGAAGAGGAAACGGAGAGCTAAGGAGGCTGCCAGCCGGATGGAGAATTCCAGCAGGCCGAACTCGCGGTAGCGGCTTTCATCTTCCAGGTTCACAAGGATCCGGACCTCCTGTCCGGCGGTGTGATGGAACATGTTGACCATCAGGTCGCCGCTCTTTGCGGAGGCCTTCCAGTTCACATTTTTCATGGGGTCATAGACCTGATAATCACGGATCCCCCGGAATTCGAAGGGGTCTTCGGTGGTCAGGGAGCGGGTGATGATGCTGCCCATCATGGACTGGAACGGGATCTCCACCTCTCCGGGCTCAATGGGCTTCGGGAATACGTAGAGCTCCGTTTCGTTGTCGCAGCGGCTGACCAGATGGTTGATCAGGAAAATGTTGGCGGAAGCCAGATCATACTCGTTAATGGTATAATATCCCCGTTTGGTGCATACAATGGGATGGGTTCGGTTCACCTTGGTGTAGGGCATGAGAGAGTAGATGTCATGCTTGTAGCAGAAGTCGGAAACGGCTACATTTTCCGTGGTCTCATTCCTGTATCTCAGCGCTGTGCTGATCTGGAACTTGACGTGGAGTGTGGAAAGAGGAAGCCATTTGGCATTGGAGACGGTCTCCGTCAGAGAGGCCTCCTCTCCTTCAAAGACCGGATCCTTCTGGAACCGGATCACGGCGGTCAGTCGGTCATCCCAGTACTTGGTGTAGAGCCGGTCCTGAATGATGTACAGGATCAGGGCTATGCCGGCGATGACGATGATGATCATGTAGTGATGTCCTTTCTGGTGAAATCCTCTGTGGGTGCAGGGATATTGTCAAGGATCTCATGTACCAGATGATCCGTGGTCTGGACACCGCCGAAACCGCGGCTGGTGACGATCCTGTGAGGCAGAACGCACTCTGCCATGGCTTTGATATCCTCGGGTACCACGTATCCCCGGCCGTCTAAGAAGGCATAGGCCTGGGAGCAGCGCAGGAAGGCAATGGTTCCACGGGGGCTGACACCGGCAATGACGGAGTTACGGGTTCTGGTAGCTGCGCAGATGTCGGTGATATATTCCATCAGTGCGGGATGAACGTAAACGTGACGATAGAACTTGTTCAGTTTCAGGATGTCCTCCGTGTTGCAGACATAGGTCAGGTCACTTAAGGGTTCATCCACCAGGAAACGGTTCAGGATGTCGATCTCCTCGTTCTTATCCGGGAACTTCATGGACAGCTTCATCAGGAAACGGTCCAGCTGAGCCTCGGGAAGGGGAAATGTTCCCGAAGATTCGATGGGGTTCTCCGTTGCGATAACGAAGAAGGGCGGCAGAAGGGGATAGGTGACACCGTCCACGGTAACCTGACGCTCCTCCATACACTCTAAGAGTGCGGACTGGGTTCTGGGTGTGGCACGGTTGATCTCATCTGCCAGGAGAATGTTGGTGAACAGAGGACCCTGTCTGAAGACAAAGGCACCTTCTTTTTGATTATAATAGGAAAGTCCGGTAACATCAGACGGAAGAAGGTCCGGCGTAAACTGGATACGGGAGAAGGAACCGTCTATGGAACGGGCCAGAGACTTGGCCATAACGGTCTTACCGGTTCCGGGAGTATCCTCCAGAAGCACGTGACCGCCGGCAACCATGGCCGTAAGTACACGGCGGATGGTCTCATGCTGACCGATCAGGACTTTTTCGACATTTTCCATGATCTTTCCGGCAACGCTGCCGGCAAATTCCAGGTCTTCCCCGGAAAGAACTAACTGACTCATTACTGCTACCTCCTTAACAGTCCAAGGTTCGAAGGACCCTGAACAAACGCGAAATCTCTCCGCATCATTATACATTAATTCAGGTCGGAATACCAACATATTTTTACCCTTAACCGCCCGATTTTTAGCCTTTTTCGGGGGAAATGAAGGAAAATGTCGGAAAAGGAGACATTTCATTTTCCCGGAAAGATTTTTGTGGCACGGACCGCATTTCTGTGTTATAATTCCTGTTTGAGACAGTCGATCTTCAACATAAGAAAGGAGTAAAGGGAGTGAAAGAATTTCTGGAAACAATGACGGAAGTCTGTTCCAATAAATGGTTTCAGGCAGCTCTCTATATCCTCGCCGGTCTGATCGTGATCCAGATCATCCGGATGGTCTTTTCGCAGATCGAAAAAAAGCGGAACAAGAGTATTCAGTCATCCTTTATCAAGGGTATTCTTCAGGCGCTGGTGGTCCTGGTGGTGGGACTGAGGATCATGGCGCTTTCCAATATCTTAGCCAGCTTCATGAGCACCATCCTGATGTCCAGTTCCCTGATCGTAGTGGTCCTCGGATTCATTTTCCAGGAGGGACTCAGTAACATTATCCATGGCTTTATCATCACCATGTTCAAGCCCTTTGAGGTGGGGGACCGTGTGGAGATCGTGGTGGGAAGTGAGAAGATCACGGGCTATGTGAAGGCAATGACCCTGCGTCATACGGTGGTGCAGAACATCATTGACCATGCAGAGTGCATTATCCCCAACTCCGTTCTGGACAGCTCCATGATCCGGAACCTGACCACTTCGGATAAGGGCAATCGTTATCCGGTGATCGCCAGCATCACCTATGAGGATGCACAGGATCCCGAGAAGCTTAAAATGGCCAAGGAACTGATCAGTGAGACCATCTTAGAGCACCCCAAGACTCTCGATACCAGAAAGGATCCGAACAGACATCTGTTTGTGAACGTTTCCTATCAGGAGAGTGCGGTGGCTCTGACCTGTTTTGTCAATACCAAGACCGCTGAGGAGAATTACATTGCCTGCAGCGAGATCCGCGAAACCCTTCTTTGGAAGTTCGCGGAGCATGATATCCACTTCGCATATGCTCACATGCAGCTTACCGGTACGGTGGGCTTCTACGGAGCAGATCCGGAGGAATGATCCCGCAGATAGCTGTATTATGGAAATCTGCAGCTGTTTGCCCGGGGAAAGGAGCGTGAGCGCATGAAGAAAAAAATGTGGCTGCAACTTCTGGTGATCTGTGTTCTGATGCTGATCGCACTGGTGGTCCTGGTGGGCCCCACCGGAGGGAAGAGCATAAAATATGCGGGGGGCAAGGAGATCGTCTATGCCCCGGCTTACGTATTTGATGAGAGGGAAATGGAGATGCGACCTCCCGGCAGACAGTTCGATATTTTTCTGTTCCCGAGAAATCCTATGGAGCAGACGACAGTGACGCCCTGAGCAGGGAAAGGAAAGCCCCGTTTCCGCAGCAAAGCGGAGAAAACTATTCATTATATGCTGACATAAGGAGCACAACATGGAACAATATTCTTTTCTGTTCGATCTCGATGCAACCATCACAAAGGTGGAGATCCTGCCTACCATTGCGCAGGTGATCGGAAAACAGGATGAAATGAGAGAACTGACGGAACGCACCATGAAGGGTGAGGTTCCTTTTGCGGAGAGCTTTATGAAGCGTGTGGAGATCCTGGGAGTGATCCCGGTGAGCCGCGTTTCCGAGATCGTCCGCGATATTCCGGTTCACGAAGAGCTTTGCGCCTGGATCCGGGAACACAAGGACCGCTGCTACGTGGTCACCGGCAATCTGGATATCTGGATCGGTGCATTGATGGAGCGACTGGGGATTGAAAAGGATCATGTGTTCTGCTCCCATGCGGAGGTAGAGAATGATAAGATCGCCGGGCTTACGGAGATCTGCGACAAGGGCAAGGTGCTGGAGGATTTCCCCCATCCCTTTGTGGCAGTGGGAGACGGTGACAATGACGCCGGAATGGTGGGCGCTGCGGATATCGGCATCGGCTTCGGTGCAGTCCGTGATGTGGCTTACTCAGTTCTGAACAATGCAGATTACGCCATCTATACGGAAAACAAGCTCTGCAGACTGTTAAAGGAGATCGCTTCCAAAACATGCGCGGAAGGTCAGGCAGAAGCAGCTTGCTGTGACAAGGCAGAAGGCTTCGGAGCTCCGGGAAGTAAGACCATTGTCATCAGCTGTGCGGGAATGGGAACCCGTCTCGGCATCGGTACCACCAAGGCACTGATCGACGTGGACGGCAAGCCCCTCATCATCCGTCAGCTGGAGCTTTTGAAGGATTTTGAGGATGTCCGCATTGTTGTGGGCTATCAGGCGGAGAGGGTCATTTCCCTGGTAAATGAATACCGCCGTGACGTTCTGTACGTATTCAATCATAACTATAAGGGGACCGGAACCGGTGCCAGCTTCAAGCTGGGTTGCCGTTATGCCGGTGAGCTGGTGGTGGCTCTGGACGGAGACCTTCTGGTGCATCCGGACGACTTAAGAGCCGTTCTGACCTCTGATAAGGAGCTGGTGGGCGGCTGTACGCCTTCCACGGACAATCCCGTGCTGATCCATGCCGAGGAGGACTCCGAGGGCAGAAAAATGATCGTTTACTTCTCCAGAGAAAGCGGAGAGTACGAGTGGACCGGCCTGGCCCAGATCAGAAGAGACCGTCTGCCCGAGGGTACGGGACATGTGTACCAGCTGTTGGAGCCCCTGATCCCGCTTGAGATGATCGAGATCCGCACCAAGGAGATCGATACCATGGCGGATTACGAGCATGCGGTGAACTGGATCCGGAACGGATACCACGATTGATAATTTAGGGGAAAAAATATGCAAGGTGTGATTCTGGCTGCCGGTGTGGGCAGCAGATTAAAGGAGCTGACGGGGGATCGCCCCATCAGCATGATAGAAGTAAATAACGAACCGCTTTTGAAGAGGATGCTGCGGCAGATGGACGCACTGGGTCTTGACGGCATCACGGTGGTAACAGGCTATAAGAAGGAGATGCCGGAGGAACTGATCCGCGAGGTATCTCCCGAAATGAAGACGCCTGTTTCCGTGGTGGAGAACCCGTGCTATGAGTCCACAGATGCCTGCGGCTCTCTTTTCTGTGCGATAAAAAGTCTCGGAAGTAAGGCGGAAGAAGGTATTTTCCTGGCTGAATCCGACGGACTTTATGATGACGGATTATTTTCCCTGATGATGGAAACCGGTGCCGAAGATGCAGTGCTGACCGCACCGCCCAGAGTCTGGGTGGACGGCCCCATCATGCAGACGGATGAAAAGGGCGCAGTCTGCCGCCGGATCCTGTTTGAGAACTTTTATCTGGAGGATCCGAAGACCTGTATCCAGGCTATTCATCTTTACCGGATCAGCGAAAATGGTGTAAAGAAGGTTCTGCTGCCTTACTTTGAGCAGGGGACCGAGGGCGCATCTTCCGTGGAAGAGGCTGTCCGGAACAATGATTTCCTGAAAAAAGCCACGGTGGTGGATGCTTACCTTGCCTGCAGAGAGGTGGCCCTGGTGCCCTGTGATGCCGGCCGCCTTCCCTGGTATGAGATCAATGATCTCCACGACCTGGATCTGGCCCAGTCCATGTTTGCCACGGGAGATGACAAGCTTTCCCGTTATCTGCACCGTTTCGGCGGCTACTGGCGCTATGACCACATGCTGGATTTCTGCTATCTGGTGAATCCTTTCTTCCCGAATGAGCGGTTCATGGCGGAGATGACCCGTCATTTTGAGCGGCTGTTACGGGAATACCCTTCGGGAATGCATATCAATTCCCTGCTTGCGGGAAAATTTTTCAATATGGCCGAGGATTATATCCTGGTGGGAAATGGTACCTCCGAGCTCATCAAGGTGCTCATGGAGGAAGAACTTTCCGGCCGTGTGGGTGTGATCTACCCCACCTTCGAAGAGTATGCGAACCGCTATGACAAGGATCGTCTGGTGCCCTTCCTTTCCAAGGATACGGAGTTTTATTATGATGCAGATATGCTGATGAACTTCTATGAGGACAAGGGCATTGATGCACTTCTTATTGTCAATCCGGACAATCCTTCCGGAAACTATCTTGAGAGCAGCCAGATCCTGCGTCTGGCGGAGTGGGGCAGCAAAAAGGGCATCCGCATTATCGTGGATGAGTCCTTTGTGGACTTTGCCTGCGTGAAGGAGGCACCTACCCTTCTTGAGCAGAGCCTGCTGGCGGCATGGCCCAATCTGATCGTTTTAAAGAGTATTTCCAAGTCCTACGGAGTTCCCGGCCTCAGACTGGGCGTTCTTGCCACAGGAGATCTGGAGCTGATCCGCCGGGCCAAGAAAGAGGTTGCCATCTGGAACATCAACAGCTTCGGCGAATATTTCATGCAGATCATGCATGCCTACAGACCGGATTTTGAGGACGCCATGGAGCGTTTCAAGGGCGTTCGGGAAAGATATCTTACAAAGCTCCGGAAGGTTCCCGGGATCCATGTTTACGATACTCAGGCCAACTATGTCCTCTGCCGGGTGGATGCACCCATTGCCTCCAGAGATCTGGCAGCACGCCTGTTAAATGAATCCGACATCCTGATCAAGGATCTTCACGGAAAGAACGGATTTGACGGCGAAAGTTATATCCGACTTTCGGTGAAAACAGACGAGGAAAATGATGCTATGGTCCGCGAACTGAGCCGTGTCATGAGCGAATTTGAATAACAAGGAAAGTTAGATATTCATATAAGAAACTATTTTCCAAATTATAAAAAAAGTTGGAAGATTTTGATAAATATCGGTTGACTTGTTAGCATGAAGTTAGTAAAATTGTAATTAGTTGACGAATCAGGGAAAGGGACTTTTTTGCGATTCGGACTGAGCGGCTTTCGGGCCGGTAACTATTGTTTATGATGGGAGGCGACGAAGTTGATTGATGTCAGAAGAGGAGATATCACCACAACGAGAGATTCCTGCATCGTGAATTCCACCAACACCAGAATGAGCGGTCTTAACAGAATCGACGGATCAATCCACAGAGCTGCCGGAGAAGGATTATTGGCAGAGTGCCAGAAATATGTTCCGATAAAAGAAGGCGATGTCATCATGACGGATGCCTATAACTTACCTTGTGATCACGTGATCCATACGATAGCACCGATCTGGCGTGGGGGTTATTCCGGAGAGGCACAGAAATTATATGATTGTTACAAGAGAGTGATCAAATTTGCATTTGACAACGGTATCCGTTCCATCACGATGCCCTGTCTTGCAACCGGTGAATTTGCATATCCCATTGAGGAATCCGCTTACGTAGCCATCAAGGCTGCCATTGATGCGGACCAGGAAACCTGGGGCAAGATGACCATCACTTTCATGTGTTATACAGAGCAGCTTTATAGCGCATATTCCGAGGCGAATGCCCGGCCGAACAACAACATCATGTACGAGACCAAGAGAGACAAGATCCTCATCGACTGCTCGAACCTTCCCGAGAAGGAGCAGAAGCTGATCCGGTCTCCGGGACTCTTCGGTGTGAAGAAGTCGGATGAACTGATCGAGCGCGAGATCAACCGTTACATCCAGGAGAACAACGCTCCCATCAGGATCGTTCCCAGAAAGGTGGATCCGGATACAGTGGATGTCTCCGATATGTACACCTCCAAGAAGGTCTTCTACGGAGCACTTCTTCCCCTTGATACCGTTCAGGTGGAGTTCCGTTTCCTTCAGGGTAACAAAGCAACCTATATTCTGGCAAGACCGGTACTGCCTTCCTCCGCAAAGTAAGCCGGAGCGGCGATTTGAGTCAGCCGGGATCCAAACGAAACAGCAAAGCGGTGCATAGGTTTTATACTATGTACCGCTTCTCTTGTGTAGGCGACGAGAGGAGATGACAGGGGGACGGTTCTTTTGTCATCTCATTAGGAGAAATATATGGACATTTACAGCGGCTTTGCCGAAGCATATGATGAATTAATGGACAATATCCCCTACGACACCATTGTGGCGGACCTTCTGGCCTTGATGGAGACCTACGGCGTTACGCCGGAGGAGTCTCCGGTGGTGGAGCTGGGATGCGGCACCGGAACCATTACCCGGGCCGTGGCGGACCGGGGGTACAGGATCATCGGCGTGGATCTTTCGGAGGACATGCTGAGTGAGGCCTGGGCCGGAGAAATGGAAGAGGTTCAGGAAATTGACCCCGATGAAGACGAGCAACCGGAGTGTGAGGAATTTCCCTTACATCACGGCCACATCCTGTATCTGTGTCAGGATATCCTGGAGTTGGATCTGCCGGGATGTTATCCCTTTGTTTTTGCCTTGTCGGATACCATGAACTATCTGACGGAGGACGGGGATCTGGAGCAGGCCTTTCTTCAGATAAGAAATGTGTTGTCTGAGGGCGGCCGGTTTGTCTTTGATCTGAAGACGGAGAAGCTTTACGCCGAGGGAATGGGAGACCGGACCATTGTCGATTCGAGAGAGGATGTGACCATGATCTGGGAAAATACCTACGATCCCGAGGAACACATCAATGAATACGCACTGACATTTTTCCGGAAACGGGAACCGTCGGAGCTGTATGAAAAGTTTGAAGAGGTACATTATCAGCGGGCCTATTCTAAGGAGGAAGTCCTGGAGGCCGCTGAAAAGGCCGGACTGGTCCTGGAGGGCTGGTTCGAGGCATATACACATCAGGAAGTAACCGGGAAGACCGAGCGGGTCTATGCGGTTTTGAGAAAATAAGGAGAACACACAATGTCAGATTATATCGTCCGGGGAACTGCCGCAGGCGGGCAGATCCGGGTATTTGCAGCAACAACAAGAGACCTGGTGGAGGAGGCGAGAGTGCGCCACAACACCAGTCCGGTGATCACGGCGGCTTTGGGGCGCCTTCTGACGGCGGGAGCCGTTATGGGAAGTATGATGAAGGGAGAGCGTGACTCGGTGACCCTGATCATCAAGGGCGACGGCCCGGTGGGAAAACTGACGGTGACGGCGGATTCCCACGGTCATGTGAAAGGCTATGCGGATGA
>JAGACB010000216.1 GCA_017614345.1 Lachnospiraceae bacterium
ATTTGAAAACTGGTTTGATCACCGCATTGATGATGAGGAAATGGTTACAGAGATCATAAATCCTGATCAGGTAGCCATTAGTGGAATGGTGGATGATTACTCTTATATTCTTAACTGCTCCGGGAAGGAAAAGAGATTTTTTGTAGGGGAAAAGGATTACGTGATTGGCAAAGACGAGATGGTTGTGATGAACTTCTCTGAAGTGGCAATGAGAATTATCCGGGGCAAAGGAAAAGCACATATAGATCTGATTGATTCTGAAATCTACACGTGCATAGATGCACTGGACACATACAACCGCCTTTTTACTGGGCAATATGACATTATCGATCTGAATCTGAGAATGAAGATGGACGGGAATGAGGTGTTCCATGATGAAAAGGACACACGTCGCTATTTGTATGAGGCAATGAGGAGCAGGGTCTTTAAGGGTACATCCATAGCACATAATGATCTATGCGCCAGTCTTGGGATCTGGAATGATGAAACAGATGACAGGGCAAAATGCTCCTATGATATACAACAGGTAATGCGGTATAGGGACGCAGACTGCAGGTATCCGGAGGGAGGAAATACAGTTAACTTCAGAGAACCGATGATCAAAGGATCACTTCCCGAGATTGAGTGTGAATGCAGGATTGAAGGCGAAAGCGTGATAGAAAATATATGCATTAGCAGAGATCATTCCCAGATCATGGATGATGCATTATTAATATATGACTCACTGAGCCGATACAATATCCGTCAAACTTTTGAATACTTCACAAATGATCCGATCGCTTTGGAAATCGCTGGGGTTCTTGACAGGATGTACGCAGGGTTAAAGACAAATGCAGACCTTCAGGAAACTATCGGACACGTGAGAAGCAAAATAATCTTTGCGGGAGCGGTATTGTTCAGGGCCAGAAGGGAGCGTGATGCGATGGGCAGTATGTAGTGGCAACTATAGTGATTAGCTTTTGACGATCATGAACGCTTGGCAAAAGGCTTATCCAGTACGTTTTTATTTCGACTTAAAAGATAATAGTGGCCTGGATCCGGAAATAAGGAAAGGGGTGCGCGACTTAGTCCAAATCGCCTGCAGTTTATCATAATGATGGCTGCAGGCTTTCTTTTTCTTGACATAGTTCGCTTCAAAGCATACAATTCGGGACGATTGACCACGAACGTTTTCGGGTATCTGCTGAGGTTAAGAAGAAAAGGAATAATGCATGATCAAAGGGTATTTATCAATTAAGGAAACGGCAGAAAAATGGGGCGTGACTCCACGCAGGATCCAAGTGCTTTGCACGAATGGAAGGATCGCGGGAGCGGCGAAGAATGGAAGAGAGTGGGCTATCCCGGTAGATGCCAGAAAGCCTGAGGATAAGCGGATCACAACCGGAGAGTATAGAAACTGGCGAAAGAAGGTAAAGAAGGATGCTGAATGAAAAAGTCTACAATTGGCTGAAGGATAAAGGCTTCGAGAACCGGATCACGGAGCATAAAGAAACCATAGATACTGTGGAGCATGCCACCCAGCAGATCGGATGCAGCGAAGCGGAGATCGCGAAGACGCTTTCGTTTATCGTGGATGAGAAGCCTGTTGTGATCGTAATGGCCGGTGATGGCCGTGTTAACAGTTCGAAGTTCAAGGCTCAGTTCCATACGAAGCCCAGCATGGTGCCAAGAGACCGTGTTGAGGAGCTTGTCGGATTCCTTCCCGGCGGAGTATGCCCGTTTGGTATAGATAAGAGCATTCCGGTCTGGCTGGATGTATCGATGAAACGGTTTGAGTATGTTCATCCTGCGGGAGGAAATGAATTCGTTTCTGTAAAGATGACGCCGGAGGAAATGGAGAAGGCTTCTGATGCAGTCGGTTGGTGTGATGTGTGCAAAGGCTGGGAAGAGTCATGAAAGAGAATGGGGCTAAATAAGGCAGCTATCATAGCAGGAGGACATTATGTTCTGGGACAGGATTTCACCATTATATGATCTGTTTGAAAATGTATATAATCACAGAGTTTATGCGGGAACCGGGAGAAAAGTGGCAGAGTTTATAGACAGCACAGATTTTGTGCTGGAATGCGCCTGTGGGACCGGTGCCATCACCGTGTGTATAGCCGAAAAATGCAGAAAGCTTGTGGCTACTGATTTTGCGGCGGGCATGCTCAGACAGGCTGCGAGGAAATGCAGGAAGTATGGCAATGTAAAGTTCAAAAGGGCGGATATCACAAATATCAAGTGCAAGGATAATCGTTTTGATAAGGTAGTGGCCGGGAATGTGATCCATTTACTGCCGGATCCGGGGAAGGCACTTGCAGAGCTTGAACGGGTGGCAAAGCCAAATGGAAAGATCATAATCCCTACATACATCTATATGTCGAAGAGCTCTTCCGGGTTGGCGGTAAAGTTCGTGGAGCTTTTGGGAGCAGATTTCAAGAAGCAGTTTGATCTCGATTCTTATAAAGCGTTCTTTGAAGAGATGGGCTATCAGGATGTGGAATATCATGTTGTAGACGGAAGGATGCCCTGCGCAATAGCGGTGATAACGAAGGAAGATGTTAGGAAGAATCTGGAGACAGAAAGGCTGATCCTGCGGCGGTGGGAAGAAACCGATGCGGGAGATCTTTTCAGATACGCCAGTGACCCGGATGTGGGTCCGATCGCGGGATGGCCTGCGCATCAAAGTATAGGGGAAAGCCTCGAAGTGATAAAGAATGTCCTTAATGGCAAGGAAGCGTATGCTATCTGCCTGAAGGAAGACGGAAAGGCCATTGGAGCCATCGAGCTGAAGTTGAACGGTCATACAGACATGACGGATCGTGATGATGAATGCGAACTGGGATACTGGCTCGGGAAGCCGTTCTGGGGTCCACGACGTCCGGTGGACGTCGGCTTTGGATCGACCGGAGCGAAGCGGAGACCGAGGGATCATGCCGGAGGCTGTGAGGGAGATGCTTCGGCATGCCTTTGAGGACTGCGGGATGCAGAAGGTATGGTGCGGATACTATGAGGGTAATGAGAAGTCCAGGCGGGTTCAGGAGAAATGTCATTTCAAGTATCAATGGAAATCGGAGGATGTAGATGTCCCGCTGATGCATGAGAAGAGGACCGGGCATGTCAACCTGATGACGAAGGAGGACTGGAATGGCGTCAAGTAAGGAATATCTGGAGTTTGTACTGGAGCAACTATCGGAGTTAGATGATATAAGCTACAGGGCAATGATGGGAGAGTACATCATTTATTATCGTAACAAGGTGATCGGCGGAATCTACGATGACAGGTTTTTGGTGAA
>JAGACB010000217.1 GCA_017614345.1 Lachnospiraceae bacterium
ACTGATGTTGAAGCCGCCCTGATGCCTTGATGGCGTTGGGGCGGTGTTTGTTTGGTGGTGTGAGTGGCTTTTCGTAAGAGGAGTGGGGGTAACTACGGATGATCAAAAATAATTCTTCTTCTGTAGTCAGGTTTTCTTCGGGTCGAAAGACAGTGACTGCGGAAACTTAAGAAGCATCTTATTGCGTAGTCACAGCGGGAGTTTTCCGAAGGAGGCGAAAAGTGGATGACTACGGAAACATAAGAAGCATCTTTTTCCGTAGTCATGCCGGTTCTGATCGGGGAAGAATCTTTAAATACAGCGATAATCAGGGATGCTTATATTCCGCTGTAATTGAAACTTTGTTTCGGGAGTTGAAAGGGCAAAAATACAGCGGAAATAGAAGAATCTTCTTAATCGCTGTGTTAGCTTGTTTATATTTCTTTTTCTTGCCCCATTTGTGAATGTGTGGTATAATTTTACTGTACCTGTCGGATTTATCTATCAACTAATTGAGTAACAAAGCAATCAGTATCACATAAGCCATTATACAGTAACAGCAAGGACATTATACAGTAGCAGTAAGAACATTATACAGCAGCAAGAACATTATACACAGTACCATTGAAGCCATTTTTCACAGTACCAAAAGAACCACTAAAAGAAGCAACACGAAGAACATCACAAGGACTATCCTTATAACCTATAAGTATCAAAACCACAGCCGAACAGGTTAGGCAAAAGCAGAGCCTGATTGGCAGAAGACTCAAAAATGTGTTTTTCAGAACCGTCCCCAAAAACACGAAAATGTGTTTTTTGGAACCGTCCCCAAAAACACATTTGGAACCGTCCCCAAAAACACAGTAAGGAGGATCCGTATGAACGTTGATCGGGAAGTTAGGTATTATCAGTTGCTGGAGCAACTTTTGTCGCTGACGCAGATTGTGAATCAGAAGCCGGATGTGCCGCAGATCGAGGCGGTGCTGAATGAGATTGCGGCTATGTTTCGGCTGGCGAAGGGTGTGACAAGATTTTTCCGGAATCCGGGAGATGAGAAGAATGATGTGGGCGAGCGCATGAGCAGCTTTGACACGGGCAAGGAATGTGTGCCCGTGCATACGGTGCGGTTTGTGTCCCGTTTTATGTCCATCACCACCATGACCATCTATATGGAGGAGAGCGAAACGCCGCTGACCCAGGAAGAAATGTTCAAGGTGGATCTGGTGATGCGGACCACGCTGGCATTTATCAGCCGGAACCGGCTGCAGGTCATTGCCGAGGAGCTGGCATTTTACGACGATCTGGGCTTTCGGAATATCCGGAGCTTCTTTAAGTATCTGTCCTGGAAGAACCGGCCGGGTGATATGGACGGGATGGCAGCGCTGCACTATAATATGCGGCACTTCGGTCTGGTAAATGATGAGTTCGGACGGATCGGCGGTGACGAGGTGCTGAGGAATCACTACAGGCACATTGAAGCTCTGATCGGGGAGGACGGAGCCATTGCCCGCCTTGGCGGGGATGCCTTCTGCTGTGTCTGCGCGCAGTCGGATCTGCCGGAGATCCTGGAGTATCTCCATGAGGCCTCTGTGCCCATCAGTACCGGCGGAAAAATGGCGAAGGTGTCCGCAAGGGCCGGTGTGTTCATGGTTCCGGACGGATTTACCGTGAACAGCCCGGACGATATCATGACCAAGATCATGAGCTCCTTCCATGTGGCCAAGACCGGGGATCAGGGAGACATCGTCTTCTACTCCGAGATGCTGATGAGCGCCCGGGAGAAGGCCAACAGGATCATGAAGATGTTCCCCATTGCCCTGAAGGACGAGGAATTCCACGTGTACTACCAGCCTAAGGTGAACCTTGTGACCGGCGAGATCTGCGGCGCCGAGGCTCTCTGCCGTTGGTTCCATGAAGGGAAAATAGTTCCGCCTACGGAGTTCATCCCCATCCTGGAGGAGTGCGATGATATCTGCAAGCTGGATTTCCACATCCTGGATCAGGTGTGCAGACACATCCGCAAGTGGCTTGACGAGGGACGGCGGGCAGTGCGTGTTTCCGTGAACCTGTCGAGACGCCATATCGTGAATCCGGAACTGGCGAAGACCTTGATCGATATCATCGACCGGAACGGTGTGCCCCACGAATATATCGAGATCGAGCTTACCGAGACCACCACGGACGTGGGCTTCCGCGACCTGAAGCGTGTGGTTGAGGAGCTGCAGAAGAAGCATATCTGCACTTCTGTGGACGATTTCGGTATGGGTTATTCTTCCCTGAACCTGATCCGCGTGATCCCCTGGGATGTGCTGAAGATCGACAAGAATTTCCTGCCCCTCGATGAGGAGGCAGATGACAGCGTCCGCAGCATCATGTGCAAGTACGTCATTGCCATGGCAAAGGACATGGGGCTCGAGTGTATCGTAGAGGGAGTCGAGACCCCTGCCCAGTTAAAGCGCCTTCGGGAAAATGGCTGCGACGAAGCCCAGGGCTACCTGTTCGACAAGCCCATGCCTCTTGAGGAGTTTGAGAAGCGGCTGGATATGGTGAAGTATGAGATACCGGAATGATGTGTGACAGTGGGGAGGAAGATGACAGGGGGAAGGTTCTTTTGTCATCCCTGCCATCAAGAGTGGAGGAAGTATGAAGAAGAAAAGACGTTTCAGTTTTATGATGGTGTTGGTGCTCATCCTGAGTTTGATGCTGGGGGTTGTGCCGGCATCGGCGCATCCGGATGATATGGAGGGGCCGCCTGCGAAGTATAAGATCGTGGGAAAGGACGGGACCATTCAGGGAAAATTGTCCCAGACGACGCCCGTTCTGTATTATCAGTTTACCATCAAGGGAGCGAACCAGGTGGAGCTCTCCAAGGATATATCATCCCCTGCTACCGTTAAGACCAGGGTCTTTGATTACGAGGGAAAGATCGTTGACATGAGGGATCTGAGAACGGAGCCGAGGGAGGGATATACAAAAAACAGATGTTACTATTATCTGATCGGCGGAACCTATTATCTTGAGGTGACTTCCTCTGAAGGCAGCTACGGCAAGTTTTCGCTTCATATGAATGCAACGCCTGTTTTTGATACCTATACGGAGACCCCGAAGAAGTACAATGATTTTCCCGAGTGTGCGGACCCCGTGATAATGAATCGGCCCTATTTCGGTACCATCTGTTCGGATGAGCCGGGCCGGGACGTGAACAAGGGTTATGTGGACTGCTATACGTTTAATGTTTATTACGACAACTGCCCCATTCAGTTTTTATTTTCCACGAATATGATTAATGTGGCATTTGCCGTTTATCCGACCAAAGAGGGTGTGACAATCCCGGACAATACGAACAGTCTCGGGATCGGGGATTACACCTATTCGGGTCAGGTCAGCCAGAGGTATCGGTACACCCTTGACCGGGGAGAGTACGAGTTTGTAGTCTGGACCATCGGTGCGTTTGGTGAGTATTTCTTCCTGTTCAATGAGCAGCAGGACACCGAGACAGTGGAGCTGGCTCCTATGTACCTGACACCTGACGGCCGGAAGTCTGCATTTAACTCGAAGGAAATGTATCAGCTGGGCAATCCCATTGTAAGCTGGGAGGTGGCTGACGTCCAGGGCGGAAAAGTGGCTCATGTGGATCCCTCCGAGCGGATCTTTGCGGATAAGCCCGGTATGACCGTTGTAACCGGTCGCGGTTACCGCACGAAAGACAATGCTGCCGTCAGATATCAGCGTGATGTGATCGTGGAGTACACGGATGTGGTTCACGCATCGACCCCCTCCAAGAATCCTTATTACTATGATGCGGTTTATTGGGCAACGAACGAAGGGATTGCCGCGGGCTATGCGGATAAGAACGGTGTTTACCAGACCTTCGGGCCTCAGAAGGAGTGTACAAGAGCTCAGATCGTGACATTTCTCTGGAGGCTGGCCGGGTGTCCGGAGCCCAGGAGTGTGGGCAATACCATCGGCTCGAGTTGTTATGATCATACTTTGATCGTGGCGGATACCAGGACTTACGGTAACGGCGGTGCTTCCGGAACGGTATCCTTCTCGGATGTGAAGGATCCTTCGGCTTACTACTACAAAGCGGTACACTGGGCTGCCGAGAACGGTATCACCGGCGGTTACTCCGACGGTACCTTCCGGCCGCAGAACGTCTGCACCCGGGCCCAGATCGTGACCTTCCTGTGGCGTATGGCCGGCTGTCCCGAACCTTATCAGAGCGGCAATGTGTCCCATCCCATCGGCTCGTCTTCCGGCAGCGGCCTCTCTGTGGGCTCCGGCTTCAGCGACAATACGGACACCTCCGCCTACTACTACAAGGCAGTCCTCTGGGCCAGCTCCAACGGCATCACCGGCGGCTACTCCGACGGTACCTTCAGGCCGCTCAATCAGTGCTCCCGCGCCCAGTGCGTGACCTTCCTGTACCGTTTCGAGGATAAGTTCGGGCCCAAGGGGTGAGAAAACATTTACCTGCCATTAGTTGACTGTGTGGAGGCTGTGTTATGGATTTGAAGAAAGTGGATAAGCAGATCTCACGTGCATTCTGTGATATCAAAGCCGCAAAGGTGGTCGCCATGCTCTCTGCAGGCGCACTGGCCCTGTGTATTGACGGCTTTTTGATCCTGCAGTTCACCG
>JAGACB010000005.1 GCA_017614345.1 Lachnospiraceae bacterium
CGACACGGATCACAGCTACGCCGCCTGCAAGCTTTGCAAGACGCTCCTGATATTTTTCCTTATCAATGGTAGAGGTGGTCTGAGCCATCTGAGCCTTGATCTTAGCGATTCTTTCCTTAACGGCTGCAGGATCGCCGAGACCGTCAACAATGGTGGTATTCTCCTTGCCGATGGTCACGTTCTTAGCCTGGCCGAGCAGATCAATGGTAGCATCCTTTAAGGTAAGGCCTACTTCTTCGGAAATAACGGTACCGCCGGTCAGAACCGCGATATCCTCGAGCATTTCCTTTCTTCTGTCGCCGTAGCCGGGAGCCTTAACAGCAACTACATTGAAGGTTCCGCGAAGCTTGTTTACGATCAGGGTGGAAAGTGCTTCACCATCCACATCCTCTGCAACGATCAGCAGAGATCTGCCGCTCTTAACGATTGCTTCGAGCATGGGAAGGATATCCTGGATAATGGAGATCTTCTTATCTGTGATGAGGATCAGCGGATTCTCAAGCTTTGCTTCCATCTTCTCGGTATCTGTTACCATGTAAGGAGACAGATATCCACGGTCAAACTGCATACCGGTTACAACTTCCAGCTCGGTGATCATGGACTTGGACTCTTCAATGGAGATCACGCCGTCTTCGGAAACCTTCTCCATAGCGTCTGCTACCATGTTACCTACCTCTTCGCTTCCGGAAGAGATCGCTGCAACCTTTGCAATATGAGACTTGCCGTTTACAGGAGAGCTCATTTCCTTCAGAGCTGCTACAACTGTCTCGGTAGCCTTCTTCATACCCTTACGAAGGACAATGGGATTTGCACCTGCAGTCAGGTTCTTCATACCTTCGTTGATCATAGCCTGAGCCAGAACGGTTGCGGTTGTGGTACCGTCACCTGCTACGTCATTGGTCTTGGTAGCAACTTCCTTTACCAGCTGAGCACCCATGTTCTCAAAAGGATCGTCCAGCTCGATCTCCTTAGCAATGGTCACACCGTCGTTGGTGATCAGGGGAGCGCCGTAGGACTTCTCAAGAACTACGTTTCTTCCTTTCGGTCCGAGTGTTACCTTTACGGTATTCGCCAGCTGATCTACGCCGGCCTCCAGAGCCTTTCTGGACTCCAGATCATATTTGATAATCTTAGCCATTATGATTGAAACCTCCTTAGTTCCTCTTTATTATTCTTCCACAAGAGCAATGATATCATTCTGTCTTACAATGATGTATTCCTCGTCACCGAGCTTTACATCTGTTCCGGCGTACTTCTGGTAAATCACCTGATCGCCTTCCTTGACATACATGGTGACTTCCTTGCCGTCAACCACTCCGCCGGGGCCTACTGCAACTACAACGGCCTCCTGGGGCTTTTCCTGAGCGGATGCTGTCAGGATGATACCGGATTTTGTCTTTTCTTCTGCTTCTTTCTGCTTCAGAACAACCTTGTCACCTAATGGTTTTAATTTCATTTCTCATACCTTCCTTCTGAAATTTGATCGTATTTGAAAGTCCGTTAATGACTTTTCGATCCATTGCATATACTTATAGCACTCTTTGTTAGCACTGTCAAGAGTTGAGTGCTAAATATTTTTGTTTTTGTCGATGGAATCCACCGCCAGCTGTTCAAACTGCCTGGTATAAAGCGTGTAGTAATAACCCTTCCGCTGCATCAGCTCCCTGTGGGTTCCCTGCTCCACGATCCTTCCCTCGGACACCGCCAGGATCAGATCCGAATCCACAATGGTGGAAAGCCGGTGAGCGATCACAAAGGAGGTCCGGTCTTTGGTCAGTACAGAGATGGCCTTCTGGATCTTCTGCTCCGTCACCGTATCCACGGAGGAGGTAGCCTCATCCAGGATCAGAATGGCTGGATCCGATAACAACGCCCGGGCAAAGGAAATCAGCTGCTTTTCTCCCGTGGATAAGCTCATACCGCCCTCACCCACTTCACTGTCCAGCCCCTGCTCCATGGCTTTCACAATACCGTCGGCTGATACCATGGCAAGTGCCTGCATGATCTCTTCATCGGTGGCATTTTCCCGGCCGTACTTTAAATTCTCACGGATACTGCCGGAGAACAGATAGGGTGTCTGCAGCACATAACCGATATGACTGTGGAGCCACAAGAGAGACCGCTCTCTGACATCCCTTCCGTCAATGAGGACCCGGCCCTCCACCGGCTCGTAGAACCGGCAGATCAGATTCACCAGAGTGGATTTGCCTGCGCCGGTCTCCCCCACAATGGCCACGTTCTGTCCCCGCTTTACCTTCAGGGAAAAATGCTCCAGGACCTTCTCCTCTCCGTCCGGGTAAATGAAGGTCACATCCTCGAACTCCACGTCTCCGTAGAGCTCCTCCCAGTTCTCCTTCTTCGGATTGAAGCTGTCGCCGTAGCGTTCCACCACTTCCTCCGAATCCCGGATCCCGGGCTCCGTGTTCATCAGGTCCGTAAACCGCTCAATGCTGGCGGAAATGGCCGTCAGTCGGCTGAAGGTCCGGACCAGCTGCCGGATGGGCTCCATGATCCCCAGAGCATAGGAAAGGAACACGGAAAGGGTTCCGATCATCATCACACCCTCCCGGTTTAAGATCCCGCCCTGCCATAAAACCAGTGCCAGAGCCGTCTGGCTCATCAGCGCCACGGAAGCCGTAAAGAAGGCTCCCACTCTGGCGCTTCCCACAGAGGTCCTTCTCATCTTTTCCGTATCCCTGAAAAATGACCGGTCCATTTTGGCCGCAATGCCCAGCAGCTTAACGGTAAGACTGCCGGTGATCCCCTCATTGAAATCCCCGGTGATCACCGCATTCTGCTCCCGGACGATCCTTTCATACCGCACCATGGCCCGCTGAAACAGGGCACTCACCAGCGCCGAAAGCAGCACCACGCCCACCATGGCCAGAGCCAGAGGCCTGTGGATGCACAGCATCACCACCAGCACCGCCACCACATAGGAACCGCACCAGACGATATCCATCATGTGCCAGGCCACCGTCTCTCCGATCTTGGAGGTATCACTCATGACCCGGGCGTGAATGTAGCCCACGGGATTCTGATTAAAGTAGGAAAATGACAGATTCTGCAGATGCGTAAAGGACGCATCCCGAAGATCCCTGTTCACTTCCACCTCCACCTGTCCGCAGATGGACGTACTCAAAAAGTTGTCCGCAACCTGAAGAGACAGCACGATCACATACAGCGTAATGAACACTGCAAGGGTATCCAGCGTCCTCTCTCCCACAAAATGATTGAGCGCATAGCGGTTAAAAAGCGGCGTGGCAGCATCAATGCAGGAGCTGATCATTCCGAGACAGATGATGAATATTAACTTTTTCCTGTAAGGCTTCACATAAGGCAGGATCCCCGGGATCCCGAAGAACCGGGCAGCCTTCCTGTCAGCCTTTGAATTTGAACTCTGCATAATACTTCTTTATCACTCCGCAGTCTGCAGGGAAAAGATCTTCTGATAGATCCCCTCCTGCTTTATCAGTTCCTCGTGAGTTCCCATCTGACTGACGGTTCCGTGATCCATGACAATGATCAGATCTGCGTTCATCACCGTTGTGATGCGGTGTGCGATCATGATCACCGTTGGTCTCTCACCTTCCGCTTCCGTGCTTCTCATTTCCTCAAGCCGGTCCCGGATGATCCGGTCGGTACTTGCATCCACTGCCGAAAGGGAATCGTCAAAGATCATGACGGAGCCGTGCTTCATCAGCATTCTCGCAATGGCAAGACGCTGCTTCTGTCCTCCGGAGAGAGTCACCCCCCGTTCACCCACGGGAGTTTCGATCCCTCTGGTAAACCGCTCCAGAGTACCCGTCAGAGCCGCCCTGCGGATGGCAACCTCTTCTGCCTCGGAAAGAGGATCTGCTTTGCTGCTGTCAGCTGCATTTCCGCTCTTATCTGAGATCTCCCCGTTCTTTTCGATTCTCTCTTCTTTTTCTTCCTCCGGAAGGGCGATCCGCAGATTCTCCCGAATGGTCCCGGAGAACAGGAAGGGCTCCTGGGTCACTACGGAGACCGTATTTCTGATCTCATCTCTGTCCCAGTCCCGTAAGGATCTGCCACCCAAAAGGATCTCACCGGAATCCTCCGGCAGATCATAAAGGGCTGTCAAAAGCCGCACTAACGTAGTCTTTCCTGAACCGGTTCCGCCGATGATCCCCACGGTGGCACCGGCCGGAATGGTAAATGACACATCCCTGAGAGCCGCAGAAGCAGCCCCGGGATAACGGAAGGAAACATTCCGGAAGCTGATCTCATTTCCAAGGGCGGAGCCCCCGCTGCCGGGCCGTTCGGATTCGATACTGCTGTTTAAGACCGCCAGGATACGATCCATGGAAACGCCGGCCTTACTGAGGTCGCTGATGACACGGCCCAGTTCACGCACCGGCCAGATCAGCATGGCGTTATAGGAAACAAAGGCAATATAACTTCCGGTATTCATTTCTCCGTGAACACAGAGCACGGCACCCAGTACCATAACGGACATGACCTGAAGACCGCTGATCAGGTCGGAGGTGGCCCAGAAGGCGGACAAAAGCCGCATGAGTCTGACCCAGAGAGCCGTATAGGCTTTGTTCTTGGTAAGAAAACGTTCCTTCTCATACATTTCCCTGCCGAAGGCACGGACCACACGGATGCCGGTGAGATTCTCCTGGACCATGGCAGAAACCTTGCCTTCCTCGGTATCCGCCTGCAGGAAGGTCTCCCCGATCTTCACGTGGAAGAAAAAGGAATAGCCCACGATCACCGGGAGAAATGCCATTGCAACCAGCGTCATTCTGAGGTCAATGCCCACCATAAAGATACAGGATAAAAGGATCAGCAGGATCACCCGGATCAGGGTGGTCAGCTGGTCTGCCACAAAGCTCTTCACCGTATCCACATCTGAGGTACAGCGCTGGATCAGGTCTCCCGTATGATTCTGTCCGTACCAGGTCTCCGGAAGGCGGATGATATGGGCAAAGAGACGGTCCCGCATCTGCTTCACCATCCGCTCCGCTCCGCGGCTTCCGCACATCTGGGACAGATACCGAAGAACGGCAGCACAGAGGGCCACCCCCAGCACCATCAGCGCAATGCGCCAGATCTCAGCTCTTAAAAGCTCCCGTCCTCCGAGACGGTCGATCAGGGAAAGAACCCACAACGAAACGCCTCTGTCTTCGTCCGAGAGGATCAGATCTACGGTATACTCCACGATCTTGGGTCCCACGAGGTCGAAGACGGAGGCTAAGCCTGTAAAGGCCACACTGAGCAGGAATAAGATCCTGCAGTGTTCCGTCATATACATCACCAGTCCCGAACGGGTATAGGTCCGGGACCGGCTTTGATCTTTTGTTACTTTCGCTGACATAATAATCCTGACTACTGCTCCTGGCCGGGTCCCTTTCGAAACTCCTGCCATTTTTCCGCAATTTCCACAACTACCGATTCCACACCGGATCCGTTTTCCCGGACAATGATATCCGCATACTTTTCGTACAGCGGAACCCGCTCCTTATACAGATCCTCCAAAGTCTGCCCCTTATGCATCACAACGCCACGGCCGTTGACGTCCTTTAGGCGCTGCATCAGCAACGGATCGGGCACCTCAAGATAGCCCCCGGTTCCGAGCCTTCTGAAATGCTCCATGGCCCGTTCTCCGTAGACCACACTTCCTCCGGTGGCAATAACGGACTGTCTGGTCAGAACCTGACAGCAGATATTCTCCTCCAGCGTCAGAAAACCGTCTACGCCGTAATCCTCGATCAGCTCCGGCAGACGTTTGCCTGTACGGCGCTGGATCAGAAGGTCCGTATCCAGGAAATCCATTCCCAGCTCCTTGGCCAGAATGACTCCCGCAGTACTCTTTCCGGAGGCCGGCATCCCTATAAGGATAATGCTCTCCGCCTTCCGGGGACTCATGGTCTTCTGCCTGGGCGACTTCTGCTCCTGGTGGGCTAAGTTCCTCGGTTTGGTCTGCTTCTGCCGGTTATGGGCATCTCCGGGCTGTTTTCTCTGTTCTCTGTCGTTTCGGCGTTTTGGATCGCCGCTTTGATTTCTGCTCATCTCAACAGGTCCTGTCGTGAAAATTGATCAACTTCTCCATTGCACGCTTTCTGCCTTCTTCATCGTTGGCATAAAGCCGGTCCTTGGTCACCTTACTGTGTACGGTGATCCCGTTATTCTTAAAAAACATACAGGAATCAAACAGATCCCTGAATTCTTCCTCTGTGGTGACTACCTTAGCCGCCTCCCGGTAGAATTCCTCCAATCCGTAGCCGGAATTGATCAGCAGGTACTCACATTTCCCCTTGGAAAATACAAATCTGTTCTCCTTAAACTGATCAATGAGGAGCTTCACATCCTCCACGGAATAATCCGCCGGACGGACTCTGGTGACGATCATCACTTCCTCATCGCTGTAGTTCTGGATCCCCGCGATCCCGGAACAGGTAAAACAGGTGTATTCCAGTTTCCGGGCAAGCTCTTCTCCGAAGAGCGCCTTATTGACGCTCCCTCTTCCGTAGATATACACAACTGTCTTCATTCACTCACCTCGACCAATGCTTTCTCCGATCAGAAAAGTTCTCCGACCGGAATCCCTTCTCATCCTCTAAACACTAGCTCTGATCAGGCGGATTGCTTCGCTGAGTTCAGCGACGGTATCCCCTGCCATCATACTGATATCCCCCAGCTTTTTCTGTGCTATTTCCCCCGCTTTTCCTGCAAGATAAGCTCCTGCAGCCGTTAAAAATGCCGTTTCTCCCTCTCCGGCAAGCATGGCTCCGAGAACCCCCGAGAGAACGTCTCCGCTCCCTGCCGTGGCCATTCCCGGCACACCCGCGTCAACAAAATAAACCTTTGCACCGTCCGAGACCAGCGTCACCGGTCCCTTCAGGAGCACCGTACAGTTCCAGATCCCGGAAAAATGTTTTACCAGCCCCACAGGATCCTTTCGGATCTCCGGGATCGTAAGTCCCGTCAGCCTGGAAAACTCCATCAGATGAGGCGTCAGCACCACCTTCGGGGAAGCCTCTGAAAGGACCTCCCTTAAATCCGGGAAACCTGCGATCGTATTCAGCCCCTCAGCATCTACGATCAGGGTTTTCTCCTTCGGAAGATGTTTTAACAGAAACCGGATCAGCTTCTCCACCTCATCTCCGCCGGTAAAACCCATACCCACGGTGACCGTTCTGGTGTTGGCTGTCAGTTCCCGGATCTCATCCTCCCGGAATACAAATTGATGTTCCTCATCCTCGGAAAGAGGAAACAGCGTACTTTCCAGCAGATAAGGCATGACTGCAAAACCGATGGATCCCGGTACCGCCAGCTTCACCACCCCTGCTCCCGCTCTTCCCGCAGCATCACAGACAGGCACTGCCGAGAGATTGGCCAGCTTGGCAGCTCCGCTGTACCGGACACTACCTCCGATCAGCGCCACATACCCGAACCGTCCCTTATTGGTGTCATGGGCCCTCTCGGGAAATGCCGCCGCATAATCCGCCGGTGACGGAACATACCACTCTTCCCCCAAAGGCTCAATGCCGATAGGACAGTTCACCCTTTGTTTCATTACGTCCGAAGCACTGTTTAAAAAATGACCCGGCTGGAAAAAGCCCACGGATACTGTCAGATCCGATCTTACCACCGTCTCTCCCAGGCCGTTGTCGCCGTTTAGGCCGCTGTTGATATCCACGCTCAGCACAAAGGCCCCCAGATCATGACAGCGGTTGATCTCCAGGATCGCATCCCGTTCTGCTCCCTCCGGAGTTCCGTGAAAACCGGTCCCGAAGATACAGTCCACGATCATGGCATAGCCTGTAAGATCCGGACAAATGATCTTCACAAGCTCCACCTTCCGTACAAGGAGCTGATCCAGATAATACTTTCCGTCCGCCGAGCACCGATCAGAGATCATGAACACCGTCACCTGATGACCTGCATCTGCCAGAAGTCCCGCCAGAACGTAGCCGTCACCGGCATTGTTCCCGGAGCCGCAGACTATGGCCACCGGATCCTTCCAGTCCGCAGCCTGAAAGATCGCATCACCGGCCCGCTTCATCAGCGTAATGCCGGAGGTTCCGCTCTGAATGGCAGCAGCATCGCTCTTTCTCATCTGACTGACAGACAGGATCTGTTCCATGCGTCTCTCCTTCCTTCACCGTGCTTCCGTTATCGTGCAGATATTATACCACCTTCGGGTAATATTTTCCACCTGTTTTCACGCCCGAAAACAGTTAAAACAGAGCAATATCCGAGCCGAAAATCTTTTCGTTTTACTTGATTTGCATAGATAAATAGTGTATTATGAGGGTTATGAAATCACAGAGCCGGCTTTTGTTTCCGGCTCCACAAGGAGAACAACATGCAAAGAGGTGTCACAATCTTAATGCCCTGTCTGAATGAGGAGAAGACTCTCCCCATCTGCATTGAAAAGGCGCTGAAGTTTCTCGAGACATCGGGGATCCCCGGAGAAGTCATGATCGCCGACAACGGCAGTACGGACAATTCCATCGAAATTGCTCAGAAGATGGGCGCTGTAGTGGTGAACATCCCTTACAAGGGATACGGCTCCGCCCTCAGAGGAGGGATCGAGGCAGCCAATTACGAATACGTCATCATGGGCGATGCCGATGACAGCTACGACTTTCTGGATCTTCAGAAATACATTGACAAGCTTGATGAAGGCTATGACCTGGTCATGGGTAACCGCTTCTGGGGCGGCATTGAACCCGGCGCCATGTCCTTCTCACACAAATACATCGGTAACCCGGTTCTTTCCGGTATCGGCCGCATCTTCTTCCGCACCGGCGTCAGAGATTTCCACTGCGGTCAGAGAGGCTTCCGCAAGGACAGCATCATGGCTCTGGGCTTAAACACCACCGGTATGGAATTCGCCAGTGAAATGGTTGTCAAGGCTTCCTTAAACAAGCTGAAGATGACCGAGGTTCCCTGCAAGCTCTATCCCGACGGACGTGACCGCCCGCCTCACCTTCGTTCCATTCCGGACGGCTGGCGTCACTTAAAGTTCCTTCTGATCTACAGTCCCAAGTGGCTGTTCTTCTATCCGGGACTTGCCATGATCCTTCTGGGACTGGTAATGATCATTGCCCTTTACATCCATCCCATCCATATCGGACGGATCCAGTTTGAAGTAACCACCATGTTCTACTTCGCCATGCTCCTCCTGATGGGTATCCAATCCCTGCAGTTCTCCGTTTACACAAATGTATACGGACGCCGCATAGGACAGTTCCCGGATACCGGCGCTCTTATCACCGGCATTGCCCGCTTTATGGGCGGCAAGGGCCTGGCACTCGGAGCACTTCTCATGATCGTAGGCCTGGCCGGCATGATCATCAGCCTCACCCTCTGGGGGCAGGTAGGCTTCGGTGAAGTGGACAATACCTTCATCCTCCGGACAGCCATCCTCTTCGGAACCGCATTTGTCCTGGGTGTAAACTCCATCCTCTCCGGCTTCTTCATCAACGTACTGAACATGGGCCTTGAGGATAACAAGTAATTATCAAAACAAACAAAACCGAAACGGCAGAGACTTTTTAAGGTCCCTGCCGTTCTCTCATTTCTTCATATTTTTCCTTATTTTTCGCAATACTTTTTGTATTGACGTTTTTCTATTACATTTTCCCGTGTTATTACAGCACGCCGGTGCTGATGATCACGGTCACCTTCTTGGTGGACTCCTTCGGCAGATACATGGCTGCCATTCCGTCATAGAAGGAAACTGCCATGGTATAAAGCGAGATGGGCCAGAAGATCAGACCTAAGAATCCCAGGATCACGAAGATCACACCGCGCTTCTTCTGATCCGTCATAAACAGATGCAGACCGAAGTTTCCGAGGATCCATGCCAGGAGCACATACCAGAAACGCTTTACCTGAGGCGGCTGAACCGCACGCAGCGTCAACAGTTCTTCGTGGATCACACTCTGCTTCTTTGCGATCCTTGTGATGATGATCAGCAGAACTATGGTGATCAGAAGGGAAATGCCGAAGACCAGCCACTGCACAACTCCGACAACCACACTGATGGAACGGATAAAGTTCCAGACGCCTTCCACAAAGTCCACGATGGGCTTGGAATAACCGGAATCCTCCAGAAAGCCTGTAACTGCTTCACTTTCCAGCACTTCGTTCGCAGAATAATAGGTGATCACCTGAAGTGTGGTGCGGATCAGAAGTCCGCAGGAGGTAAAGGACAGGAAGATCAGGGACAGCATCAGGAGCATGGACCAGAGTCTTCCCTTTCGGTTGGACTTCTTAAACTCCTTCTCCTTTTCTGCCTGCTTCATCAGCTTCTCAGTGATGGAGCAGCCTGTGATATGGGAGGATTCGTCATAATCATCCGCAGCCCCTACATACTTGGGAGCCTTTCCGGTCTGCTGCGCTTCCGGAGCAGGTCCGTCATCCACGACCTCACCCTGAAGAACTTCACCTTCAACAGCTTCGCCTGCAGATCCGCTTTCCACGGAATCCACCACTTCGCCCTGAAGAACCTCTCCTTCAAAAACTTCGGATGTTCCGTCATAGACTCCGGAATCCGCAAAGGTTTCTTCCACAACCTCCTCTGCAGGAGGTGCATCGAAGACTTCTGCTTCTGCGAAGTCATTTTCCGGAGCTGCCTCGTCCTGACTCAGTGTATTATCTGAATTCTCTCCTTCCGGAAAGATCTTCTCATCGCCCAGATCACTCATATGGTTCTCCTTCCGATCCGCTTCCGGATTGAAGGGAATCATTCAGCCTGAAAAACGGCGGACCCACTCGGAAGCGATCACTTTGATCATGTACTATTTTACACGATATGGGCGAATTATGCAACCTTGCGCTTCTCGATATTCTCTACCTTCAGGACACGGTTATGCTCGATGGGCTTCCAGGTTACCTTGCAGACAAGAGACTGCAGGGAGATGGGAATGAATGTCAGCATGAATACGGGGAAGGTAAACATGTAAAGGATCTTCTTTGCATTGGAAGTATAGATATTCTTCCACTCGGTGATGGTGGTGATGGCACCGATCACAAACATCAGAGAATAAGCAGAAGCCGTACTCTTTAAAATAGGGATCAGAAGGGTGTAGATCGGTTCACCGTGAACCACACCGTTGATACCGCAGACCAGATCAAGAGTTCCGCAAAGTATAGTGATCACAACAGCAGGAAGAATATTCATGGTCACGTCATAGCAGGAGAAACGATGGGAAAATGATTTTCCCACGAAGATTCCCTTGATGAGGGACAGACCGTGCTTCTTCAGCACCTGCAGATAACCTCTGGACCAGCGAAGACGCTGTCTCCAGGACTGCCGGAAATCGATGGGCTGCTCGTCAAAGAGCTCCGCCTCACGGCAGAAACCTACGCGGTAACCGTCACGGATCACCATGGAGGTGAACTCCAGATCCTCAGTCAGTGTAAAGCAGTTCCAACCGCCGTAATTATCCAGCAGCTTCCGGCTTACCATAAAACCGGTTCCGCTGATGGCTGCGCTTCCGCCTACCAGATATCTGGGGTAGTTCAGGTACCTTGACTCCCGAAGGAACCAAAGTCCGATGCCGGCGGAAAGCCAGTTGTCACCGGAGTTCTTGGAATTCCGATATCCGGTTACGATCTCGTAACCCTCGGAAAATGTCTGATTCATTGCATCAATGTAATCAGGGCGGAGCACATTGTCCGCATCAAATACGAAGAAGCCTTCGTAACGATCGTAGCGGCCTTCTTCCTTCAGCTTCTCGATGAGTTCGTGAAGCACATAGCCTTTTCCGATCAAAGTCTTGTTAAAGCGACGGTAAACAATGGCGCCGCTTGCTGCAGCAGCTTCCGCGGTATGGTCTGTACAGTTATCCGCCATAACGTAGACATCGATCAGATCCGACGGATACTTCTGATTGCGGATACTCTCGATGAGGCATCCGATGACCTTCTCCTCGTTCCGGGCCGCTACCAGCACTGCATATCTCTTCGGCAGCACCCTGACGCTCAGGGTCTTTTTCTTCTTTTTAAACCATGAGATCGGTATGTAAGCATACTGATATAAGTAAAATGCGGAAAACAGCAGCAGGATCGTAAAATCCAGCATGTTCAGTATTTGTAATAGGTCTTCCCACTTCATATTATTTCCTCCGTAAAGCCTTCTCCATGGCTTTTTGAAATTTCCCCAGACTGATTCGTATACTCATAAAAACGACTTAAAAAACTTCTTCCCCACTATCCATTCAAATCCTAGTTCGCACTATAACGCGGAATTTCGGATCAGTTATTACTTTTTTCTTACTTTTTGATTGAGCATTCTTTTCTTTTCGTTCATGACTGTTTTTTTCCTACTGAAACAGCCATTTTTTCATACCGGTGCTCCTGTTTTTATGAGATCAGGTCAGATCAAATCGGCTCACCCTTCTCTTCAATGGCCGGAATATCCTCCGCTGTGATCTCTTCCGTCTTAATGAGCGGGAAATCCAGGATCACCTTAAAGAAATCTCCGTCGATCTCGATCTTCATGGTTCCCTTCTGCAGCTCGGTCATGGATCTGGCAATGGAAAGTCCCAGGCCGTTTCCTTCACTGTTTCTGGACCGGTCGCCTCTGACAAACCGCTCCATCAGTTCCTCCGGGGATATATCCAGTGCATCACTTGAGATGTTCCGGAAAATGAATCTTACCTTATCCCCCTCCTTTTTTGCCGTCAGATAGACCCGGCTTCCCTTCAGGGAATACTTGCAGATGTTTCCGTAAAGATTCTCGAAGACTCTCCACATTCTTCTGGGATCCGCCATCATGGGAAGCTCCTCTTCCGGTGTCTGGAGAACCACTTCCAGTCCCGCCTCGTTAAAACGTTCTTCATATTCCCCTTCCGACTGGATCAAAAGAACATTGCCGTCACAGGGGGACATTTCCACATCCAGCACTCCGCTGGAGGCCTTGGAAGCTTCCACCAGATCTTCGATCAGGCGTTTTAATTTTCCCGACTGACGTGTCAGGACTTCCGAATACTCCCGGATCACCGTAAGATCCGAGGTACCGTCACATTCTCTCCGGATCAGATCCGAGTAATTGATGATGGAAGTAAGCGGGGTTTTCAGATCATGAGACACATTGGTAATGAGCTCGGTCTTCATCCGCTCACTCTTCATACGCCTCTCCATCTCCATATTCATTCCCTCCGAAATACTGTTCAGATCCGCGCCGGCTTTCTTCAGATCTCCGTTTATCCCGAGGCCTGTTTCCGATTTCGGTGAGAAATCCCCTGCCGCAAGTTCGCTGCAGTAACGAAGGATCCGGGCCATGGCATATCGTCCCGAAAGATAGAAGGGAATGACCGTGAGAACTACCAGTGCTTTTACCAGACACATAAGAAAAACCACAAAAAGCATGTAGGATTCGTCATCTGCGGAGATTATGACCGCAAACAAAACCACATACCAGATGATGTCCAGAAGTCCGAGTCCGATGATTCCGGCGACTGTTTTCGGGAAAAAAGGAATCCCGTTTCTCAGTTCCCGGAACACACTGATCACCCATTTGCAGAAACGAAAAACCTGCCGGAAAAGGAAAGCGATCGTGGTATTGTAGAACAGTTTTCCTGCACGGATACGCACCACCGTAGAGGCGGATAACAGCAGGAACAGGACATAAAGAAGCATGGTTCCGAGGATCTCCAGAGGAATGGCGATCTCCGGGCTGTACTCCATAAACCCGAACAGCACACCGGCCATACCGGAGAATACCAGAAAACCGGCGGTTCCGATCAAAAACAGAAACAGATCCATGGGAATCCGGTCGATGGAGGTTTCTGTGATCTCATCGGTTCCGGGGCGTCTGCCGCAGACTGATACCCAGAAAACATAAAGAATCACGGAAACCAGAAGAAAACCACCCAAAACTCCCAAAAGAGTATACCGATATTGATAACCCGTTACCACCAGGGACTCTCCGATGGAATAGATGCTCTTGTTGGCGGTATTGATCCTTGCAGAAAGAAGATATCTCTCCGAACTATAAGAAACATCCTCCTCCCCCGAAACATAATCCTCATCGTAAAACAATCTTTCGTCCTTTGATCTGCAAAGATCAAAATGATAAGGAGTACGATCGTCTCCTCTTCGAACAGCCCAGAGATAGTACTCATAGGTTTTCCGCCCGTCATCCACGGAAAGATCGGAGTTCTCGGTCTCAAAAAGAAGCGTTCCGTCCTCCTTACAGATCCGAACATCCACAGCTCCCTGAGTTGTCAGCCCCGTATCAAAAAAGTACCGTTCCACTTCACTTCGGATCGGATCCTTCAAAAGTGAACCGATCACATCATCCCGAACGTAGTCGGAAGAAGTGTTATATGCACCGGCGGTTGCCAGAAGTATGGCAGAAACCGCTGACAGGATCATTCCGGTGGAGGACAGAAGAAGCAAGAGGAACAATACCGCTTTTCCTCCGACGGAATAAAAGATTTTTTTCATAAATTGTCACCCTTTTTCAATAACATAGCCGTGTCCGAATACCACCTTGATATATTTCGGATGATTGGGCTCCACTTCGATCTTTTCTCTGAGGTGCCGGATGTGAACCGCCACCGTGTTCTCACTTCCCATGGGATCTTCCTTCCAGACTGCCTGGTAGATCTCCTTCGGCGAATAAACTCTTCCGGCGTTCTGCATCAGAAGCCGTAAGATCTCAAATTCCTTACGGGTTACGGAAACCGCTTCTCCGTCAAGCGTTACAGTCTTGGCTTCATCATCCAGTTCTAAGTTTCCGATCCGGAGAGACTCCGCATGGGCGGCCGTCCCCCCCATCTCCGCATATCTTCGAAGCGCCGAATTGACTCTGGCGGAAACCACCATGGGATTAAAGGGCTTGGTGATATAATCATCCGCACCTAAGTTCAGCCCCAGGATCACATCCGTATCTTCGCTCTTGGCCGTCAGCAGGATCACCGGGATATTACTGATCTCCCGGATCCGGGTGAGGGCCTCGATCCCGTCCATTACCGGCATCATCAGATCCATCAGGATCAGGTGAAGTTCCTCCTGTTGCACCATCCACAGGGCTTCCTGCCCGTTATGGGCTTCTAAGAGACGGTAATTCGGATTCTTCAGATAGATCTTCAGTGCATTGACGATATCCTTTTCGTCATCACAGATGAGTATATTGTACATATCAATACTCCTTGAGCTTGCTTCAGATATTATGTCGTCAAAAGGATGAACTCTTTCGACCGATCGGTATTTGTGCTTTCGATCTTAAGATGATTATAGTGAATCCTACTTTAAGATAAAAGAGGGAAATTGTTTAAAATCTGATTAATTTCGTATCAAAATGCAGAAAAATGATGGTGATACGAAAAACAAACAAAGCAATACCGGTCATAAAAAAGAGTAAAACAAAAGGGCAGAACCTGTTCCGTTCTGCCCAATCATGCTTTATTATCATTCAATAACAGTCCTCAGACCTTTTCCGCAAGGTTCAGGATCAGCTCTTCGCTCTTGGCCCAGCCAAGGCAGGGATCCGTGATGCTCTTTCCGTAAACACCGTCGCCGATGTTCTGAGCGCCGTCCTCGAGATAGCTTTCGATCATGATGCCCTTCACAAGACCGCGGATCTCGGAGGAAGACTTCCGGCTGTGGAGGATATCGTCCGCAATACGGATCTGCTGCAGATACTTCTTTCCGGAATTGGAATGGTTGCAGTCTACGATCAGCGCCGGATTCACGATCTTCTTCTCTTCACAGGCCTCATAAAGATGGATCAGATCCTCGTAATGATAGTTCGGGTTGCTTCTTCCGTGCTTGTCCACATAACCGCGAAGGATGGCATGAGCATAGGGATTTCCGTGAGTCTGAACCTCATAGCCCCGATACTGGAACCGCTGAGGGTGCTGAGCAGCAATGATGGAATTGATCATAACGGAGATATCACCGCTGGTGGGATTCTTCATACCTGCAGGAATACCGATGCCGCTGGCAACCAGTCTGTGTCCCTGATCCTCAACGGATCTGGCGCCTACTGCCACGTAGGAAAGAAGATCCGAAAGATAGAGATGGTTCTCCGGATAAAGCATTTCCTCTGCGCAGGTAAAGCCGGTCTCCCGTACCACTCTGGTGTGCATTTCCCTGATGGCAATGATGCCGGCCAGCATATCCTCTTCCTTGCTGGGATCCGGCTGATGAAGCATTCCCTTGTAGCCCACGCCAATGGTTCTGGGCTTGTTGGTATAAACCCGGGGAATGATCAGGATCTTATCCTTCACCTTCTCATAGACCTTTGCCAGGCGGTTCATGTAATCAAGGACTGCCTCCTCATTATCTGCAGAGCAGGGTCCTATGATCAGCAGGAACTTATCGCTCTCGCCGGTAAAGATCTTTGCGATCTCAATATCTCTTGCTTCCTTTACTGCCGCGATCTCGGGACTGATGGGAAACTCAGCCTTCAGCTCTTCGGGCGTGGGAAGCTTTCGTATAAACTCCATTTGAATATCCATTGTGGCACCTCGTTTTTAAAGCAAAAAGCTTCTGATTCGTCAAAACAGTGCATATCATAACACGGAACGAAAAAAAGTACAAGGGAAAGTTCAGTGGACCAGGGGTTCATTGGCACTGACTTCGCCCGCCAGGATCTTCTTGTAGTCCTCGTAGTTTTTCTTCAGAAGCTCCGGGGTATCCAGTTCGTAGGGACACTTGGTGGTGCAGGCACGGCAGCCGATGCAGTTCTCGATCTTCTTCATCTCGTTCTGCCAGTGTTCGGAAAGCCAGACGTTGGAAGGTGCACGACGCACCATCAGGGACATTCTGGCACAGTTGTTGATGGTGATGCCTGCAGGACAAGGCATGCAGTAGCCGCAGCCACGGCAGAATTCGCCGGACAGTTCCTCCTGCTCCTGCTTGATAAATGCACGGATCTCATCGTTCATGACAGGCGGATTCTCCATATAGGAGAGCCATTCGTCCAGCTCATTTTCCCGCTGAACGCCCCAGATGGGAACCACATGATCGTAGTCTGTCATGTAGGCAAATGCTGCATCCGAGCGGCGGATGAGGCCACCGGCCAGACCCTTCATGGCAATAAAGCCCATATTCTTTTCCTTACAGCGCTTCACCAGAGCAATATCCCGGTCGGATGCCAGATAGGAAAATGGAAACTGCAGAGTTTCATAAAGACCGGATTCCACGATCTCTTCGGCTACGCCGATCTTGTGAGCCGTGATACCGATATGCCGGATGAGTCCCTGCTCCTTTGCTTCCAGAAGGGCCTCATACATGCCTGTACCGTCTCCGGGACGGTAACATCTTGCTGCCATATGAAGCTGATAGATGTCGATATAATCGGTCTTCAGAAGCTTCAGGGAAGTATGCAGATGCTCCCAAAAGAGTTCCGGATCGGTTGCGCCCGTCTTGGTCGCAATGTAGATTTTCTCCCGGATCCCCATATCCCCGAAGGCTTCTCCCAGTTTCTCTTCGCTGTCGCTGTAGGCTCTGGCGGTATCAAAGAACCGCATGCCGCCTTCATAGGCCTTTCTGAGAAGATGTACTGCCTCTTCCTTACTGTCTCTCTGGATCGGCAAAGCTCCAAATCCGTTCTGAACTACCGTGATCCCCGTACTTCCGAGTGTAACCTTATTGATCTTCATAACGCCTCCCAAAATATCCGGAATAACAATTCCACTACATCCCCCGTATGTCCTTATCCTATCACAGATCATTTTCCTTTTCAATAAAGTTGCCGGTCAAAGATTTACGACAAATGGACAAGACCGCATCCCCGTGAAGAGATGCGGCCTCATCCTGTGTGGAATTATGTAAATAAGGAGTAAACTGAATTTGTGAGAAGGAATTTTCCTTCTGCGATCTGAAGAGGAAGTTCATCAGACCGCTTTAAGATGAATGATAAAAATCACTCTTTAACACCACCGATGGTCAGACCCGTTACGAAATATCTCTGAAGGAACGGATACAGACACACAATGGGAAGCATGGTCAGAACACTCGCCGCACAACGCACGGTAATGGGTGTAAGGGTATTGATGTTACCAAGGCTTCCTCCCTGTTGCTGTCCACCGCCCTGATTGCTGGTTACGGAGTTCAGATACTTGATCAGCTCATACTGAAGGGTGGTGAGATTGGAATTGTTACGATTGTAAAGCATGGTATCAAACCAGGAGTTCCACTGAGCAACTGCAGCAAACAGAACCATGGTCGCATAAACCGGCTTACAAAGCGGGGAAATGATCTTCAGGAAGATCGTTACGTAACCTGCACCGTCAAGCTGTGCAGATTCCTCAAGAGACTCGGGGATTCCCTGCATGAAGGTACGGATGACCAGCATATTGAATGCGCTGACCGCTCCGGGGATTACGTAAACCTTGAAGGAATTGACCATACCCAGATTCTTATAGATCAGAAGGGTAGGGATCAGACCGGCACTGACATACATGGTGATAACCCAGAACAGGGATAACTGAGAACGGAACAGGAACTTTTTCCGGCTGACAATAAATGCAAGGATCGCATTTAAAACCAGAGAAAGGGTGGTTCCCACAACGGTTCTGAGGATACTGATATAGGTACCGGTAATAATACCGTCCTTTGTGACTACGCTCACAATACTCTTTGTGGACCAGACTCTCGGCCACAGATAGATTCCGCCGAGGGCGGCATCGGAACCCTCATTAAAGGAGAGGACCAATGTATTCCATACGGGATATACTGTTACGATCACGAACACCGTCATAAAGATGCCGTTAAAAATATAAAACAGGATATCCGCGGCACTAACTCTATTTTTCATGTTACTATCACACCTCTTAATGATCGGAATCATTTGATCCGTTTGGCAGATCAAACGCTTTCCGCTTAGAATAGACTTTCTTCACCGAACAACTTGGCTATACCGTTTGCGATCACGATCAGGGATACGCTGGCCAAACTCTTAAACAGACCTATGGCAGTACCTCGACCGTAGTTCATAGACTTAATAGCCCACTCCAGAGAGTAGATATCAATGGTTGTGGAAAAATGCCTGATGGTTTCATTATCAAGCAGGTAAGCCATCTCGAATCCGGCATTCAGGATCCATCCTACATTCATCAAAAGAAGGATCACAACGGTGGAACGGATACCGGGAAGGGTAATATGGAACATCTTTCCGAAACGTCCTGCACCGTCAATGGAAGCAGCCTCATACAGACAGGGGTCGATAGATGTGATCGCTGCCAGATAGATGATGGCATTCCATCCGGTTTCTTTCCAGAGATTGGTAAAAGCCACAATAGGCCAGAACCAATTTTCATCACTCCAGAACAGATAAGGGAACTTATTCAAAATATTATTATCCAAAAACCAATCATTTACAAACGGGATCCCACAGAACACATCATAGGCAAGATTTGTTCCGGCACCCAGAAGGACATTGACAATACCCTTGCTGGTAAATGCCTGATGGATAATGGAACATACGATAACCCACGAAAGGAAATGGGGAAGGTAGGAAATGGTCTGGATCGATTTCTTAATAAAGCTGATCTTGATCTCATTCAACAGGATGGCAAACGTGATCGCCAGGATAAAGCTGGTAACCAGATTGATCACACCCATGCAAACCGTATTTCTGAGCGCTTCCCAGAAAAGCGGTTTGGAAAAAAGAAACTGAAAGTGTTCAAAACCGCACCACTCTGCCGTAAACGCATCCAAAAGAGTGGTACCGATCTTGTATCTCTTAAAAGCCATTACAAGGCCAAGCAGGGGAGAGTAATAAAAGATGAGTCCGTAGATCACAAGTGCTGCGGACCATGCAAGCAATACCCACTGCTTCTTTAATTCTTTTACGGTGATCTTACGCTTGATCTCAATATCACCGTTCTTTTTAGCTCGTGCCATCATGCACCTCAATTGATTATTTCTAAAAAATTCTGTTAAATATTTCACAGCCTGTTTCAGGCTCAAAAGTAGCGGCCGGCAAAGACCTGCCGGCCGCCTTTGTATTACCAGTATTACATTTGATTCATTCTGACAGGATCGTCTCGAATGCCAAAGTCAGATTAGTTGTACTTTGCAGCAGCTTCGATTCTTCTGTCAAGCTCAACCTGCATAACATCCAGGAACTCCTGAGGATGTACTGCTTCGTAAGCCTTCATGTAGTCTTCCCACATACCGTCAAAGTCATCGGTTGTTACAAGCTTAGGAAGCCATTCATGCTTAACTTCGCCCATTTCCTTCCAAGCCATACCGCCTTCCATTTCAGGCTTCAGGTCGTTGGAGTAAGACCACATAGGGAACCATGCGCCAAGAGGCTCTTCGGGAGAACCGATCATCTGAACGTAGTTGTCAACGCCGTAAGCCTTGAATACGTTTACAACCGGCTCTGCAAGGCTGAGCTGGAACTCGGAACCCTGCTCTGTAGGGAAGTTAGCGTTGATATGGTCATCAGAGGTACCGCCCCACTGAGGCAGGTAAGAATAGGTGCAAAGGTGATTTCTCTTGTAATCAGCATCTGCTGCGTTCTTACGCATCTCTTCTGTATGATAGAACTTACCGTTCTCGTCAACCTTGTAGTCAACATCCTTAACACCCCAGAAACGAAGGTCATGGATCTCCTGATCCAGAACATCGCTCAGGAACTTGAATGCAGCTTCAGGATCCTTGCAAGCAGTAGTTACAGCAACACCGGAGGATACGTTTACGGTATCACCGTAGGTATGCCATCTGTTCTCCATACCCTTTTCAATGGTCAGTCCAAGAGGGATGTAGTTGCATCCGTCAAGGTCACGGCCGTGAGACTTCAGAGTATCGTTGATCTGCTGGAAGTTCCAGTACTGATCGCACATACCGAGTACGTGACCGGAAGAAAGGTTAGCAATGTACTCATCCTCGGTCTGGGTAGCAAACTCTCTGTCTACGATACCCTTAGCATACTCTTCGTTCAGCTTCTTCAGATATCTCTTTGTGGTAGGTGTGGTGTTGTAGTCAACGATCGTAGGCTTTCCGGAGCTCTTGTCAACGATAACGGAACCATCGTTGGGATAGCCGTCCAGGAACTGACCTGCGTTCTCGATGCAGTAATACTTCCAACCTTCGCAAAGGCAGGTGTAACCGATGAATTTGGCGCCGTCCTTATCAGTAGGGTTGGCAGCGATGTATTTTTCGATCAGATTGAAGTAATCATCAAGGGTCTTAACCTCAGGATATCCGCCCCACTCAAGAACTCTTGCCTGGATCCAGAATGCCTCATCGTTATGAGTACATGTGGTAGCTGCGTTCTTATGGTTCTGGAATACGTTAGCCCAGTAGATCTTTCCGTCTGCCTGGCGGAAGCCATCCCACTCAGCCTCTGTGTACATAGCCTTCAGGTTCGGATACTTCTCAATGTAGGGATCCCATGCAACAAGCTTCTTTGCTTCAAGCAGATCAGGGAAAGCATTACCGGCATCGATGTAGTCAGTAAGTGTATCACTGGCCAACATGGTACCAACTGCTTCAGCGGGATCCTGTCCTGCAAGCCATGACTCCTTAACCTTAACACCGGTCTTCTCGGCAATGATCTGCTGAACTTCATTGTCGTCGCTGATCTCGGTACCGGTCATGGTAGCGAACATCGTGAAGGTCTTGTACTTCTCCTGCTTCTGAGTACATCCTGCAGTTGCAGCGATTGCAAGTGCGGAAAGACCAAGGAGTACAGGAACTACTGTTCTTTTTTTCATAATGCACTCTCCTTTGCAAAACCTTTCCGGTTTTGCCCTTTTTTATGGTATCTTAATCTTATATTAAGTTTTTATGAAAAAAAAGGGACAAATTCTAGAAAAAAAAGGGGGAAATTCTAGACTTTTTAGAATTTCCCCAAAATATGAATCTCACGATTTTCAGTTCAAAAGCCCGTGCCATGCACTTCAGCGGCTTTTCAGATGTTCCGTCAGCCCTCTCTGCTTACTTCCCGCCGGTACTGGGAAGGCGTACAGCCTTTCCATTCAATGAATTTCTCGATAAAATATCCGGTATCACGGTATCCCACACTTTCGGCAATGTCCGGGATCTTCCGGTCCGTATCCTTCAGAAGGTTTTCCGCCACCTCCATCCGGTAGTTTAAGAGATAACTCTTAAAGGAAATGCCGAAATGCTGTTTGAAGAGCTGTCCCAGGTAACTGGTGTTCATGTACAGATCCGTGGAGATACTCTTCAGTGTCAGGTTCTCATGATAACGATCGTGGATCAGGTGTTCAATGGCAGAGAACACATCCTCATTGCCTTCCTTCTTCTCCTTCAGCTGGATCAGATAGTTGGCGTATTCCAGTACAAAGCGTTTCAGATATTCCCCGAAATCCTTTCCCTCCACCATTTTGGAAACATTGTCCCCGATATAACGCATGACCTCTTCCTGGTTAATGGTCTCATCCTGATCAATGGCCAGATGCAGAAGACGGAAATACATATAGTTCAGATTAATGTTCACACGGGAGCCGGTGGGATCATTTTCCCCGGAGGGACCGATCTCATAGATCAGGCGGTCCGTGTAACGGATCATTTCCTCGCGGTTATTCTCCAGGATCGCATCCACCATCTCATCAATGGTCTCCTTGGAAAGCAGCGGCTCCTGAACATCCCGGACCTGGAAGTCCCGTTCGTAATAATAGATCTTCTTTCCCCGGCCCATCTCATGAAAGTTCCGGATCGTTGATGCCGAGCTGTAGGAATAAGCCAGTCTGGAGTAATCCGGTACACTCTTTCCCACATACAGGCTGTAGCAGATCTGCTCGCGGTCAAGATAGCGATTGGCCGCATCCCAGATAGCCTCAAGCCTGGGGAAAGAAATATCATCCTCAGGATACAAAAGCCCCAGTTCGTAGGGTTCGAGATAACCCGGAAGCTCCGTAAAGAGATACTTTTCGTGTCCCTTTAAAAGTTCCTGCAGACCTTCTGCCACCTTAACGTGGAGTTTTTTCAGTTCCGCCTCGGACAGTTCCTCCATTCCGGAGATATCCGCCGGAGAAATGAGCACAAAGTAGCGCTTTCCCTCAGCCGGAAATACCCGGCTCAAATAAGAGATGGTATCCTCGCCGCTGAACTGTCCTAAAGATTTCTGCACCTGATGCAGCAGATAGGCCCCTTCCAGCATTTCATTCTGAGCCCGGCGGGCGGAAAGCTCCACCTTCCGGTCCACCTGTTTCCGAATGGCCACCAGGAGTTCATTCTGATTGATGGGCTTTAACAGATAATCCGAGCAGGAATAACGGATTGCCTCACGGCAATATGAAAAATCATCATAACCACTCAGAACAATGATGGCCGCATCACTGATCTGTTCTTCATAGATGGTTTTGATCATCTCAAGCCCCGTCATCTCCGGCATCCGGATATCCGTGATGATCAGATCCACGGGATGGCTCCGCACGTAATCCAGTGCTTCCTTCCCGTCACTGCAGGCCGCCACGATCGTACAGCCTTCCTTCTCCCAGTCGATGATCTCCTTTAATCCCTGAAGGATAAAGGGCTCATCATCAGCCAGGAGCACCTTCAGCTCACTCATTTTCTTCCTCCCTATCAGTCATATCCACACTTAACACATCCAGAGGGATCCTCAGAGACAGGAACGTCCCTACTGATTCCTCGCTTTCCAGGTGATACCCGGTCCTGTTCCCCGTCATCATGTTCAGACGCAGACAGGCATTTGTTATACCCACATGTTTCCCACTCTTGAGACCCTCAATGGTCCCGTTTTTCATCTTATCCAGGATCTCTTCCACCTGATCCCGGTCCATTCCGCCTCCGGTATCCTCCACTTCGATCACCAGAGACTCCTCTTTCTTAAAGATCCTCACGAAGATCCAGGTAACGTTCCGGTTCTGTTCCGCTCCGTGGATACAGGCATTTTCCACGAAGGTGACCATGGTCAGTCTCGGAAGACGGAAGTCCCCGCAGTCCTCTGCCAGTTCGATCTTATACTGAAGCCTGTCACCGAAACGATATTTCTGCAGCTTCAGATACGACTCGATAAAACCGATCTCCTCCGCAATGGTGGTAAGATCCGACTTCCAGTTGATATTCTGTCTGGTCAGCACCGCCAGCTGTTCGATCATATCCGCGGTTTCCTGTTCCTCCTTGATAATACTGTGCATCCGGATGGATTCCATGGTATTGAACAGAAAGTGCGGATTGATCTGGCTTTGAAGTGCCAGAAGCTCGGCATTCTGCCGGGCCAGATCCATCTCCTGCCGCTCGATCTTATCCTTATAGATGGTCTGGATCAGCTGCGCCGAATGCTCCTGCATCCGGTTATAGCCTCTCATGAGGGAACTGATCTCATCGTTTCCGTCGATGGGTCCCACCGGCTTAAGATCCTCGATATTATAGTTCTCAAAGGCCTTACTTAAGGCTTCCAATCGCTTGGTAAATGACCGGTCCAGGAAGTACAGCAGGATCACGGGAAATGCGATACTGAGGAACAGCACCAGAAGGATCACCGGGACTCTTGACAGGAAACCCTCGAAAAACGTAAAGTCCGTCCGGATCAGCGAGATGGTCAGTTTCTGATTGTAGATCTCGATCTCCGAAACATAATCATAATGATCATCCGGATCACGCACGGCAAAATCCTGAGTATAGGACTGAAGTCCGTCATTACTGAACAGGATCTTTCCGTTTTTTTCCGAAACATAATAATGATAACTGTTCTGGATGCTTCTGAGCTTCCGGTCCAGAGCGCTGTAGTCCAGATCTGCCACAGCAAATCTGGTCTCATTTCCCCTGATATAGTATTCCAGCCGCCGGACCAGAACGATCCTCCGGTACGGACTGGCGCTGTACAGCATGGGACTTCGGTATCCCGCATACAATCCGTATTTCTCTCCGGAACGTATCGCTTCGTCATACCACGGCTGTTCCTTCGCTTCCGAGTACTGCTTGAACACACCTCCGTTAATGATGGTCGGATTCTCCGCATAGATGGTAAGGGTGGAGATATTCCCGCCGAATTCCACGTTGACCAGATTATTTTCCATGATCTTCATTCTGGCAGTATAAAAATCCACCGGAGTTTCATATCGTTCCTTCAGGAAATCATTGATCTCGGAAGAAGTATCGATACTGTTCAGAATCTTCATGGAATCCACGATGGCCGTCTGAAGTGTATATTCGATGGAGGTCTTCACCTCTTCCATCTCATGCTGACGGTCATTTTGCTCCGCCCGGTAAAAGGAGTAGAAGATCACACCGTCCAGAAGGACCAGGGGTGCGATCACACAGAAGATATAAAGCAGAATGATCTTGTTATGGATACTGAGCCGGTTGACCAGCCGGTCGATCCTGTGGATCAATTTCTTCATACCCTGCTCCTTTCCCGGGGGATCCCGAACGTGTTCGGTCGGGAACAGCCATATTTCCGACTGTTCCCGGCCGTAAATCACTCATATCTGCAGATTTTCTCTGACAGTTTCATTAATAGTCAAACATGAACCTTCCGTCAGTTCATCAGTGATCAAACCTGAAGCCTCTGTCGCTGGTCATCACGGAAGGACGAACCTCCAGATAGATCACCGCATTGGGCTTTAAGGTCAGAGTCAGGTCACATCCCGCCTTGATCCGTTCGGAACTGATAAAGGGAAGTGCTGCTCTTCTGAGAAGCTCCGCCTGCTCATCGGACAGAGAGGAAGGCTCCCCGAGATCGTGCCAGATCTTTCTGGGGTTGCAGCTCTCTTCATCCACAAGCTGTTTTACCACACTATACTCCCCTTCTGCAAGAGGAAGTGTAACGGAAATTTCCTTATCCTTGCGTTCCTCTTCTTTTTCGCAGACATTCCATGCCACGATCCGGATGCTTCCGTCTTCGTTCTTTACGGCGATCATATCATTGTCCCGCCAGATGCATTCGCCCTGCAGCTTCTTATAGAAGGAAAATGTATGGAACGTGGGCTTGGGGATGGAACGGTTGGCAACCATACCGAAACCGCCGTGGAACGGGGTATAGGGAACACCCATCTCCTCGAAGATATCGCCGAAGGTCCAGTAGGAATAGGACTCGTTGTCATCGCCCAGCCTGGACAGATGCTGAGCCAGATAAGCCGCATTCAGGTTGGTATCGTGGATCACACAGTTGGGAGTATAAGAGGTGTTGAACTCCGTGATGTGGATGGGCAGACCCTTGTATTCTTCAAAGCTGTCCACAATGGTACGTGTGGAATGCAGGTTGTTGAAGCGGAACTCCTGATCCTCCAGGGGTGCATAGGTATAGTGGCCGTTAAAATCATGTTGACCCGTGGTATAGTGATGACGGGTGATGAAATCCACCGCCAGCTTCTTCTCGCGGATGAACTTCATGAATTCTTCGATCCAGAATTCATCCTTCACGCCGCAGATGGCGGGACCTCCCACACGGAAGGCGGGATCCAGTGCCTTGATGGCACGGAAGGTTTCTTCAAACAGACGGAAATACTCCTGCATATCGGCACCCTTCCAGACTCCGGGAAGGTTCGGCTCGTTCCATACCTCGATAGGCCAGGTCAAAACCTCTTCCTTTCCGTAGCGATCCATCAGGTGCTTTAAGGTAGCAACCACCAGATCACACCAGAGGCTGTAATCCTTAGGCGGAGTTACATTGCCTCTCCAGTAGAAAATGGTCTGCTCGCCGCTTGCCATCTTCTTCGGCATAAAGCCCAGCTCCAGGAAAGGCTTTAAGCCCACTTCACGATAATTGTCCATGACCAGATCCAGGTAGGTGAAGTTATACTCGATGATCCGCTCACCGGTCTTCCGGTCCTCATACTCTTGGTAAATAGCCATGTCATCCGAAAACAGTCCGTGACCGCGGATGTGAGAAAATCCGATTTCCTTCTGGACCAGCTTCAGCTGCTCCATGTACTCCTTCTGAAGTGCAAGCCCCATACGGCCTGTCCCCACACAATAATCCACACGGTTGTTAAATTCCACTTTCATGGGATTTCTCAGATCTTTCTGCATTGTTAACCTCCTCATCAAACACTCAATTTATCAAGTTACAGATCCATGATCTATAACGATCACCACTCACAAAGTGAGAAAAATGATTTCAGATACTCATCAGTCTGCTGACTGCCAGAGCTGCTTCCGCCCGGGAGAGCGGAGAAATCAGATCATAATGCTTTTCATCCTTCGGGAAAATGAGTCCTCTTCCCACAGCCTGGATCAGATGTCCGGTGCAGTGATTGCACTCATACAGATCCTGAAGGGCCAGGGTCCGCTCATCCGCATCCAGATCAGGGAGATCCAGAACCTCCTGCAGATACTGGTGCAGGATCCCCGCTGCCATTCTTCTTTCCAGGGTCACATCAAGGGGTGTCATGGTCCAGGTGATGTTCTTTTCTCTTCCCCGAAGACTTCCGGCTTCCCGGATCATCTCCAGAAGATCACCGACCTTCATCTCCCCTTTCTTTCCGAGACGCAGGATCTTGTGGGAACATCCCTCAAGACTCGTTACGCCCACCTTTCCGGTAAAAGGAGTCTGCTCCCCGGTCCAAAGATCCGTCAGTACCAGGTCACCTTCTTCTGCCTGTGTCAACAGGCGATCAAAGAATTCGGTATCCTCCGGGAAGAATCTCCGGATCTCCTCAAGGGAAATGTTCACTTCATCCGCCCTTTTTTCCTTGGACAGATTCTGGAACAGGATGGCCAGTCCGCCTCCTGCAAGGAGCTTCACAAGTACGTCCGTACGGTCATGGTCCATCACATAGGTCAGATCCGGTGCTTCACTGCAAGCCGAGCAGTACACTCTTCTGGCCTGACGCCCCAAAGGATCCTGGTTTAATGCGATGAG